>JAZRFQ010000053.1:0-8773 GCA_045643725.1 Eubacteriales bacterium | reverse complement strand
GCCTTTTTCGTCGAAGATCTGAGTCATGCCCAGCTTCTTGCCGATAATGCCTTTTTTCATTTTTCCTCCATAGTTATTGGTTGACGGGTTTGAATTTTCGCTTGTTCAGCGGAGCCGCCAACTTGACCACGAGGCCGTGGTATTTTTTCGGGATTTGAAGCTCCCGTTTTTTTCGGACGTATCCGAATTAAGCCTTGATCTCGATCTCAACGCCTGCGGGAAGCTCGATGCTCATAAGAGCCTCTACGGTCTTCGCCTGAGGGTCAAGGATGTCGATCAGTCTCTTGTGGGTGCGCAGCTCGAACTGCTCACGGCTGTCCTTGTACTTGTGAACCGCTCTGAGGATCGTAACGATCTCCTTGTCGGTAGGAAGGGGAATAGGACCACTTACCTTGCTTCCGTTTCTCTTTGCTACGTCAACTACCTTCGCTGCTGCGGCGTCGATGATGGTCGAGTCATAGCTCTTGAGTCTCACTCTGATTTTTCCCTGTGCCATTGTTTTTGTTTCCTCCTTTTGTCGTATTGCTGTGCGACGTTTTAAGAAGGCGAAGAGGTTTTACATCGTGCCGGGCGTGTCAAACACACCCCAACAAAATCGATTCGATAGGCCGACCGCAGCGGCGCAAACGAACCGAAAAAGAACACGGTTGTAATAAACAACACTCTTGTTTCGCCCGGTTAAATATCGGACATACTCGGCGGAAATTCCCTACCTCAAAGGGTAGCCACCTCCCGCTTCAACGCATATCAAGCCCTTATATTATACATTAAAATATGTAAAAAATCAATACTTTTTTCAAAAAAATCTCCCGTCAATACCAAAATTTTTCACGAAATTTTAGGAATATTTTTGTTGAATATGCACAAAGAGCCAAGACAGTTCTCGGCAAAAAAGACCTCTAAAAATCTCATTTTCTACACGATTCAGAGGATATTACAGCGATTTTTTCTCGATTTTTCCACATTTTTTAATCATTATCGTTATTTGTTTACAATTTATTCACATTTTTGGTGTACAATATATTTATATATAATAATAAATGAAGGAAACTCACGATGAAAAACGCTGTTCGCTGTCTCGGAATCACTACGATATCCGCTGCTTTAGCACTTATTGCGACCATATTCAGGTGCATTGCATCGGTCACGAGCATGGATTACCTCACCGGTTTTTACGGCGGTGCAACCCTTATAAATATAGCAAATATTGGTATGGCAATCTCGGTTTTGGCGCCGCTTGCTTCCTTATTCTTAAAGGTAAAAGGCGTCGCTTTGCCAAAGGATATGAATAAGCCTCTATGGTATATCCCGTCGGCTGTTATGGCGATAGCGACGCTCTGGATCGCCACCGATATCTTCTCATACTTTGCTTCACGCGCAGGCGGTAACATCGCGATTTTCTCCTCCGACAGATCCTGCATCGTGGCAATTCTCGCAGGCGTACTCGCACTTTGTGCCGTAGCATTCTTTGCCTCGAGCGCGCTAGGCGTCAACTCAAAGAGCCCGATTCTCGGGTATCTCGGCATGGGCGCGGCCTTGTTCTTTGGAATGTACGCCGCATTTCTCTTCTTCCGCCTCGGCAGCGCAATTCATCAGCCGCAGAAGATCGCAACCGAGATCGCGGCTATCGCCGCGGCTCTATTCTTGCTCGAGGAAACGCGCATCGCGCTCGGCAAGGACAGATGGCAGAATTATTTGACGTTCGGCGCTGTGACGGCGATGCTCTCTGCGTATGCGGTGCTTCCCGCACTCACAGTCTATATAGTTAAAGGTAGAGTGATCGCTCACTCTCTTGGAGAGGCGGCTATACTCTTATCCGTACTTATCTTTGCAATTTGCAGAACCGTTTCGGCGGTAAAGCACGCCAGGGCCACAGCCGACGCCGCGCTTGCGGAAGAGGAGGTCACGGATATTCCCACAGAGGATGAAAGGCAGATTCCCGATGAAGAAAATACTGGTAATTGACGGCAACAGTATAATTAACCGCGCCTTTTACGGCGTGCGTCCGCTTCTTACGAAGAGCGGCAAATACACTAATGCTATTTTCGGCATGATCAACATCATCTCGCGCCAGATATCGGCAATTAAGCCCGATTATGCCGCGGTGACCTTCGATCTGAAGATACCGACCTTCCGTCACAAGATGTTTGACGGCTACAAGGCAAAGCGTCACCCTACCCCGCCCGAGCTCATCTCGCAGTTTGAGGATGCGAAGGAATGCCTGCGCCTTATGGGTCTGCACGTCCTTGAGCTCCCAGGCTATGAGGCGGATGACCTGCAAGGCACGGTGGCAAAGATGGCGCATAGCGGCGAGGGGCTCGAGAGCTATATTCTCTCGGGCGACCGCGACCTGCTTCAGCTTATTGACGATAAGGTAACAGTGCTTCTCGCGACGAATAGCGACACTCTTGTGATGCACCGCGAGGAATTCTTTGAAAAATACGGAGTTGCGCCCTCGCAATTCATTGATATGAAGGCTCTGATGGGTGATTCCTCCGATAACATTCCCGGCGTTGCCGGCATTGGCGAGAAGACGGCGCAGAGCCTGATACAGAACTTCGGCTCGCTAGACGGCATATATGAGAATATTGAGGACAAGCGCATCTCCAAGGGCGTGCGCGAGAAGCTTCTGCGCGACAAGGATAACGCCTATATGTCGAAGACGCTCGCGACTATCATAACCGATGCACCTCTTGAGCGCACGCTTGAGAGTCTGTCTATGCTTCCTCGCGACGAGGTTGGACTCTACAAGAAGTTCACCGAGCTCGAGCTGAACTCGCTGATACAGAAGTTCGGTCTCACCGGCAAGGCCGAGGATGAAGACAAGGCTTCCGACGCAGAGGCCTTCTCGGCGTGCTTTACCGACGTCACGCTTGACGAGCTCAAGAATATTCCCGACGAGCGCATTTCGCTTGAGATCTCCTCGGGTGAAATTTATGTAAGCGCAGGCGACAAAACTTTACACGTTACGGGGGATATCGCCGCGTTCGGCGAGTATCTTGATGGCAAAGAGGTCATCTGCTACGACGGAAAAGCCCTGCTTCACGCCCTCGATAAGATGGGAATAGACGGCACCAGTGTTAAATTTCTCGACCTTATGCTCTATGCATACGTCATAAATCCCGGCTCGGGACACGGCGGTGTTGAATCGCTCGCATCCATGTTCCTCGGGAAGAGTGTTGAATCCGGATGCGTGGCAGTCGGGCTCTATGACGAGCTTGAGCGCATCCTGCGCGAGCGCGTTGTTAAGGACGGACTCGAGTTCATTCTCGACGAAGTTGAGCTTCCGCTTCTGAAGCTTCTTTACAGGATCGAGCGTCGCGGATTCCGCATAAACTGTGCGGGAATTCTCGAGTTTGGCGAGGCGCTCGGCGAGCTTGCCGACGATCTCACCGCGAGCATCTATATGCGCGCAGGTCACGAGTTCAATATCAATTCGCCAAAGCAGCTGGCGCAGGTTCTCTACGTTGAAATGGGACTCCCCTGCCCGAAGAAGACCAAGAGCGGCTTCTCCACCGATGCAGAAACTCTCGAGCAGCTCCGCGCCGAGTCGCCTATTATCGACGATATTCTCGAATACAGACAGGTGACGAAGCTTCGCGGAACATACACCACGGCTCTGACCGAGGTGGCGGACGCCGATGGCAGAATTCACACCGATTTCAAGCAGGCTCTGACGGCTACCGGCAGACTCTCCAGCGCCGAGCCAAACCTGCAGAACATACCTATAAGAACCAAGATGGGCCGCGAGATGCGCCGCCACTTCATCGCGAAGGACGGCTACGTGCTCGTTGACGCCGACTACTCGCAGATCGAGCTTCGTCTGCTCGCTCACATTTCGGGCGACTATACTATGAGTGAGGCGTTCCTCTCGGGCGAGGATATTCACAGAAAGACTGCCGCGGCGGTCTTCGGGCTTCCCGAGGAGGCGGTGAACGAGGAGATGCGTAAGCGCGCCAAGGCGGTCAACTTCGGTATCGTCTACGGCATCGGCGGCTTCTCGCTCGCCAAGGACATCGGCACGACCGTCAAGGAAGCGACAAAATACATCAAGAGCTACATGATGAACTACCCCTCTATTGAGGAGTATCTTGAGCGCGTGGTCCGTGAGGCCGAGGAGCGCGGATATACCGTCACCGAGTACGGCAGACGCAGATATATCCCCGAGCTGAAGGCATCTAACGCCAATATGCGCGCCTTTGGAAAGCGTGTGGCGATGAACGCGCCTATTCAGGGCACGGCCGCCGACGTAATGAAGATCGCGATGCTCAAGGTGGCAGGACGTCTTGAAGCCGAGGGACTTGATGCCGAGATCGTTATGCAGGTTCACGACGAGCTCATTGTGGAGGCAAAGCGCGAGGACGCAGAGCTCTGCAAGAGGATCCTCCGCGAGGAGATGGAGTCTGCGGCGAGCTTCTCGGTTCCCCTTACAGTTGACGTCAGTGTCGGAGACAACTGGCTCGAGCAGGAATAATGTAAATAATAGTTTGCATTATTCTCTAAGATCTCGCTTCTGAAACAAGGAGAAAAACTATGGTTTACTTAACTTCAGATTTACACGGGTACCCCCTTAATGATTTTTTGCAGCTACTCAAACAGGCAAATTTCGGACACGATGACTTTCTTTTTATTCTCGGCGACGTTACCGATCGCGGAGAGCACGGAATTGAGCTTATAAAATGGATTATGCTTCAGCCAAACGTAGAGCTGATACTCGGAAACCACGAGTGCATGCTTCTATCCTGCTCTTTTCTCTTTGACGAGATCACCGACGAGACGATTGACTGCTTTAGCAGGCAGAACCTCCGCAAAATAAGCAACTGGCGTGCAAACGGTGCTGACCCCACGCTCCGTGATCTTCAAAGAGAGACGGCAGACTCACGGGCAGCAATTCTCGAATATCTGCAGGAATGTCCGCTATACGATGCAATCACCGTGGGTGGCAGAGACTTTATGCTCGTTCACGGAGGACTCGGCGAATTCTCCGAGGATCGCCCTATGAGTGATTATTCCGAACGCGAGCTCGTCTGGACGCGGCCGCAGATTGACACCGTATACTCGAAGCGCTTTACCACAGTTTTCGGTCACACGCCTACGGCATATTATGGCGAGCAGTACCGCGGAAAATGTATTATAACTGATACTTGGATAGATATCGATACCGGCAAAGCATTTGGCCTTCATCCAATGCTTCTGCGCCTTGACGATATGCAAGAGTTCTACCCCAAAGAAAATATCTGATGCCATTTCCTACAACCCCAAAAGCTCCAAAGGAGATTTCCATGACACATTACATTCCAAAATTCACAGTACCGAAGTCGGCGCCAAAGGAAATATATAAGCCAGGCCTTGTATCTATATCCTTCCGCAACAATACACAGCGCGAGATTCTCACCATGATGAAGACTGCCGGTCTTTCCTACATCGAGTGGGGCAGCGATATTCACGCGCCGCACCGAAGTCTCGGTATGCTTGGCGAGCTCGCACAGCTTCAGGCGCAGTTCGGCGTCAGCTGTTGCTCCTACGGCACTTATTTCAGACTTGGCGAGACCCCTACCGACGAGTTGAATTATTATATTTCGGCGGCAAAGACTCTTGGCACTAACGTATTGCGCCTTTGGGCAGGCAGAAAATGCGGCAAGGATATGTCTATATCCGAGCTCGACAAGTTTATGGACTCCTGCTGGCGCGCGGTGGACATCGCAGAGCGCGAAAACGTAAAGCTCTGCCTTGAGTGCCACGACAAGACCTTTACCGAGAGACTCGACGATGCTCTGATGCTGATGGAGAATGCCGACTCGGACAAATTCAGAATGTATTGGCAGCCCTTCAGAGACAGATCGGTAGAGGAGAATCTCGAGTACCTCGAGACCGTCGAGAAATACGTCGAGCACATCCACGTATTCAACTGGGATGCCGCGAACCGCTATCCTCTCGCCGATGCTATTCCTACCTGGAAAAGATACATTTCCCTGCTCTCGCGTCCGAGGATGATGCTTCTCGAGTTTATGCCCGACAATGAGCTCGCCTCTCTGCCGACCGAGGCAGATGCTCTGCGCGAGGTCATAAAAATGTAAATCATACTTTACAAATCAAAAAGAGATAACCCTACCCGTGTAGAGTTATCTCTTTTTTTGCCTGATATTAAGAAAAGAGCGATCGAGGTATCGATCGCTCTTTGTTTTTGTTGTGTGGCTTATGCCCAACCCATCTCGGTGGGCTTGGGATCTCTGATGATGGATTCCTTGAGGAACTGTACTGCGTGGCAGAGGCCCTCGTCGGGAGTCATAAGAGAATCCTCGTGCTCGATGGACATAACCTTGTCATATCCAACAAGACGAAGGTTGGAGATCATATCTCTCCAATAGTCAAGGCCGTTGCCATAGCCTACGCTACGGAAGATCCAAGAACGGTTAGCCTCGTCGCTATAGTGCTTGGTATCGAGAACGCCGAACTTCGCGGTGTTGTACTTGTCGATCTTGGTATCCTTTGCGTGGAAGTGATAGATCGCGCTCTTGAGCTCACGAATAGCCGCAACGGGATCGATGCCCTGCCAGATAAGGTGGGAGGGGTCGAAGTTAGCGCCGATAACGTCGCCAACCGCCGCGCGAAGCTTGAGAAGAGTCTCGGGGTTGTAAACGCAGAAGCCGGGATGCATCTCGAAAGCGATCTTGGTTACGCCGTGGGACTTAGCAAATGCTGCGGTCTCCTTCCAATAAGGAATGAGAACGTCGTTCCACTGATAATCAAGAACCGCGAGGAAGTCATCGGGCCAAGCGCAGGTTGCCCAGTTAGGAGTCTTATCCTCGGGGCATCCGCCGGGACAGCCGGAGAATGTGATAACGGTGTCGATGCCGAGCTTCTCTGCGAGAAGAACTGCGTCAACGAAGTCGTCGTGATACTGCTTTGCAATTGCCTTGTCGGGGTGAACGGGGTTGCCGTGTACCGAGAGAGCGCAAACCTCGAGGTTATGGCGCTTGAGGGTATCGCACCACTCTGCAAGAGCCTTGTCGGAAGCGAGAATCCCCTTGGGATTGCAATGAGCCTTGCCGGGATAGCCGCCGCAGCCGATCTCAACTGCGCCAATGCCGAGTGCCTCGAACTTTGCAAGTGCCTCATCGAAGGAGAGTCCTGCGAAGAGGTTAGTAAGTACGCTGAGTTTCATAATATGTCTCCTTGTAATATTTTTCTAACAAGTATAGTATATCAAATTTTTTCGGGTTTTGCAACAAGTTTTTGATATTATTTTTATTCTTTTGGATTTATTCGCGTTTACGCAGCAAGAAAGCCTTTTTCAAAATAAAACGGACTGCCGCAAAAATGGGCAGTCCGTTACTTTTATTAAATTACTCTGCGATAACCTCTACCGCATCTGCACTCTCGCGAGCGTCATAAACCATAGAATCGTTATCGGAGATCTCAACGAGATCGTCGTTTGCGAACTTCGAACCGGTATCCTCGATCTCAACTGCACGGTACTTGCCAATGCCGGTACCTGCGGGGATGAGCTTACCGATAATAACGTTCTCCTTGAGGCCGAGAAGCTTATCGCGCTTGCCGTTGATGGCAGCCTCGGTAAGAACCTTGGTGGTCTCCTGGAAGGAAGCCGCGGAAAGGAAGGACTCGGTCATAAGAGAAGCCTTGGTAATACCGAGAAGGAGAGGTGCGCCCTCTGCGTGGCGAAGTCCAACCTCGCCTGCAGCGATTCTCTCGTCGATCTTCTCATTCTCAAGACGGAACTCAAGAACGTCAACCTTGGTACCAACGAGAAGGTCGGTGTCACCGGCGTCCTCGATCTCGATCTTACGAGTCATCTGTCTTGTGATACACTCGACGTGCTTGTCGTTGATCTCAACGTCCTCACCACGGTAAACCTTCTGTACCTCACGGATGATGTAGTCATAAACTGCATCAATACCGCTCATACGAAGAACGTCTGCGGGGTTAAGGAAGCCCTCTGTAAGCTGCTGACCGCGAACGACGGTCTGACCGTCCTCGATGCACAGACGCATACCGAAGGGTATCTCGTAAACAACCTCGTCATTGGTAGGCTCGATGGGATTCTGGATAATAACCTTGGAAAGCTTCTTATCAGACTGGATACGAGCAGTACCCGAGAACTCGGTAACGATGGCGGTCTTCTTGGGCTTTCTTGCCTCGAAGAGCTCCTCGACTCTGGGAAGACCCTGAGTAATATCCGAACCTGCGACACCACCGGTATGGAAGGTTCTCATCGTAAGCTGAGTACCGGGCTCACCGATGGACTGTGCGGCAATAACGCCGACCGCCTCACCGATGGAAACGGGAGTGCCGTGTGCAAGGTCTGCACCGTAGCAATGCACGCAGACGCCGCGCTTTGCAAGACATCTGAGAATAGTACGAACCTCAACCTTAGTGATGCCGGCATCGATAACTGCCTGAGCCATCTCCTCGGTGATCATGGTGTTTGCGGGAACGATGAGCTCACCGGTGTTCTCGTCGATAACATCGTTAACGGTGTATCTGCCAACGAGACGGTCAAAGAGCTTCTCAACTACCGTCTGTCCGGAAACGATATCCGAAACAACGATACCCGAGGTAGCACCACAGTCCTCCTCACGAACGATAACGTCCTGAGAAACGTCAACAAGACGACGGGTAAGGTAACCCGAGTCTGCGGTACGAAGAGCGGTATCCGACAGCGACTTACGAGAACCCTTTGCACCCATGAAGTACTCAAGCATTGTAAGTCCCTCACGGAAGTTAGACTTAATGGGAATCTCGATGGTCTTAC
>JAZRFQ010000052.1:0-10124 GCA_045643725.1 Eubacteriales bacterium | reverse complement strand
AGAACGGGAATAAGAGAACGCTCTGCGAGTGCGCCGTGACCGATCTCACGACGGCCGGGAGAACGGAGTGCCTTAGCCTCACCGGTGGAGTAGCCGGGCATGTTGTAGTGGTGCATATATCTCTTGGAGGTCTCGCTGTCAAGACCCTCAAGCTTCTGTGCATCGGAGAGAGTGCCGAGAGTTGCGATGGTAAGAACCTGAGTCTGACCTCTGGTGAACAGACCCGAGCCGTGTACTCTCGGAATTACGCCAACCTCAGAGGCAAGAGGTCTGATTTCGTCCATACGTCTACCGTCAACACGCTTCTTGTCAACAAGGAGCCAGCGACGAACGATCTTCTTCTGAATCTTGTAGATAAGCTCGGGGAGAATGGTCTTAATGTCCTCGTACTTCTCCTCGAAGTTAGCAACGATGTCGTCCATAATGGGCTGCATCTTTGCATCTCTTACGTTCTTATCGTCGGTGTCGAGAGCCTCCATAACGCGCTCCTCGCAGTATGCGAAGATCTCATCGAACATATCGTGATCAAGCTCGCCGGAGGTGTAGGTGAACTTGGGCTTGCCGATCTCGGCAACAATCTCGTTGATGAAGTTTACGATACCCTTACATTCCTCGTGAGCCTGCATGATAGCCTCATACATAACCTCGTCGGATACCTCGTTAGCACCTGCCTCGATCATAACTACCTTCTCTGCGGATGCAGCAACGGTAAGCTCAAGGTCGCTATTCTTTCTCTCTTCCGCGGTGGGGTTAACGACGATCTTGCCGTCAACGAGACCCATGAACACGCCGCCGATAGGGCCGTTCCAGGGAATGTCAGAGATAGAGAGCGCGATGGACGCACCGATCATAGCTGCGATCTCGGGAGAGCAATCGGGGTCTACGGACATAATAGTGAGAAGAAGCGAGATGTCGTTGCGCAGATCCTTGGGGAAGAGGGGTCTTACAGGGCGGTCGATAACACGGCCTGCAAGAACTGCCTTCTCGGAGGGCTTACCCTCGCGCTTGAGGAAGCCGCCGGGGATCTTGCCTACTGCGTACATCTTCTCATCGTAGTCAACAGAGAGAGGAAGGAAATCGATACCGTCGCGGGGTGCGGCGGATGCGGTTGCGGTTGCAAGAACGGTGGTCTCACCGTACTTGATAATTGCCGCGCCGTTTGCAAGGCCTGCAACCTTACCCGTCTCTACAACGAGAGGTCTGCCCGCAAGCTCGTACTTAAAGGTCTTGTAGTCGTCAAATGTCTTGAATCTTTCTACCATTTTCTTTTTTCTCCTTTTTAAATTTCCGGGTTGGCGCGAACATAGCACTTAAATATACGCTCGGCTCTGCGAATGCATATTTAACTGCTACTTCCGCTCCGTACCGTTTTTTGATTTTTGTGTTTTCACAACAAGGAGCTGCCTATCGGGATCGATGACAGCTCCGTTATTGTGCGTCTTTTCGGCTCTGAAATTACTTTCTGAGGCCGAGCTTCTTAATAATCGCTCTGTATCTCTCGATATCCTTCTTCGCGAGATAGTTAAGAAGCTGCTTTCTGTGACCAACCATCTTAGAGAGGCCTCTCTGAGAGTGGAAGTCCTTGGGGTTCTTCTTCATGTGCTCGGTGAGCTCATTGATTCTGGTAGTAAGAATAGCTACCTGAACCTCGGGAGAACCGGTGTCTCTCTCGTTGATCTTGTAGGTCTCAATGAGGGAGGTCTTAAGTTCCTTTGCAATCATCTTTTTTCACCTTTCTTAAATTTATTCCCCGTCCCAGTGGATGCGCGGGTGAATGCAGAAAACTACGCGGGGGAAAATCCCGTCACGGAGTCATCGCCAAACGCAAAACCGAGTGCGAGGTAACACGCGAACATAGTCGCGCAGAATGTATTATAGCACATCTTTACAAAAAAGTAAATACTTTTTATAAAAAATATACAAAAATATTTTTCTGAGGGTTAAAAATCGTCCTCGTCAAGCTGCTCACGCTTGACGGTCTCGCGCATTTTTCTGAAATCGATCGCCTTCGGCAGATTCCATTTGAAGTAGGTTGCGAGCATTCTGATAACGAAAACGAGGAGAACGCATCCGACGATAGCCACCGGCTCTGCGTACGCCGCGGTGGGTATGATACACTTGCGGATGACGTAATAGAGTCCGGAGCCAAGAACGATCGGAACGACGTAGACGTACTTGCGGAGGATGAAGGGGATGTCGTTTAAAATGATGTCACGGATAAGTCCGCCGCCCACCGAGGTGAGCACGCCCATACTGATGGCAACGAAAGCGCCCGCCTCGAGGTAATTTCCCGTACCGATAGCGGCAAAAACGCCGATACCGATAGCGTCGAGGACGTTGTTGACCGAGCGGACGAGCATCTCCTCTTTAACGTAAGATTTCTTGAAGATAAGCGCCGCGAGGAATACGACGACTGCCGTCGCAACCGATATTATGATGTAGAGATTGGCGTCGGAGCTACCCGAGAAGAACCAGGGGCATTCGAGCCCTATAAGTCTGCCTGCCAGAACGTCACGAAGCATACCTCCGGCAAAGCAGGTGGTGATAGCCATGAGCACGACGCCCACGATATCGGTTTCCTTGTCGATGGCGATCATAGCCCCCGCCGCAGCGAAGGAAATGATACCAATAATCTCTAAAATGTTAACTATAGTTTCCATTTTGCCTCAAAATCAGAGTTTTTCAAGTAGAAGCTGAAGAGCCCTTGCTCTGTGGCTGATAGCGTTCTTCTCATCGTCGGTCATCTCTGCGACGGTGCGAGTCTCGCCTGTGTAAACGAAGAGAGGATCGTAGCCGAAGCCGCGAGTGCCGCGAGGCTCCTTCGTGATCTCGCCGTACATATAGCCCTCTGCCTCGACTGCTCTGCCGTCGGGATAGACCAGAGCCATAGCGCAGGTGTAATGTGCGCCGCGGTCGGTGGCAGACTCGAGCTTCTCAAGGAGAAGGCGGTTGTTCGCCTCGTCGTTGCCGTGCTCGCCAGAGAAGCGCGCACTGTAAATGCCGGGCGCGCCGTCAAGGGCGTTCACACAGATGCCGCTATCGTCGGCAAGAGCGCACTCGCCCGAGATCTCTGCGATCTCGCGAGCCTTCTTCAGAGCGTTCTGCATAAAGGTGGTACCGTCCTCGACGGTCTCGTGGTCGATACCTGCCTCGCGAAGAGATACGATCTCGTCAAACTTGCCCGAGAGGATCTTCTTGATCTCGTAGATCTTGTGGGCGTTATTGGATGCAATAATAAGCTTCATTTTTGTTCTTTTTTAGCCGTAAGTGGCTACCCGTGTTAAGTTTTCTTTAGAAAAGACCGCTGATCTTGCCGTTCTCGTCAACGTCGATACGCTCTGCCGCGGGGGACTTGGGAAGGCCGGGCATCGTCATAATATCGCCGGTGAGAACTACCACAAAGCCTGCGCCTGCGGAGACTCTGACGTTCTTGACGGTGACGGTAAAGCCCTCGGGTGCGCCGAGCTTCGCGGGATCGTCCGAGAAGGAATACTGCGTCTTGGCAATACAAACGGGAAGTCCCGCAAAGCCAAGTGCGGTAAGTGAGTCTATCTGCTTTTTAGCCTGGGGAGTGATATTCACGCCCTCGCCGCCGTAAACGCGACGGACGACAGCGGTGATCTTCTCCTCAAGCGACGCCTCGTCGGGATAGGAGAAGCTAAAATCGCCCTCTTCCTCCTCGCAGAGTCTGACGACCTCGCGCGCGAGTGCCTCGCCGCCACGACCGCCCTCTGCCCAAACGGTAGAGAGAACGACGTTAACGCCGAGCTTCTTGCACTCTGCGATGATGTACTCGATCTCGGCATCGGTATCGGTGGGGAAACGGTTGACCGCAACCACCGAGGGAAGCTTGTAGACGTTCTTGATGTTGGAAACGTGACGAAGGAGGTTGGGAATACCGCGGCCGAGGGCCTCAAGGTTCTCTGTGCCGAGCTCGGTCTTTGCAAGACCGCCGTGCATCTTGAGCGCTCTGACGGTTGCGACGATAACTACTGCCGCAGGGGTAAGACCTGCCACGCGGCACTTGATGTCGAGGAACTTCTCTGCTCCGAGATCTGCGCCGAAGCCTGCCTCGGTAACAGTGTATTCCTTGAGCTTGACAGCCGTTCTCGTTGCGAGAACAGAGTTACAGCCGTGAGCGATATTGGCGAAGGGTCCGCCGTGAACAAGGGCAGGCGTGCCCTCGAGAGTCTGAACGAGGTTGGGCTTGAGGGCGTTCTTGAGAAGCGCCGTCATAGCACCCTCTGCCTTGAGGTCGTGGGCGGTTACGGGGCGCTCGTCGTAGGTGTAGCCTACGATAATTCTGCCGAGGCGCTCCTTGAGATCGGTGATCGAGGATGCAAGGCAAAGCACCGCCATGATCTCGGATGCCACGGTGATGTCGTAGCTGTCCTCACGCGGCACGCCGTTGACTCTGCCGCCGAGTCCGTCGGTAACGAAGCGGAGCTGACGGTCGTTCATATCAACGCATCTGTGCCAGGTGATACGACGGGGGTCGATGTTCAGGGAGTTGCCCTGATAGATATGGTTATCGAGCATCGCGGCAAGAAGGTTGTTCGCCGCGCCGATCGCGTGGAAGTCGCCGGTAAAGTGCAGATTGATGTCCTCCATAGGAATGACCTGCGCCCAGCCGCCGCCTGCCGCACCGCCCTTAACGCCGAAAACGGGGCCGAGGGAGGGCTCACGGAGCGCAACGGTAACGCCCTTGCCAATTCTGTTAAGGCCGTCGGCAAGACCGATGGTAGTGGTGGTCTTTCCCTCTCCTGCAGGAGTGGGGGTTATCGCGGTGACAAGGATAAGCTTGCCGTCGGGTGCGTCGCTTCTGTCGGTGAGAAGCGAGAGATCGATCTTCGCCTTATCCGAGCCATACTGCTCGAGGTATTTGTCTTCGATTCCTGCGGTTTTTGCAATTTCGGTAATGTGCTTCGGGGTAACGGACTGCGCTATTTCGATATCAGTAAGCATAGGTCGTCTCCTTTTTTCGCGGACATATTTGCCCATTTTAATATTCAACACCATTATACAATAAGGCGCTCAAAATGTCAATATTGAGATTTTTCGTTTTTGGAAATAATTTTGCAAAAAACTCTTGACAATTTGCCTCTTTAGTTATATAATATAGTGTACGACTTTGGGTTCGTAGCCTAAACTGCGCCCAAATGACGATTTTACTATCTCGGGAGGTATGGGATGAAGCTTGATCTTAGACCCCTTCTGGCAGGCGACAGGCTGCTGGAATTCGACTACGAGCTGCCCCTTACCGTTGATCCCGATAACTCCGCTAGCTTCCTTTGGGGCGTGAGCTTTCCTTCTCCCATGAAGGTTAAGGGCGATATCACCAACACTGCGGGATATATGAGAATGAGGCTCGAAATGTCGGTAGACTACTCTGCCGAGTGTGCGAGATGTCTCGCTCCCGTGTCCGACAGTTTCTCCCTTAGTCTTGAGAAAACCGTAGCCACCAAAGAGGTACTTGCAGGTGTCGACGAGGACAGACTCGACGACTATGCGATCATCGAGAACGGATTTCTCGATATGGACGAGCAGCTGATGGAGCAGCTCGAGATGGAGTTTCCTGTCAGAATTCTCTGCTCGGAGGATTGTCGCGGTCTGTGTCAGAGGTGCGGCAAGAATCTGAACGAGGGTGAGTGCGAGTGCGACGGCAAGGAGATCGATCCCCGCCTTGAGCCTTTGCGTAAGATCCTCGAAGAGATGCAAAAAAGTGAAAAATAAAAAAAGATAGAGGGTTTGCGCACGTCGCAGACTCAGAGGAGGAAATCATGGCAGTACCAAAGAGAAAAGTTTCTCACTCGAGAAAGATGAAGAGACGCTCGAGCGTTTGGAAGCTTGAGACCCCCACCAACCTTGTTAAGTGCGCCCAGTGCGGCGAGTACAACCAGGCTTATCGCGTATGCAAGGCTTGCGGTTTCTACAAGGGTGTTGAGGTCGTTGCCAAGAGCGAGGCAGCAAAGTAATTTCGCTAAAAAAGAGCGGTGCAATGCACCGCTCTTTTATTTTACTATAAGGTAGAAAAGCCAAAAGCGAAGGCGTTGTGCGAAAAAGCACAACGCCTTTTAATATTATGTTGCCGGGGTGGAATAAAACGGGAATTTACACCCCAAATCACCCAAAATCACCTTTTAGATATAGGCGAGGGAGTTTGGAGGGGAAATTTTCGTTCTTCGACCTGAAGGCGTAGAAACCTACGTCGAGTGGGAGAAAACGGAGATTTACGCCCAAAATCACCGACCAAAATAGGCGAGTGAGTTTGGTGGGAGAATCGTTGATCGCGACCCGAAGGCGTAGAAACCTACGTCGAGCAGGAGGGATCGGCGGTTATCACCCAAAATCACCGACTATTAAACTGCACCCTGAGCGAGCATTGCCTCCGCCACCTTGAGGAAGCCTGCGATGTTCGCGCCGGCAACAAGATCGTCGCCGAGACCGTAGTCGTTTGCCGCCTTGATGGAGGACTTGAAGATGCCGGACATGATGCCGTGAAGCTTCGCGTCAACCTCCTCCTCGGACCAGCTGTATCTCATGGAGTTCTGGCTCATCTCGAGACCAGAAACCGCAACGCCGCCTGCGTTAACTGCCTTGGAGGGAGCAACGATCACGCCGTTTGCCTTGAGGTACGCAACCGCCTCGTTGGTGGTGGGCATATTGGAGACCTCAACGTAGTACTTGATGCCGTTGGCAACGATAGCCTTTGCCTCGTCCATACCAACCTCGTTCTGGGTAGCGCAGGGCATAATGATGTCAACCTTAGTGCCCCAGGGCTTTTCGCCCTTGAAGAACTGAACGCCGAACTTATCTGCGTAGTCCTCTACTCTGTTGCGGCAGGATGCACGCATCTCGAGCATGAAGTTAACCTTCTCGTCGGTGGAAACGCCATCGGGATCGTAAACGTAGCCGTCAGGACCCGAGATGGTAACTACCTTACCGCCGAGCTCGTTGATCTTCTTAACTGCGCCCCAGGCAACGTTACCGAAGCCGGAGATAGCGAAGGTCTTACCCTTGATGCTGTCGCCGAAGTGCTCGAGCATCTCAACGGTGTAGTAAACCGCGCCGTAGCCCGTCGCCTCGGGACGAATGAGAGAGCCGCCGTAAGGAATGCCCTTACCGGTGAGAACGCCGGTGAACTCGTTTGCAATGCGCTTGTACTGACCGAACATATAGCCGACCTCACGCGCGCCAACGCCGATGTCACCTGCGGGAACGTCTGTGTCGGGGCCGATGTACTTAACGAGCTCGGTCATGAAGCTCTGGCAGAAGCGCATAACCTCTGCATCGGACTTGCCCTGGGGGTCGAAGTCGGAGCCGCCCTTACCGCCGCCCATAGGAAGGGTGGTAAGAGAGTTCTTGAAGGTCTGCTCGAAGCCGAGGAACTTGATGATAGACTCGTTTACGGAAGGATGGAAGCGGAGACCGCCCTTGTAAGGACCGATCGCGCTGTTGAACTGGATTCTGAAGCCGCGGTTGACCTGAACCTTGCCGTTGTCGTCGAGCCACGGAACTCTGAACTTTATAATTCTCTCGGGCTCTACCATGCGCTCGAGAACGCCGCTCTCAACGTACTTGGGGCTCTTCTCGATAACGGGCTCGATGGAGGAAAGAACCTCCTCGACGGTCTGGTGGAACTCGGTTTCGCCGGGATTACGTCTCTTGACGGTTTCCATCAGCTGATTAAGATACTCTGATTTGAACATTGTTTTTCACCTCAAAAATTTGATTGATGCTATGATTATACTACAAAAGCTCGAAAAAATCAATATTTTTCTCAATATTTTTGCAATATTTTTTGCAAGTTTTTGTCGAAATTCCTCCAAATTCGTCACTCTTTTAACGTTTTTGGGTATAAAGTTGCAATAATTATGCATCGCGGCTTCAAATTTGGCTATTTTTTCTTGGTTTTGTCCCACGGCATATCGGGCAGAATAGAAAGAAACGGAGGAGGCCGACAAAATGAATCTTAAAAGCATTGTGCGCCTGCCGGCAAAGGCAGGGGCGTGGTACGTGGCGTCGAGCGCGGTGATAAAGCTGTGCGGTATGTCGGCGACTCCCTATTTCACTCGCGTGATGAGCCCCGAGGAGTACGGCAGATACTCGCTATATATGAGCTGGCTTGCGATGCTCTCGGTGCTGACGACGCTGGGCCTCGGCGGCTCTGCAATATATCGCGGAATGCAGAAGCTCGACTCGCGCGGAAACAGGATTCTCTCCTCGGCGATCGGACTCGCCCTCGGCTCGCTCGCGCTCTTTTCGGCCGTGGCGGTGCTATTCCCGAGTGGTGCTGTCCGACTGCTCGGACTGTCCTTGCAGATGGTCTACCTTCTGATATTACAGATCGCGCTCGACTCGGTGATAACGCTCTATCTGTCGCGAAGCAGGTACGTCTACGGCTATCGCCTCGTGATCGGGGTGAATCTCGGCGCGGCTCTTCTGTCGCTTGGACTCTCGATGCTGCTCTCACGGTTCACCGAGCCGACGGCGACTCTGCGAGCCACGGCGCTTCTCATCGCCACGGCGGTATTTGCTCTACCCCTCTTTGTCACGGCGATCACGAGAGACAGGCGGATTTTCTCGCGGAGGGTGTGGGGATTTCTTCTGCGCTTCAATCTGCCGCTTCTGCCGCATCTGCTCGCAGGCACGCTTATGACGAATATGGACAAGGTTCTGATAAGTCGCATCGTCGGTGAATCCGCCGTAGCAGGCTTCTCGGTAGCCTACTCTCTCGGTGCGGGAATGAGCTTCATCACGACGGGGCTTATCTCGGCGCTATCCCCGTGGATAATGCGAAAGATCGCACAGGGCAAGCAGGATCGCGTCGCCGATGTCACGCTAAAGCTCTCAGCTCTCGTGGCGGTGGGCTCGCTCGGAGTTCTGACCCTCGCCCCCGAGGTACTCGCCTTTCTCGCTCCGTCGAGTTACTCGTCGGCGCTCCCCTCGGTCTATCCGATAACCGTCACGGCGGCGGTGTCCTTCATCAGCTCGGTGACGGCGACGGCTCTCATCCGTGCCGAGCGCACGGGTCTGCTCTCGCTCTGCTCTATCGTGGGTGCTGCCGTGAACGTCGCGGCGAATCTTCTCTTGCTTCCCATATCCTTCAACGGTGCGGCGCTCGCTCACTTCGCCGCGGCGGTCGCATCTCTCACCGCAGGAATCATCCTCACGCGGCGGCTCTCCGGCGGCTCGGTGGTGAAGGCTCTGCCGTCGGCTACGGTAATTGCCGTATCGGCACTGCTATCCTTCATTTTATATGCAATTCGGGATGATCTCGTGTCAAGGCTCATCATCCTCGCGCTCCTCGGCCTTGCGGCCATCGCCTGCCTCTTCTCGCTGAAGGACGACGTGATCGAGAAGGATGCACTTAAGGCATAATATTCGCTCTCGGAGGCGGTCATGCCCGAGATTCCACCTTCGCTTCGCTCGGTGCTTAACTCTCGAGTATTTCCTCGGCGCGAGAGTCGATGCGATAGTCCTCACGCGCCCAGGTGATGATGGTCTTGTAATGATTCGGATAGGTGCGCTCGGGGTGGGCGGTGATCTGTCGGTCGAGCTTCCTTATATAATCAATGGCAGGCAGAACGCTGATGGCACAAAGCAGTCTCACGTACTGATGAAGAGTCAGCCTGACCGTACCATTACCTATCTCTATCGGGCGTAGCTCGTCTCTATAACAATTATTAGTAGGTAAGTAATTATCTTTATTATCTTCTTTATTATTATCTTTATTATTATGGCTCACCATGATCTTATCATCGGTACATTTTGATCCGATCAAAGTATCATTATGATCCATTCCTTTTTCAGTGATCGGATCATTTTGAGTTATCGAATTTGTGTTTGCAATGTAAACACACGGGCGTTTTGGCAGTATCTGTTTCTTCGTCACATATCCCTTTGCCACAAGGTTGCATAGCGCGCGTTTTACCGATGCAGACGATGAGCTCGTCCGTTTCGCAATATATTCGATCGATCCGTGACAGTTGCTGCCTGCCGCCGTGAATGAGTATATAAGCGCGTAGACTCGGAGCGCCACGCCCGAGAGCCCCAGATCGCGCGTCATAAAGTCGTAGAGGGCGTAGCCGGTTTTCTTTTTCTGCTCTATGTTCTTATATTCT
>JAZRFQ010000051.1:0-46236 GCA_045643725.1 Eubacteriales bacterium | reverse complement strand
TTTAATGTTAAGGTTCTTCACCGTTGCGCCTATACTACTGAAAAAGGCAACCGACTCGTAGGAATCCATATATACACCGGAAATTGAAAAACCATTGCCGTCAAAGATGCCTTTTAATCCTTTTATGGAAGTCCATTTGTTTAGTGTTGAGGTGTCAATCGTTATGTTACCGTTAGTGTCGTATGTTAAGTCGACATTGTTCAATACGATATCTTTGGTTAATATGTAATTGTAGTTAAGCCAATCACCGCCCGTTTTTGCAATGTAGGCAAGTTCTTCGGCAGTAGAAATCTCATAATAATATACACCATCAATTGTTTTCATCGATGTGGGTTGCGTGATAGTTGTTCCGTCCCAAACATTTGATTCAGCAGCAGATGCCGTTATAGATGCAAAATTCATCACAAATGCCATCGATATTATCATGGCAATTGCCAACATGAATGAACTGATTTTTTTCATAGCATTAACCTTTCAAAATTGATAATATTTCATCGGTTGTTCCGTAGTTGGGAATATCCGTTGTTTTTTAATATGGGGGGGATTTTTTGTTTCCGTACAATATATTTAATTTATTATACAACAAATAGAGAGAAACTTCAATAGTATTTGATTATTTTTATAATAGTTCTGAAACTTTTAGGCTCACAATGAAACTTTTGACTTTATGCTGAAACTTTTATCCCTTACAATGAAACTTTTGCCACTCACGCTGAAACTTTTCAAAATTGCATAAAACCTCAAAAAACCTTGTAAATCAAGGGTTTTGAAAAAGAAAAAAGCACGACAGTTTCGTATCAAAACTATCGTGCTTTTTTGGCGCAGAGGGAGGGATTCGAACCCTCGTGTGCGTTAGCACAAACTGATTTCGAGTCAGCCCCGTTATGACCACTTCGATACCTCTGCATAAATATGATGCACGCAGTTGCATCATATTTATGCAGAGCCCTCTGAGAAGTGGCTCAAGAGCGCAGCTCTTGAATCCGCTTCGCATATCCCACCTTGGCGCGTCAAGCTCGCTTGTAAGCGCTTGGTGCGGATATATTCGCCATAGGCGAAATACCTCTTAATGATGCGTACTGTGTACATATTACCGTGATATTATATCACATTTATTTAAAAATTGCAAGAGGAAACGAAAATATTTTTGCAGGATTTGAGAGAATAGGCTTTAGTTTTGTTGTGTAGAGCATATTTCTATCGTAAATTGATCTTGTTATAGTAAAAAGGCAAGGCTCGCGGCCTTGCCTTTGTTTGTCATTTTCCCAATGTTTTTGCGGCGTTTTTGAGCATTTCGCGGATGGGGAGGTTGTAGGGGCAACGTGTCTCGCATACGCCACAGTCGATACAGTCGGAGGCGACCTTCGCAAGTCCCGCGTATCTTTCGGATGCCCAATCCTTCAGGCCGTAGCGGCTATAGTAGCCCTCGAAGAGAAGCACCGCGGAGATGTTGATTCCTGCCGTGCAGGGAGCGCAATAGTTGCAACGGCGGCAGAAATTAGTGCCGAGATCATCGCGGATCGCATTGATTCTCTTCTGCTCGTCAGAGGAGAGCGGCGACGTGTTGGAGACGGCGGCGACGTTCGAGGCTATCTCCTCGACCGTAGCCATACCGGGAATTATAACCGAGACGTCGGGGTTGCTCACGATGAAGCGCATAGCCACCTCGGCATCCTCGATAGCACCACCGGCAAGAGGCTTCATACAAATGAATCCAATATCACGCTCGGCGCAGACGGAGATCAGCTCCTCGCCCTGCGTTTCAACAATATTATAGGGGAACATAACGGTCTCGACCCAGGGGAGCTCGATGGCGCGGCGGAAGAGCTCGACCGAGTGCAGAGTAATGCCGATATGTCCGATTTTGCCGTTTTTCTTGGCTTCAAGGAGCGCGTCGAGTGCTCCACCGGGTGCTATAACCTGATCGAGATCGCCCTCGCCGGGATTGTGTATCTGATAGAGGTCGATATAGTCGGTGCGCAGGTTGCCGAGGCTTATGTCTATGTCCTTCGCCATCGCCTCTGCCGTGCGAGCCATGCTCTTCGTCGCGAGAACGAAGCGGTCTCTGATGCCATCTAGGGCAAAGCCGAGATATTCCTCGCTCACCGTATATCCTCTCGCGGTGTCGATGAAGTTCACGCCGGAGGCGGCAAGCTCTGCCACGAGCGCTCTCGTGCCCTCGGCGTCGATTCTCTGAATCGGTATGCCGCCAAATCCGAGGCGAGAGATTTTGAGTCCTGTTTTTCCAAGTATTCTGTATTCCAAGGCTTCTGTTCCTTTTCTTGATCTTTATGTAGGATAATTATAACACACACAGCGAAATTTTGCAAGAGATGCACCGTAAAATCTGTTTTTTGATTTCTGAGAGGCGAAAAAACGCGCTATAATTTAACACGGGGTGGCACTAATCGCGAAAACAGGGCAAAAAGTAAACAATAATTTACATTTTGTAGAGGCTTTTCGACGCGCCGCCGCGGCATGGGCGAGCTCGCGCGCATTATTTATATTGACTTTTCTTTAGCTTTGTGATACAATTAAGAAAAATGCGCAAAATTAGGAGGAAACTATGCTCAAGGTAGAAAGAATCAGTGTAATGAATTTTGAGAATGCTATAAGAGGCGCGAGAAATCCTCTTAACAGCTGGGATAGAATGGATAGCACTTATGACGCGGAGGGTAATTTCATCCTCGGCGAAAATGACCTTTCGCTCGCGACAAAGCTCGCAAAGGCAGGCAACGATCATAGAAAATTCCTTCGTCAGATATTCGTGTCTATGGATATAACCGCACCGCTTTACTGGTGGAAGGAGTTTGACACCTACAAGATCGGCACGGTTGCCAATTCCTGCTCGACGATGCATAAGATCCAGGCAAAGAAGTTTGGTCGTGAGGACTTCTCCTGCGACAGACTCGACGAGCCCGCGCTTGCTATGCTCGACGCGGTTATCGATTTTATCGAGTCCGAGAGATGCAAATACAACGAGACCAAGGATAAGCAGGCCTGGCACAATATGATCCAGCTTCTGCCCTCGTCCTTCAATCAGATGAGAACGGTTACCCTCAACTACGAGGTGCTTATCACCATATATTATGCGCGCCACGCGCACAAGCTCGCCGAGTGGCACACTCTCTGCGACGCTATCGCGGCGCTTCCTTATGCAAAGGAGCTCATTCTCGTTAAGGAATAATCGGGAGATTACAAATGGGATTTTTGAAGAAAAGTAAAATGATAAAGGTCGGTGCGGTATCACCGCGAATCCGACTTTGTGACGTTGCGGCAAACGTCGCGGCCTGCGTCCGCGAGGCAAAGCGCGCGGCCGAGCTCGGCGTGCGAGTGCTCGTATTTCCCGAGCTCACCCTGACGGGTGCGACCTGCGGTGACCTCTTCTGCCAGCCGCCTCTTGCAAGGCGCGCAGAGCAGGGGCTTGCCGAGTTTATGGCGGCAACGCGCGAGCTTGATATGATCAGCTTTATCGGTCTGCCTGCCGAGACCTGCTATGGCTTCTACAACTGCACAGCCGTAGTATATCGCGGCGAGTTGCTCGGACTTTCGGCACTCCACGGCGACGAGAAATACTTTGATGTACCCTCGGATAAGCCGACGAAGATAGACTTTGCAGGATGCGAGACGAAGCTCTGCGCTCGCGGCGTATTCACCGCGCCCTTTGACAAGGACGTTGATATTGCCGTCGGCACGATCTTCGGCCTCAAAAAGACTCCGAGCATTTTCGTTGACCCTGCATCCCGCGCGGCTGTTATTGAAAAATCGCGCTTTGACCGATCGGCATCGGCGGTAATCACCGAGGATATTCCTACGGTCTATATCTACGCCGAGTCGGGCATCGGCGAGAGTACTACCGACGCGGTTTATGCGGCGCATAATATCATCGCTCACAGAGGCAAGATCATCGCGGAGGCTGTGCCCTTTGCCGAGGATAACCTCATTGTTTCCGACCTGCGTGTGAACGATACGTCGGTTGAGTACGATCTGCCCTCGGCCGAATATAACCCCGAGGAGTCGGTAAAAAATCCCTTCCTGCCGAAAGATCCCGAGCTTCAGCGCGAGGCCTGCCTCGATGCCTTCGAGATCCAGGCGCAGGGACTTGCGGCAAGACTTGAGCGCTCATACTCAAAGAGTATGGTCATCGGCGTTTCGGGCGGTCTTGACTCGACCTTGGCACTTCTCGTTTGTGCGAGAGCGGCGGACATTCTCGATTGGGACAGAAAGAGCATTATCGGCGTTACCATGCCCTGCTTCGGCACTACAAAGCGCACGCGCTCGAATGCCGAGCGCCTTTGCGACGAGCTTGGCACAGAGTTCCGTACGGTTGATATAAAGGCGAGCGTTACACAGCATCTCGCCGACATCGGTCACGACGGCGTGACCACAGACGTTACCTATGAGAACGCGCAGGCGCGTGAGAGAACGCAGGTCATTATGGACATTGCCAATATGACGGGCGGACTTGTGGTCGGTACGGGGGATCTCTCCGAGCTCGTTCTCGGCTGGGCGACCTACAACGGCGACCATATGTCGATGTACGCGGTCAACGCTTCGGTTACCAAAACTATGGTCAGACGCATCGTCGAGGTCTATTCGGTAAATGCGGGCGGCGAGGTTGCGGCAATACTTGACGATATTCTTGCGACTCCCGTATCCCCCGAGCTTCTGCCGCCGAAGGACGGCGAGATAGCCCAGTGCACAGAGGCTCTCGTTGGACCTTACGAGCTTCACGATTTCTTTATTTACCACATTCTCGGCTGCGGCGCATCTCCCCGCGAGGCGTATGAGCTCGCGAAGGAGGCCCTCGGCGACACCTACGATAACAAGACCATTTTAGGCTGGCTTCGCGTGTTTATGCGCAGATTTATCAGCCAGCAGTTCAAGCGCTCCTGCCTGCCCGACGGCCCTGCCGTCAGCTACGTCTCGGTATCGCCGAGATGCGGTCTCGCTATGCCCTCCGATGCATCGGCGGCGGTGTGGCTTTCTGAACTTGACGAAATAGAAAAAGAGGAAAAATGAGCAACATCTTCGACCTTTTCAAATCAATAGAGAAAAAGACCGAGACGAAGCCCGTCACACACATTGTGGTCGGGCTCGGCAACCCCGGTCAGAAATATGAGAAGACCCGCCACAACGCAGGCTTTATCGCGATAGACGCCATAGCAAAGAGCCTCGGAGTCAAGATCGACCGCGCGAAGTATCACGCCCTCATCTGCGAGTGCGAGATGGGCGGCGCGCGCGTGCTTCTTATGAAGCCCGAGACCTTTATGAACAACTCCGGCGTGGCTATCGGCGAGGCGTCGAATTTCTATAAGATACCACCCGAGCGCGTTATCGTGCTCCACGATGAGATCAGCTTCGATGCGGGAATTATCCGCATTCGCAGAAAGGGCTCTGCCGGCGGTCACAACGGACTCAAGAGCATTATCGAGCATCTCGGCTCTGACGGATTCCCTCGCATCAAGATCGGCGTGGGACAGAAGCCCTCGCCCGACTACGACCTCGTCGATTGGGTGCTCGGTAAGTTCCCGAAGGACGCCGAGGCGGCAATCGCCGCAAAACTCGGCGACATCCAGACGGCCACCGAGCTTATAATCCGCGGCGAGATCGATCTCGCGATGAACAGATTTTCAAAGTAAATCCCCATAAAGAGGCTTCGATATATGTCAAGACTCACAGCCCTGATCCGCGAGGATAGGGAATACAAGAACTTTGCCTCGGCCTTTGTCGAGGCTATGTCTGCCGCAAGGCCGCTTCCCATCGCAGTGAACGGCCTGTCGGGCGGCGCAGAGGATGCCTTTCTTATCGAGAGTGTGTCGGACGCTCTGTCGCGCGATGTGCCCGTCCTGATCATGGCAGGCGATGAGCCGACTCGCGACAGCACCGCCGCAAGGCTTGCCGCGGCAGGCATCGAATGCCGCGTCTACAAGAGACGCGAGCTGGTATTTCATAACATAAACGCCTCTCGTGAGATTGACCGCGAGAGGCTATCGGTCTTGTCTGCCATTCTCGCAGGCGAGTGCTCGGTTGTCGTGACTACGCCCGCGGCGGCGCTCGGTTACACCATTCCGCAGACCGTTATCGCCGATCTCACAGTCACCCTTCGCGGCGGCTACGTTGTAGAGCCGCGAGCGCTTGCCGAGAAGCTTGTAACCCTCGGCTTCCTTCGCGTTGACGGAGTTGACGGCGTAGGACAGTTTGCAATGCGTGGCGGAATACTCGATCTTTGGAGCGCCGAGGCAGAGCTCCCCGTCAGAATAGAATTCTTCGGCGACGAGATAGACAGAATGGTCTATTTCGATCCGATCTCACAGCGCTCGGAGGGCGTGTGCGATGAGGTAAGGCTTCTTCCTGCGCGCGAGCTTCTCATCAGCTCCGAGGCGCGCGAGCGCATTCTCGGCGAGGCGAAAAAGCTCTTGAAGAAGGCAAAGGACAGCGAGATCACAACTCGTCTGAACCGCGAGATCGCTACCATCGAGGCAGGGCTCTCACTCGACTTCGGCGACAGATATATGGGCCTCGTTTACGATAAGCAGGAGTGCCTTTTTGACTATCTTTCGGGCATTGGACACCGCGCGGCGATCTTTATGCTCGGTACGTCGGCTTGCGCCGACGGCGCGAAGAAATTCACCGAGAATCTTGAATCCGAGGCAAAGAGCCTCGTTGAAATGGGCGTTGCAACGACGCTTTCGGCGAAATACACCGCACCCATGTCGACTTTTGACGATTTTTGCGCCGAAAACCTCACGATTCACCTCAATGCCTTTGCAGGCGGCGTTACCGGCAGACTGTCGGGACTCTTCGGCTTCAGATGCAGAAGAACACTCTCCTACGGCGATAACGCCAATATGCTCGCAGAGGATCTTCGCGGACTTCGCAAGGGCGGATACCGCACGGTTCTTGTCTCCGAGAACAGAGTGGGTGCAGAGTCGGTTATCTCGGCTCTCGCGGCGGCAGACATTGCGGCGATCCCGATCTATGATAATCCCGACTTTAATATCTCCGCGGCCGACACAGGCTCTGTGATGGTCGATATCGGCGATTTCCTGGGCTTCGACCTTATCGCGCCGCGAATTGCCGTGCTCTCTATGGCTCGCGACGAGGGCAAGCGCATTATGGCCAACCGCAGAAGACAGAGAATCCTTCGTAAGTCGGGCGGCGCAGGCAAGCGAATTATGAGCCACGCCGATCTCTCGGTCGGCGATTACGTCGTTCACGCAAATTACGGTATCGGTCTTTTTGAGGGAATTCAGGCGGTATCGGTTGACGGCGTTACCAAGGATTACATCACTATAAGATATGCAGGCACCGATAAGCTCTTTGTCCCCTGCGACAAGCTTGAGCAGATCGGTAAATATATAGGTGCGCGCGACAAGAACGGCGAGGTCAAGCTCTCGCGCATGGGCGGCACCGATTGGCAGAGAACGAAATCTCGCGCAAAGGGCGCGGCAAAGGATATTGCAAAGGAGCTTATCGCGATCTATGCCGAGAGGCAGAGACGCCCGGGCTTTGCATTCCCTGCGGACTCCGATCTTGAGGACGAGTTCGCTGCGGCATTCGAGTACGAGGAGACCGACTCGCAGCTCCAGGCGATCGACGAGATCAAGCGTGATATGATGCGACCCGTGCCGATGAACAGACTTCTGTGCGGAGACGTTGGCTACGGCAAGACCGAGGTCGCGCTTCGCGCCGCATTCAAGGCAATAATGGGCGGCAAGCAGGTGGCGATACTCGTTCCCACTACTATTCTCGCCCTTCAGCACTATCAGACCGCGATCTCGAGAATGCGCGGTTATCCCGTGACGATAGAGATGCTCTCGCGCTTCAAGACACCGAAGCAGCAGAGCGCGATCATAAGAAAGGTCAAGCGCGGCGAGTGTGATATACTTATCGGCACGCACAAGCTACTCTCGAAGAATCTTGAATTCCGTGATCTCGGTCTCGTTATCATCGACGAGGAGCAGAGATTCGGCGTGTCGCAGAAGGAGAAGCTCAAGGAGGCAGTCAAGAACGTAGACGTGCTGACGCTCTCGGCGACTCCCATACCGAGAACTCTCAATATGGCGATGAACGGCATCAGCGATATGTCGGTGCTTGACGAAGCGCCCGGCGACAGACGTCCCGTGCAGACCTACGTGCTTGAGCACGACGAGGGCGTGGTGTTTGACGCTATTGCCAAGGAGCTCTCGCGCGGCGGTCAGGTGCTCTACGTTTATAACAAAGTCGAGGACATTGACCTCGTTGCAGGCAGAATAATGAGCGCGCTCCCCGAGGCGCGCGTGGCCTTTGCTCACGGTCAGATGGAGCGTGAGGAGATAGAGGACATCTGGCAGGGCCTTGTGCGCGGCGAGATAGACGTTCTCGTCTCTACAACGATAATCGAGACGGGAGTTGACCTTCCTAACGCTAATACGCTGATAATAGAAAACGCCGACCGCTTCGGTCTTTCCCAGCTTCATCAGATCAGAGGCCGAGTGGGAAGAAGCGAGCGTCAGGCGTACGCATATTTCACCTACAGACGCGGCAAGACGCTCACCGAGATTGCAGAGAAGAGACTTTCGGCGATCCGCGACTTTGCCGAGTTCGGCGCAGGCTTCAACATCGCTCTTCGTGATCTTGAGATACGCGGCGCGGGCAATCTGCTCGGCGCAGAGCAGCACGGATACATTGAGAGCATCGGCTACGATCTCTATATCAAGCTCTTGAACGAGGCGGTTCTCGAGGAGCAGGGCACGGCAAGCGGTAAGAAGGTCGAATGCACCGTCGACATTCGCGTGGATGCTCATATTCCCGAGTATTACATCTCTGTCAGCGCACAGAGAATGGATATGTACAAGAAAATATCTCTGATAGAGACGGCAGAGGATGCCTCCGACGTGACCGACGAGTTCATCGACCGCTTCGGTGAGATGCCGCGCGTTGTCGAGAGGCTTGTGTCGGTGGCGCTCATTAAAGCTATTGCCGAGAGGGCGGGCATTCGCAGAGTAGAGGAGCAGGGCGGCACGCTCTCGTTTATATCCGATACTCACGATCTCGCCGTGTGGTCGGAGGTGTTTGAGCGTCATCGCGGACTTGCGTTCAGAGGCGGTGTTTCGCCCTCTGTTGCATACAGACTGAAGTCGGGCGAGGATGCAATACGTACGGCTCTTGCCATAATGCAGAGCTATGACGAAGAAAAGAATAAGGATGAAAAAAACGATGGAAAAGCTTAAAGGAATAAAGCTCCAACGCGGGCAGAAGATACTCGTGATATTCATAGCGGCCTTCCTGCTTGCGGCGCTCGTATTCGCGATAGTATTCGGCGCGATAACGGCGGCGAGACGTGCTATGGCGGTCGTAAGATACGAGAGCGTTAATATGGACGAGAAAACGACGGCATATCTCATATCCTACTACAAGTATTGGTATATGGGTAATCTTCGCGCACAGGGTATACTCGACGTCGAGGACACCGTGGATTTCTGGGGTACGTCCGATGAGAACGGCCTTCAATACGGCGAGATCCTTATGATCGATACTTTGAATTTCCTCCGTCGTATCGCGGTGTCGAATCATATCTTCAACAAGTACGGCGGAACGCTCACCGAAGCCGATCGCAAGAACATCAGTGACAAGGTGGACAGTATATTCAAGAATCTTGGTGATGATGCAGACGAGGCGCTTGCGGCCTGTGGGACCGACAGAGCGGCAGTAGGACGTGCCGCAGAGATGATATACAAGGACAGTCTTGCTAAGGCTACTATGTGCGGCGCGGACGGAAGCAAGCTTGCGTCGTATGAGGGCGGGGTGCTTGACCTTGATGAATATCTTGAGGAGTACTCGCGCGTGAAGATCCTCGTCATAGGAAAAGAGGATGCCACCGAGTCCGAGCTCAAAGAACGTGCAGAACTCATCGCACAGATCGATGAGGAGATACGCAAATATGAGAGCAAAGAGGACGGTCGAATGACCGAGGAGCTCTTTGTAAACTACATCAAAAACAACAGCGACGGAGACAGAAGTCGCGCCGAGGGCGGATATTACTTCAGCGCCTTCTCCGAATATACCGATAGCATTGTGAAAAATAATACCGTTTTTAATGACGGCGACGGAAAAGAGATCGTCGAGACTGCTCTCGGCATGGAAGTCAAGTCGTATGAGAAGATCGAGATAGATTTCGCCACTATTTACCTCTACAAGTGTCCGGTAGAGGAGGAGGCTTACGGAGCCGCGGCTAATCAGGACTTCTTCACAGACTTTTATTCGGACGCCGCGGATTATCTCTTCCCGCTTCTCTTGAAGGAACTTTATGAGGACGTGGAGTTCACCGAGAAGATCGGCGGATTTTCCATCATAGGCGCGTCCTGTGAGGATTATAAGCTCTACAACAAGAAGTTCATCGGAAGCTCTGCCTCGCAGGATGGCTTGTTGCCTTGATAGGAGTGCGTGATGCCGCTTTTTGAAACAAGTAAAATAGCATTTATAGCCGTAGCGGTAATTCTGCTCGCGGCGGTGCCGGGATTCCTTCTGGTTAAGCGAAAAATGATAAGCGAGTCGGCAATCCCTGCCTTCTCAAAGCTACTTCTCTACGTTGCGTCGCCCTGCCTTGTGGTCTTTTCCTTCAGGAGCTCGCCGTTTAGCGTAGAGAAGCTCATAGATCTCGGCATTTTCGCACTTGTAACCCTCGTTTTGCACGGAGTTATGATGTGCGGCGCGTATCTCTTGCTTCGCAAGAAATATAAGCAGACTCTGTATAGGATAATTACCGTTGCTACGACCTTCGGAAATTGCTCGTTCTTCGGTATTCCTCTTATAGAGGCGCTCCTTCCCGACCTTGCACTCGAGCTCATCATCTACACCTCGGTGTACTCGTTTATTATGAACGTGCTCGGATGGACGGTCGCATCGGCGATAATTTCGGGTGACAGTCGCTACGTGACGGTGAAGAAAATACTTCTCAACCCCACCGCGATCAGTACCGCGATCGCGCTCCTGCTTTTTATCACCGAGATGCCGATCCACGCCGATCTTGGCAATATGATCGAGATGATGGGCAAAATGTGTACGCCGCTCTCGATGCTGATAATGGGTATGCGACTTGCGACGGTGAAGCTACCGACGCTCTTTACAAATCACAGAGTATATCTTACCATCGCGGCAAAGCAACTTTTGATGCCGCTTGTAGGATTTGCCCTCGTCTTCCTCCTTCCGGTTGGCGACGGCTTGCGCGCGGCACTTTTCATCATCTCTGCCTGCCCCGTCGCATCGGTTGTTCTTAACTATTCCGAGCTTGTCGGAGAAGGACAAAAGGAAGCGGCGAACATGGTGCTTCTCGGCACGATGCTAAGCATCATTACTCTGCCGATCATAATGCTACTCCTCCCATTGCTTGGAGTGTAGAAAAAGCGTGTAATTTAACACGCTATGCCACTAAATACATAAAAACCCCTGCAAAATCCGCGATAAACGATGTCGCAAGCGGAATTTCGCAGGGGTTTGCTTTTGCGCTATTTTGTAAACTATTATTTACAGATTCGCCTTATTTTTTCCAGGTAGACGGAGCGAAGAGAACGAGCACGGGGAAGAGCTCAAGTCTGCCCGCCAACATATCGAAGATCAGAACCAGCTTCGAGAACGGAGAGAAGAAGCCGAAGTTCTGAGTAGGTCCGACAAGGTCGAGACCGGGACCGATATTGTTAATGGTCGCCGAAACCGCAGTGAAATTGGTGGTGAAGCCGTGATTATTGAGGGATAACAAGAACATCGACACAAAGAAGACGGCAACGTAGCATATCACGTATGCATTTACCGATCTTACGACCTCGCTATCCACGGGGCGCGAGTCGAGCGTGATCTTCTTTATCTGCTTGGGATGAGTGAGTCGGCTGAGCTCTCTTGTCATTCCCTTAAACATAAGGATGATTCTCGACAGCTTGATACCGCCGCAGGTCGCTCCGGCACAGCCGCCGGTGAACATTATCAGCACCAGGATCATCTTTGATAGCTCCGGCCAAAGATCAAAGTCTAATGTAGAGAATCCCGACGTGGAAATGAGCGATGATACGGTAAACAGAGAGTGTCTGAAGGCATCGCCGAGGCTCTCTGCGCCCTCGATGTTTGCGAGATTGATGTTCAGGGCGATGATGGTCGTTGCCGCAATAACAATGCCGAGAAATACCTTAACCTCGGTATTGAACGCATCCTTGAAATTCCTTCTGAGAATGAAGAAATAGGAGTTGAAATTGACAGAGAAGAGTATCATAAACACGGAAACTATGATCTGCGTTGCCGCGGGGAATGATGCCATACTGTCGTTTCTGATGCCAAATCCACCGGTTCCCGCCGTTGCAAAGGCAAGATTGATCGAATCAAAGACCGTGTTGCCTGCGATAAGCAGGGCGATGAACTGTGCAATCGTCAGAACAATGTACATTGCATAGAGAATAAGCGCGGTATCCTTAACTCGAGGAACCAGCTTCGATACCGAGGGACCCGGGCTCTCCGCCTTCATAATATGCATATTCTGGCCGCCGCTCAGGGGGAGAAATACCATTATAAATACGAGAACTCCCATGCCTCCGACCCAGTGCGAGAAGCTACGCCACATAAGTATCGCCTTCGGCAGAGATTCAACCTCGGAGAGAATACTTGCACCTGTTGTGGTGAAGCCCGAAACTATCTCGAAGAGCGCGTCAATGTAGTTTGGTATCGCGCCCGAGAAAACAAAGGGAAGAGCACCGAAAAGACCCATCAGAAGCCAGCTTGCACTGGCAATAAGGAAACCGTCACGGGCAAAAAGCTGCTTGCTTTTAGGTCTCATCACCGATACGGCAGCTATACCGCATACAAGGCAGAGCACAAGCGTTACAACAAAGGCAAAAAGTGCCGTTTTTTCGCGGTAAACCACGGCCGTGATGATGGGGACTAGAAGAAATGCCGCCTCGAATATCAGAAGATATCCGAGAGTCTGCTTTATCATTCTGAAATTCATTGATATCCTCCGATCATCTGAGAACGTCGGTGATATCGCCGATATACATCGATTCGTAAACTATTACGACGGCGTCGCCGATCTCGATAGTATCGCTTCCGCGAGGAATAATAACGTTTCCATCGCGCAAGATCGCCGCAATAAGCACGCCGCGCTTGAGAGAAAGCTTGGACAGAGGCTTGCCGGTTATGGCCGATCTCTCGTAGATCTTGAACTCCGCGACCTCAACTCGACCGGGAATGACAGAGTACATAGCCTCGAACTTCGAGCCGACCTTGCTACGCATTGATCTCGCGTGGCGAAGGATCTGCTCGGTGGTTATATTCTTGGGATAAATCGTAGATCCGAGGTCAAGCGGACGAATAACCGCGTCGTAATCAATGCGATTGATCGCAGTTATGAGCTTTTTCACGCCCTCACGCTTTGCATAAAGCGACAGAAGAATGTTATCCTCGTCGTCGCCGGTCAGAGAAGCAAAGGCGTCGGCACGGGAGATACCCTCCTCCTGCATAATATTCGCGTTTCTAGGATCGCCGTGAACCACGGTAACCTTGTGCAGAGCGTTTGCGAGATCCTCGCATTTTTGCCTGTTTTTCTCGACTATCTTGATATTCATGCTGTATTTTGCCAGGGTTTTGCACAGATACTCGCACATTTCACCGCCACCGGCAATGATGACGTCCTTAACGGCACCGGCACGAATGCCTATAGCCTTGAAGAAGGCGCACGCCGCCTTGGGAGTAGCGATGATCGAGATAACGTCGCCGCGCTCGAAGTCGAAATCGCCGTTCGTGATATAGGCCTCGTCGGCGCGCTCAAGCGTGCAGAAGAGCACGTCCGTCGCAAGCTTCGTCGCCGCGTACTTTACAGAGAGTCCCGAGAGCTCCGACTCGTCGGGGAGGCGGAATTTCACGAGCTCTACCTTGCCGCCGGCAAAGGTATCAATGTTAAGCGCAGAGGGGAAGCGCAGAATGCGCGCGATTTCCTCTGCTGCCGCGCGATAGGGGTTAATGACCATCGCAAGACCAAGCTCGTTCTTGATATAGTCTACCTCGCCGTTGTATTCGGGGTTCTCAAGGCGGACGATGGTGTCGCAATTACTCTCGCGCTTTGCAACGATACAGCAGAGCAGGTTAAGCTCGTCCGAACCCGTCACAGCGATAAGAAGATCGGCATTTTTGATGCCTGCCTCGAGCTGGGTTGTGTGGGTTGCGCCGTTGCCGACGATGCCCATAATGTCGAGCTTTCCGCTCACCTCTTTGACCTTGTCGGCGTCAATATCTACGACGGTTACGTTGTTACCGTCGGCATATAACTGCTCGGCAAGAGAGCTGCCTACTCTGTCACAACCAACTATAATTATATTCATGATATCCCTCCTTGCGGGGTTTTTCTTTCCATTTATTATATTATAACATGCCGTGCGGGTTTGTCAAGGGCGTTTTTAGGCCCAAAGTGCGGCGTCTGACGGGCATTTTGGCGACTTTTAGCTCTGCGGTTTCGTTTTTTGGTGCTTTTGCATAAAATATTTTTAAATATTTCTTTTAAAACGCCGAAAAATATTTTTTCGTTAGGGCGCCGACGCGATTTCCTTCATTATTATTATATAGGAGAAGAAAAAACGAAAAACGGAATTGAGCTTCAAAAGGCGTTTTATCGGTTTTGAACACCAAAAATGTTGAAAAAATGTCAAAAGATTGTTGATTTTGTGTTAAATGAATGGATAGGCGTTTTTATTGAACTGAAAATAATTCACAAAAAATATTCGAGAAAAAAGAGCTCTTTTGTACCTTTTTGACAATCAGCCTCCTTTTTGGTCGTTTTTTCGTAATCGTTAAAAGAACGAAAAAGTATAAAAACTCATAGCTTTTTCGGTGAAATATGCCGATATTTCCGAAAAATAATGTAGAAATCCTACCTCATCAAATCCGAGGCAAAAGCTATGGGCCACCGCCGAGAAAAAGGCGGATAAGGGGTATGCCGTGCTAAATTTCAGGGGGCAAATCCGATCCGTCTGACCGCGGGATAGAAGAGTCTTGTCAGTGTTGAAAACTATCCTTTGACGCCTCTGCGGAACACCTCGCGAAAAGCGCCGCAGATCCGCTCGTCGCGCGGCGCTTTTCTTGCGTCGATACGGCTCGGATTTTTGCGAAAAATTTGCCGCTCGCCTTTAAATATTTTCGCACGCGAGGCCGACACTCCCTCTTTTTTGGTCATTTTCCCCTTTTTTAGAAAAAAATATTATGATTTTTACACAAAAATAATGGCGAAACCCTTGACATTCTAAAAAGTATATGATATAATGCAGGGGACAAGGGTATCACTGCGCGATTTTTTCGTGAGTCCGGTACGTTGAAAACACTTAGAAAAACCAAACGGGAAGGTCTTTCGGAAAGTGTTATCGGAACCTCGGAGCGCAATACTTTAGACGTACTATCGGATAAGCTCCGAAGAACCGAGAAGCACGTCGTCGTACAGTCGTACCTGCGCAATTTTTTACATGATAATAATTTAATTGGAGGATTTTTCAATGAAGAACAATTCTAAAAGAATCTTTGCTCTTCTGCTCGCCATTGTTATGTGCGTAAGCTGCGTTGTTCCCGTTTTCGCAGAAGTTAACGTACATGATCATGCCGAGGAGACTCCCGTGGCTAAGTGCCCCGGTGTAGGTGAAGAGCATACCTTCACGAACTGCGATAGCACGTTCGTTGAGACCGTTGCTCCCCAGTGCGGTCAGTTCGGTTACGATCTTTACGAGTGTAACACTTGTAAGGCTCCTGTTGTAACCAACTGGACTAACGCCGACAATGAGGGACACGTTTACGGCGAGCCTGAAGTAGTTAAGGCTCCTACTTGCTACGAAGTTGGTAAGCAGGTTGTTACCTGCGCTAACTGCGGTCACAAGATTGAGACCGAGCTTCCTAAGATCGCTCACACTATCACTAACAACAAGGTAGTAGGCGCTCTTTGCAAGGAAGGCATTCCCGCTTGGACCGAGTGGTGCACAGCTGAGGGCTGTGACTACGAGGTTGAGCACGCAGCAGAGGCTGGTCACGATTGTGATAGCCGCTACGTTGCAGAGATCGTTAAGGCTCCTAACTGCAAAGAGGACGGCATTGCAATTGTTAAGTGCCGCGATTGCTCCTACGAGAGCACCGAGGTTGTAGTTAAGGCGACCGTTGGTCACAACTGGGTTAAGGATGGCGAGTTCACCATCGCTCCTACCTGCGGCACCGCAGGCTCCGGTAATGCGAAGTGCACTGTTTGCTACGCTACCGCAGAGGTTGTTGAAGGCGTTGTTACCGAAACCATCAACATTCCCGGATTTGTTATAGAGAATCATATCAATGTTCCCGGCTTCGAGGCTACCGGCGTTCATGCTTTCACTGTTGACGTTGAGGCAAAGGCTGCTACCTGTACCGAGGCTGGCTGGCAGGCACACAAGAAGTGCGCTAACTGCGACGCTACCTCTCTTGACGGTACTAACGAGGTTAACGTAACTCTTGCTAAGCTCGGACACACCTGGGTTGACGTTCCTGCAGTTATTGCTACCTGTACCAAGAACGGTAACGTTGCTCACTCCAAGTGCTCCGTTTGCGACGCTCTTTCCATCAATAAGACTGATATCGTTACCGAGGCAGAGATTATCGACAAGGCACACCACTCTTACGACCTTGACGGCGATCCTGTAGCTCAGAGCGTGCCTACCTGCACTAAGTTCGGCTTCAAGTTCTACGGCTGTACCGTTTGCGGTATGCCCGCAGCTGCTACCGGCAACGAGAACATCGATCTTCCTGCTGATCAGGAGGGTTGGGTTGCTCCCGGCGTATACAGACTTCCTATGAAGGCTCACGATCTCGAGCTCGTTTCTGAGGTTGCAGGCGACTGCGAGACCGACGGCGTAGCGCTCTACGATTGTAAGGATTGTGATTACACCGAGGAGAAGGTTACCAAGACCCTCGGCCATCAGTATGAGACCGAAGAGGTTAAGGCTAACTGCCAGCAGGACGGTTACAAGCTTGATAAGTGTACCGTTTGCGGTGAGGTTCGCGTAGGCGATGACACCGACGCTGACGGTAAGTACGACAAGGTTGCTAAGGATCCCGACAATCATAAGTGGGACAAGAGCCAGCAGCAGATCACCACTCAGCCTTCTTGCACTCAGAAGGGTCAGGCTATTGACTACTGTCCTTACTGCTCTGTTCACGAAGCGAATGAGCTTCCTATGCTTCCTCATAACGCTAACAAGCTTCAGGATACCAAGGTAGTTGCTCCCACCTGTACCGAGGAGGGTTACACCTACTACATCTACGTATGCGACGGCTGCGGCGGCAACGAGACTAAGGTTTACGCTTACGAGCTTGATGAGCTCGACGCGCTTTACGTAGCAAAGGTTCCTGCTAACGGCCATACCCTTGGCGCAACTGTTAATACCCCTGCTACTTGCACCACTATCGGTTTTGATACTCGCACCTGTACCGTTGCTGGTTGTACCTACAAAGAGACTTATACTCTCGATGATGAGAACAAGCCTCTTTATCCTGCAACCGGTCACGTTAATACTACTGTGACTGTTATCGATCCTACCTGTAACAAGGCGGATGCTGCTAATCTCAAGGGTACCGATGGTAAGAAGACTGAGACTTGCGACGCTTGCGGCGCAACCATCAAGGAGACCGTTATTCCCTTCAACTGGAACAACAGCGCTCATCACCCCGGTTCTACTTTCATTAAGGTATACCGTGAGGGTAACTGCGTAGTTACCAAGCTTCTTCAGTACACCTGTCCTACTTGTGAGAGAGAGTTCTACGAGGAAGACGATTCTATGATCGGTCAGCACGAGATCGACACTACTATTACTAATCTTTATGGTGCGTACGTAGCTCCTACTTGCACCACCGCTGGTGAGTACGAGCACGGTGCATGCGCTAAGTGCGAGAACACCGTATACGTTAACGCTAAGGGCGAGTACGTTATCTATGATGACGCAGCTGACTATGTAATCGAGGCTCTTGGTCACGCTTGGGAAGACATGGCTGGCAAGGATGCTACTTGCACCGCTACCGGTGTTAAGGCTTATTCCTACTGTGCACGTCTCGCATGCATGCTTCACACTCTTGACAGAAATGCTGAGACCATCGTTCCCTTCGATGCAGCTGATCTCAAGAATGTAACTCTTATCCCTGCAAAGGGCCACAACTTCGATACCGAGCTTGTTGCAGAGGTACCCGCTACCTGCACCGAGGACGGTGTTAAGGCACACTACGAGTGCGCTGACTGCGATGCAGTTTCTCTTGACGGAGTAGACGCATGTGACGCGGATAAGCTCGTAATTGCAGCTATTAACCACGAGAACGGTTGGATCAACGGCGAGTCCGAGATCGCTAACTGCCTTGAGGCTGGCTACGATTACAAGTACTGCAAGTTCTGCGGCATTGAGGAGGTTTACAACTATGTATATCCTCTTGGCCACAAGTTCGTTGACGTAGCTGAGGTTTCCGCTACTTGTATCGCTACCGGCGTTGCAGCTCACAAGAACTGTACCGCTTGCGGCGAGAATTTCGCAGCTGACGAGACCGATCTCTTCAGCACTAACTACAAGACCGAGAGCGATCTCGAGCTTGCTAAGCTTCCCCACAAGAACGCTAATGGCGACGTTATCACTGACGAGTGCACCAGCACTATCACTGATAGAGAGTGCGCAGCATGCGGTCAGACCATCGAGGCTGTTCACAACAAGGTTAACAACGTTGTTGAGGCTACCTGCCAGGAGTACGGCTACAATGCATGGTACTGCACTATCTGTAAGGCAAACGGCGTTGAGCAGAACGCTAACTTCAAGCCCACCAACCCCGGCCACGAGAACAAGGAGCTCCTTGTTTGGGTTACCACCGTTGAGCCCGGCCTCTACACTCCCGGCGAGAAGAAGCTCGTTTGTGACAAGTGCGACTACGTTGAGAAGACCGAGGTTATCCCTGCAAAGGGCGGCATCGAGTTCTCTTACGAGATCGACAACGCTATCGTTCCCGGTGCAGCATTTGTAAACGGCGGCCAGATCAAGCTTACTATTAAGTATAAGGCAGTTGATGCAGATCTTGCAAACATCACTCTTCGTCTTACCTACAATGCAAACGTTCTTTCCTTCGTATCCGGCGACTTCCAGTGTGACGCTGTTGATGCAGAGGGCAATAAGATCTTCAACGTTGAGAACGCAGATATCGGCGGTGCTACCCCCGGTGTTATCGTTGTAAGCGCTAATACCTTCGGCTTCGGCCAGCAGCCCGTTGACAAGACTCTCAACGGCGAGGGCGTGCTTGCGGTTGTTTACCTCAACATTAAGCAGGATACTGTTGCTGGTTCTACCTTTGACTTCAATGTAGATACTGATGCAGCACTTTCTCCCTCTCAGGTTCTTAAGGCTGATTCCACTCCCGCTAACGTTCACAGCTTCGGTACTATTTCTAACGAGGCAAAGACCAGAGCTCTTGCTGACATTGACATCGACGCTAACTTCACTAGCGCAGATGAGCTTGAGTTCCTTGGCATTGCATTCTCCGAGGACTACAACGCAGCTGCAGATATCAACCAGGATGGTCTCATCGGTTCCGATGACTACAAGCTTCTTCGCGACTATCTCCTTGGCACTATCACCTATGCAGAGATGTGCGCAGCAGCTCAGAAGTAATCTGATCTAAGACATAATCGCTTGTCTTGTTTTTCAAGACTTACAAACATAATGCATGCCGCTTTTGCGGCTTGAAAGGAAAGATATGCAACTCAAAAAAATCGCTTTAGTTTTTTTGGTTGTTGTTATGATGTTCTCCCTTGCGGCGATCTCTATCGCCGCTGAGGGGGAAACTTCCGGATTCTCTATTTCCGCTAAGGTGGAGTCCGAGGGTGCTATTGCTTTGGATAACGGATATGTTCTTAAGTCCGGCAACGACATCAAGTACGTTGTTTCCGTTGATTCCAACCCCGGCGAGCTTTCTTGGCTTGAGATCCGTGCAGAGTTTGACAACGAGATCCTTGAGTTTAAAGGCTTTACCTTTGGTGACCTCTTCGATACCAAAAAGTGTATCGCTAAGCCTATCAATGTAGAGCGCTCAAACGAGAATGGTCTTATTCAGGTTATGCTCAGAACCGAAGAGGATTATGTGAGCAACGAGACCGGCAACTTTATTACCCTCGAGTTTGAGGTTAGTGAGGGCTTCGATGGCAGCATCGATAAGCTTGATCTCACCTACGTTGCATACAGACTTGGCGCTGGTGAAGTAGTGGAGCCTCAGGTTACCGCTACCGGCGCAGTGGCTGTTCATGCTCTCGATGCAGGTACTAAGGTTCCTGGCGATTGCCTGAACGTAGGTACTACTGTTCACACCTGTACTCTTGAGGGCTGCGATTACGAGCTCGTTCTTCATGATGGCGAGCTTGGTGAGCACACTCTCGTAAAGACTGAGAATCCCGGCGATTGCCTTAACAAGGCTACCACCGTTTACACCTGTTCTCGTGAGGGTTGTGAGTACTCTTACGTAGAGGAAGGTGAGCTCGGTGAGCACACTCTCGTAAAGACTGAGAATCCCGGTGATTGCAAGAACGTAGCTACTACCGTTCACACTTGTTCTCGCGAGGGCTGTGATTACGAGCTCGTTGAGAAGGGTGAACTTGGCAATCATAATCTGGTAAAGGTTGAGAGAGTTGAGCCCACTTATGACGCGGCTGGTTGCGAGGAGCATTACAAGTGTTCTGTTTGTGACAAGCTCTTCGATGCAGAGGGCAAGGAGATCTCTTATCCTTCTATTCCTCAGCTTGAGAAGAACAACACTGCTGTTACTGTAATCATCATTGTTGTTGCAGTAGTAGTTGTTGCTGCAGGCGCAGCGGTAGCTGTTATTGTACTCAAGAAGAAGAAAATCATATAATAATAACAACCACAAGGCTCGCTACCTGATGTAGCGAGCCTTTTTCCTTGCCTTTTTAATACTCCTTGAGTGGAGGAAATATTGCACGTTTATGTACAAGAATATTATGATAGTGGTGAGAACAGCTACAAAGTGCCGCTTAAATAACGTTGAAAGTGGAGAATGAAATCAAATATAGCCAAATACTTGACTTTCAGCACAAAATGTATTACAATATAGAGGTAAAAGCGCGCGCGTAGGCGCGTTTTTGTTTGTTTTATCTTCTGTTTTAGCAAAAGTATGACTTTTACACGGAGAAATAATGAAAATAGAGCTTTCGGATCACTTTACTTATAAAAAACTGTTTCTTTTTACGCTTCCGTCCATCTTTATGATGATTTTCACGTCTATATACGGCGTGGTTGACGGACTTTTCGTTTCGCACTTCGCGGGTAAGGAAGAGTTCACGGCGGTCAATTTCATAATGCCCTTCATTATGATACTCGGCGCATTCGGATTTATGTTCGGCGCGGGTGGTAGCGCCCTGATCGCAAAAACCCTCGGAGAAGGCGACAAAAAGCGCGCAAATCGCCTTTTCTCGCTCGTAGTATACGTATCGTTTGCCCTTGGCGTGATCATTGCCACGCTTGGCATTGTGTTGGTTGAGCCGGTCGCCCGTCTGCTTGGCGCGGAGGGAGAGCTCCTCGCTAACTGCACGCTGTATGCAAGGATAGTCCTTGCGGCGTTGCCCGCATTTATGCTCCAGATGGAGTTTCAGACCTTCTTTATCACCGCAGAGAAGCCGACACTCGGACTGATAGTCACCCTGGCGTCAGGCGTGGCCAATATGATCCTCGACCTCGTTCTCGTCGGACTTCTGCCTTTTGGGCTGGTCGGTGCGGCGCTTGCAACGGCGATAAGCCAGGCTATCGGCGGATTCGTTCCTGTTATCTACTTCCTTTCTAAGAACTCGAGCCTTTTGCGCCTCGGCAAGACTCGCTTTGAGAGTCGTCCTCTCGTTCAGACCTGCTTCAACGGATGCTCCGAGCTTATGAGCAACATTTCAATGTCCTTTGTCGGTATGCTCTATAACGTACAGCTTCTGAAGGTAGCCGGCGAGGACGGCGTTGCCGCCTACGGAGTTCTGATGTACGTCTGTATGATCTTTATTGCCATTTTCATCGGATATTCGATCGGCACAGCGCCGATAGTCTCCTTCCACTATGGCGCAGGCAACGCGCATGAGCTCAAGAACCTCTTTAAGAAGAGCCTCGTCATAATCGCGGCGACCTCATTTGCAATGCTCATATTCGGTGAGGTTATGGCAGCGCCTCTCTCGCGTCTCTTCGTAGGCTACGATCCCGCGCTTTATGCCATGACGCTTCGCGGCTTCTATATCTTCTCGTTCTCCTTTCTGTTCTCGGGCATCGCTATATGGGGATCGGGCTTCTTCACGGCACTCAACAACGGCATTATCTCGGCGATCATATCCTTCTTGCGAACTCTCGTGTTCCAATCTCTCGCGGTGATTATCATGCCCATTTTCTTCGATCTCGACGGAATCTGGTTCTCGATCGTCATTGCAGAGGTTTCCGCCACCGTAGTAACCGGCGCATTCCTTGCCGCAAAGAGAAAGAAGTATAACTACTGTTAAATGACGGCAAGAGTTTTTACCAAAAACCGCCTCTTTTTTGACACTATATCTTTTTTAATTACCATAAATGCAAAAGCACGGGCTATGGCTCGTGCTTTTTTTAAAAAACGTGCTTCGGGCATAAAATCAGAAGGACTCTTGTATATTAAATATAAAATATTTTACATATTTAAGCCTTGATTTTTCGCTCAAAATATTGTATAATGTATAGTGAAAAAGTATGTGCTCCGGAGGGGTAAATGTTAGATTTAGCAAAGGAAAAACTTAATGAGTCGTTAAGCTCGGTTTTGCCGATCGCGCTTATCGTAGCGGCGCTTAGCTTGACTGTCGCACCGCTATCTCCTGCAAATATGCTCCTCTTTATCATCGGAGTTATCTTCCTCGTTGCAGGTATGAGCGTCTTCACTCTCGGCGCCGAGATGTCTATGCAGCAGATCGGTACGAAGGTTGGTACGAAGATGGCGTCCGGCGGCAAAATATGGCTTATGGCCTTCGTCAGCTTCATCATCGGAATACTTGTCACCGTATCCGAGCCCGATCTCGTTATACTCTCGGAGCAGGTTGCCGCAGTTAAGCCGATGATTCTCATTCTTACGGTATCTCTCGGTGTTGGTATCTTCCTTATGATCGCCGTGCTCCGTATTTTGTTTAAGATAAACCTTTCTGTAATTCTCGTCGTTTTCTATATTACGGCGTTTGTGCTCTCGTTCTTCCTCCCCGAGGGCTTCAGAACTCTCGCGTTTGATTCGGGCGGAGTTACCACCGGTCCTATGACCGTCCCCTTTATTATGTCTATCGGTGCCGGCGTTTCGTCGTCGATGTCGAGCAGCAAGGACGGCAGAGACGAGTCCTTCGGTATCACCGGCCTTTGCAGTATCGGTCCTATCATCTCGGTTATGGTGCTCGGTATAGTTGCAGACGTCAGCGGCGGCACTTATAGCCCCACGCAGCTCCCAGAGGTTTCTACAACGCAGGAGGCGATCCCCGTTTTCTGGAGCGGTATTGTGAAGTACGTCCCCGAGGTGTTCGCGGCGCTTCTGCCTATAATGGTGTTCACCGCATTCTTCCAGCTCTTCACGCGCGCTTACAACAAGAGACAGCTTATCCGTGTAGGAATAGGCTTCGTATATACTCTCCTCGGTCTCGCCGTGTTCCTTACCGGCGCGAACGTTGGATTTATGCCCACGGGTAGCGAGATCGGCATTCAGCTTGCGAAGATCTGGCACGGCATTCCCCTTATCCCCGTGAGTATGCTTCTCGGTTACTTCATAGTTAAGGCCGAGCCCTCGGTTTACGTCCTCAATAAGCTCGTTGAGGAGATGAGCGCGGGCGCGATCTCCGGCAAGGTAACAGGCAAGGGACTTTCTATCGGTGTGTGCGCGGCACTTGGCCTCGCGGCGCTCCGAATCGTAGCAGACGTGCCGATCCTTTACATACTCATTCCGGGCTATGTTCTGGCCCTTGTGCTCAGCTTCTTCGTTCCCAAGATCTTCGTGGGTATTTCCTTCGACTCGGGTGGAGTTGCGAGCGGTACGATGATGAGTGCATTCGTTCTTCCGCTCTGTACCGGTGCTTGTAACGCTCTCGGTGGCGACGTAATGCAGGATGCATTCGGCTGTGTAGCCCTCGTTGCAATGGCTCCTATAATTTCTATCGAGATCTGCGGACTGATCTACAGAATCAAGTCCGAGCACAGAGTAAGAAGCTTCATTTCCGCGAGCGAGACCTTCGTAGACTACGAATATACCGCAAAACGCGGCTCGCATAAGTCGGAGCAGGGAGGCGATAAAAAATGAAAAAAGCAACGAACAACAAAGTCAAGCTCTTGATTTCGGTAATAGACAAAAAGGACGACGCTCGCTATAGCGAGATCGTCAACGATACGACCGTTGCGGTCAGCTTCTCGGGAATCGGACACGGCACGGCGCGATCCAGCTATATGAGCTATTTTGGCTTTGACGAGGTAGAGAAGAGGGTTGCATTCTCGCTCTTCCCCGAAAGAGTGGAGCGTACGCTTCTAGCAAATCTCAACAAGGGATTAAGACTCTTCCTTCCCGGTCGCGGAATAGCCTTCACGGTTCCGCTTTCCGGTATATCCAATCTTGTTGAGGGCGCTGTTCTGGCAGGAGCAGACAAAAATGAAAAGCAGGATGCAAGAGCATCCTCGGGCAAAAAGGAGAAAAAGACTATGCACGAGCTTGTTATTGCCGTAATAAACAAGGACTTCACCGATGTGGCAATAGATGCGGCCAGAGATGCGGGCGCAACCGGTGCGACCGTCTTCCACACCAAGAGTGAGAATAATGCGAAATTCGAGCAGCTCATCGGCACATCTCTCTCGCAGGAGACCGATAGCGTCTTCTTCCTTACAACCACCGAGTACAAGGCGAAGATAATGGAGGCTATCAGAGATGCCGCGGGCCTTAAGACCGACGGCGGCGCAGTTATCTTCTCGCTTCCTGTCGATACCATCGTGGGAATCGGCAGATTTGAGGATGATTCCGAGGCATAACGCAACCTCGAAATCGCCGAAACAAAGCATAAAAAATCATAGCAAAATAACACACGGGGTGGCACTTATGCCACCCCGTGTCAACTTTTATATGGATTCTATTGCGAAAATAACCTGATCGAGCTTCTCGATATCCGCAGATACCTGCTCGGGCGTTTCGTTCTTTGTGTGAACGTTGATCTCGATTCCAACGTTGCCTGCCGTGCCGCTTCTGGGCAGAGTTACCTGAATGTCGGTGATATTGAACATCCCGGAGATGGTGTCGATCGTCGTACGGACCATTTTGTCTGAGGTGATCTCAACGTATATGCCGAAGCGTCTGTATCTCTTGATAAACTTGTACTCGAGCTTGTGAAGGAAGGATACGGTTGCGATCGTCAGAACGAAAGCACCGAGAGCGCCCTCGTAGAAGCCTGCTCCGAGCGCAAGACCGATCGTCGCCGCACACCAGAGTCCTGCCGCCGTTGTAAGACCTGTGATCTGGAAGCGTCCCTTGAGCATAATAGTGCCGACACCGAGGAAACCGATACCGGATACTACCTGCGCCGCGATACGCATAGGATCGCCGTCAAGCTGCAGCTCCTGGGTGATGTAGAAGCCCATCATCGTAACGAGTGCCGCGCCCATACATACGAGAATGTGAGTTCTCATACCTGCCGCGCGTCCCTGACGTCCGCGCTCTATACCGATAATACCGCCGATCAGAACGCACAGGGTGAGTCTGATAAGAACGGTCCATAAATTAAAATCCCTGAGGAAAGCTATGATTTCTTCCATGATGATCTCCTTTCGTTCCGCAGTATATGAGGCATCTGCGAAAGAGTGTTAAAAAGAGCAAAATAACCCCTCCTTATCAAAGGGGTGATTAAAATTATATCATATCGCGCGAGCTTTGTCAAGAGCCGCCCCCTCTTTTTGTGCCGTTATAACAGTATTGGTGCGCCTAATTTTGTTGCTTTTGGTGTAAAAAAGGTATTGAATATTCTCATAAAACAATGTATAATAGAAGAAGAAAAGCAAAAAAATAGGTGAATTGTGTCTTTCTGCTCTCTGCAGGCCGACATAGACTTACTTGATAATTACTAAAAGGAACGGTAAAAACTATGGATCTGTTTGACATACTCTCTCTTGTATGCGGACTGGCTCTCTTCCTTTACGGTATGGAGCTTATGGGTGACGCCCTGAAGAAGAGCGCAGGTAATAACCTCAAGGCTATTCTCGGCAAGATGACCACCAATCCCGTCAAGGGCTTCTTCCTCGGACTTGTGGTTACTGCGGTTATTCAGTCCTCTTCGGCAACCACGGTTATGGTCGTCGGCTTCGTTAACTCGGGCACGATGACTCTTCTGCAGTCGGTTGGCGTTATCCTCGGTGCTAACGTAGGTACGGCGGTTACTGCCTGGCTTACGGCTCTGTCGGGTATCGACGGCGGCTCGGAGGCGCTCGGCGTTATTCAGTATCTGAAGCCTGATGCCTGGATGCCCATCCTCGCTCTTATCGGTATCTGCCTCGTTATGTTCGTCAAGCGCGGCAAGAAAAAGGATATCGGCGTTATCCTCCTCGGCTTCTCTATTCTTATGGTAGGTATGTCGATGATGTCCGATGCTGTTGCAGGTCTTAAGAACGACGATGGATTCAAGTCGATCCTCACCATGTTCGAGAATCCCATTCTCGGTGTCCTTGCAGGTCTTGTACTCACCGCTATCGTACAGTCGTCCTCGGCATCTGTCGGTATTCTTCAGTCGCTGACAGCGACCGGAGCTATCACCTACGGTGCGGCGATTCCTATCGTTATGGGTCAGAACATCGGTACCTGCGTTACCGCTATGATCTCCTCGGTAGGAGCGAACAAGAACGGTAAGCGCGCGGCGCTCGTTCACCTTTACTTCAACGTAATAGGCGTAGTCGTTGTACTCGCGCTCTTCTATCTTATGTCCTGGCTCATCAAGCCTATTGAGGCGTTTGTTTCGGGAACCTATATCGATATGTGGGGCGTTGCCCTCGTGCATACCGTCTTCAAGCTGATCTGCGTTGTTATCCTCGGTCCGTTCTACAAGCTTCTTGCAAAGCTTGCAACCCTTACCATCAAGGATGGCAAGGAGGCAGAGACCGAGAACCTTCTTGACGACCGTCTTCTCGAGACTCCTGCTATCGCTATCGCTCGCGCGGTAGAGGTTACCGGCGTTATGGCAGAGATCTCCAAGTCGGCGCTCCTCGATTCGCTCACCCTCTTCGACAAGTACGATGCAAAGCTTGCCGACGAGATACGCGACAAGGAGACCAAGGCCGACGTGCTTGAGGATGCTCTCGGTAGCTATCTTGTCAAGCTCTCCTCCTGCGATATGGACGAGCGCGACTCCAGACAGATAACCAAGCTTCTTCATATCATCGGCGACTACGAGCGTATCTCCGACCACGCTGTCAACATCGTTGAGTCGGCGGAGGAGCTTCAGGATAAGAAGATAGAGTTCTCCGCCCAGGCACAGAAGGAGCTCGCCTCTCTTCGCGGCGCGGTAGAGGAGATCCTCGTGATTACTACCGACGCTTTCCTGAATGACGATCTTAAGCGCGCGGCGGACGTTGAGCCTCTTGAGCAGGTTATCGACGATCTTCGTGATAAGATCAAGCTCAACCACATCTTAAGACTTCAGAAGAGCGAGTGCTCCATTGAGCACGGCTTCGTTCTCTCGGATCTTCTGACCAACTATGAGAGAGTATCCGACCATTGCTCGAATATCGCAGGTTGCGTTATCGAGATATCGGCGTTCGATGCACTCGATATGCATAAGTACCTCTACGACGTCAAGCACGGCGGCGAGGGCTTTGATGAGAAGTTCCGTGAATATCAGGAAAAATATAGCATCTAAACTATCTATGCAAGAAGCCCGTCGCGAAAGCGGCGGGCTTCTTTTGTCATCTTTTTGCCCTTTTGAATAAAATGACATAGAGAAAAGAAAGGATGTGAAAAGATGGATGAAAAAGAGACGACGCTCGCCGCAATCAAGGTGGGCGAGTGTCTGACGGTAAATAGGATATTCGGCAACGCTGCAAAGAGGCTCTTCGATTTGGGCTTCTCCTCGGGGGCGTCGGTCAGATGCCTCGGCACAGCTCCGCTGGGCGACCCCTTGATGCTCTCGGTCGGCGGCAGAGTCATCGCCGTCAGAAAAAGAGATCTTGCGTCGATTACGGTATGGAAACGATAGAGGTGTAACGGGTGACAAAAACGATAAATAAAAGCGAAAATTTAACACGGGTGGCACTTGCAGGTGCGCCAAACGTAGGAAAAAGCACGCTTTTTAACGCTTTGACGGGTATGTCACAGCACACGGGCAACTGGGCAGGCAAGACTGTCGAGATCGCCGAGGGGGACTGCAATCGCCCTGATCGGCAGTATAGATTCGTGGATATCCCCGGTACCTATTCGCTCTCCTCGCGCTCGCCCGAGGAGCGAGTGGCGGAGGAATATATACGCTGTGGCGATGCCGACGTTGTAGTGGTCGTGGCGGATGCCACGAGATTTCGCGCCTGCGTGCCGCTTCTATTGCAGATAACGGCGATCGCCGAGAGCTGCGTTCTGTGCCTCAATTTTGCGAGTGCGGCAGAGCGGCGCGGCGCTATCCTTGATACCGACGAGCTCGAGTCGATCTTCGGTATCCCGGTCGTAAAGGTTGATGCAAGAGGGAAGCGAGGACTCGACGAGCTGTTTTCTGTCATCGACAGAGCCAAGGGCGGCACGCCGAGAAGGCTCATAATTGAAGGCGGCATAGACAGATCCGCCTTCACTGACGATCTGTTCATCACCTATCCGCACCTCGCGCTTGACGAATATCCCTTGAGAGATGCGCGGATAGATAGGATCCTCACAGGCAGAAAAACGGCGTTTCCCGTAATGGCACTTCTACTCGCGCTTGTGCTTTTCATCACGGTGTACCTTGCGAATTATCCGTCTGCGTGGCTTGCATCGCTCTTTGAGTGGGTGATGGGCGGCGTCTCGCGCCTGCTTGTATGGTTGCACGCGCCCGATAGCCTCCATAGCCTCGTCTGCGACGGAGTTCTCGGCACTCTTGCGACGGTGGTGTCGGTGATGCTTCCGCCGATGGCGATATTCTTCCCGCTTTTTACAATCCTCGAGGATTCGGGCTATCTGCCGCGCATCGCATATAACCTCGACCGTCCGCTCGCCTGCTCGGGCGCTTGCGGAAAGCAGGCGCTGACAATGTGTATGGGACTCGGATGCAACGCCGTTGGCGTTATGGGATGCAGAATTATCGACTCGCCGCGAGAGCGTCTTGCCGCTATACTTACAAACAGCCTTATGCCCTGCAACGGCAGATTCCCGACGGTGATTCTTCTGTCGGGCATATTCTTCGCCTCGGGAATCGGCGGATTTCCCGGCGGTGCTGTGACCGCGCTTGCGCTTACTATTACGGTACTTCTCGGCGTGGTGCTGACGTTTCTTGTGACACGCATTCTGACCGCGACGCTACTTCGCGGCGAGCCGTCGTTTTTTACTCTCGAGATGCCGCCCTATCGCCGTCCGGACTTCGTGAGGGTGCTCACAAGATCGCTTCTTGACAGAACGCTCTCGGTTCTGAAGCGCGCCGTAGCGGTAGCCGCACCTGCAGGGCTCGTTATATGGCTTCTCGCTAACGTCCGAGTCGGTGGCGGAACGGTACTGTCGTATATCACGTCGACACTTGATCCCGTCGGTAGATTTCTCGGTATGGACGGCACGATACTTGCGGCTTTTATTCTCGGCCTGCCCGCAAATGAGATCGTGATACCTATAGCACTTATGTCCTACGCCGCGGAGGGCGGACTTGCCGAGATGTCGTCGGGCGCTGTGGCGGAGATACTCACCTCTAACGGATGGACTGCCGCGACCGCCGTGTGCGTGACGGTGTTCTCGCTATGCCATTTTCCTTGCTCGACCACGCTCATCACGATAAAGCGAGAAACAGGCAAGCTCCGCTACGTCGCACTTGCCGCTCTCCTGCCTACGCTTCTTGGCGCTATCCTATGCGCTCTTATCAATCTCGTCTCGGGATTCTTCGTATAGCACACAGCCTCGGTGTTTTGCCGAGGCTGATCTTTATGTGGGCATCCGTTTGGTAGAGATTTGCAATAAAAAACCTGCATTTCAAAGAAAATATATTGGATTTAAGCCTTGCATATTGCTCTGATATGTGCTAATATATAAGTACAAATCTATATTTACGAGGAAAAGTGATGAAGGCATACCTTGCAGTTGACATCGGCGCATCCAGCGGCAGACATATCGTCGGTTGGATTGAGAACGGCGAGCTTTGCACCGAGGAGATATACCGCTTCCCGAACGAAATGAACGAGGTGAACGGTCATCTTACCTGGGACACCGACAGACTCGTCAGGGAGGTCAAGGAGGGGCTCAGACTCTCGCTTGAGAAGTATCCCGATCTTGTCAGTATGTCGGTTGACACTTGGGGCGTTGACTACGTGCTTATGCGCGGCGACACCGAGGTGAAGCCTACCTACGCCTACAGAGACTCGCGCACCGAGGAGTCGATCCCCGAGGTGCATAAGATCATTCCCTTCGAGGAGCTCTACTCCCGCACGGGAATACAGTTCAATTCCTTCAACACTATCTATCAGTTATATCACGATAAGATGTCGGGCAGACTCGACGGTGTGACCGACTTCCTTATGATCCCCGAGTACGTAATGTATAAGCTCACGGGCGTGAAGAGACGAGAGTTCACCAACGCTACCACAGGCGCGCTCGTAAACGCCGACACCCTGAAGATCGACGGCGAGATAATCAATCGCCTCGGACTTCCCGAGAGCTTTATCGCAGAGCTCTCTATGCCCGGCGAGACGGTCGGCAGACTCACCCCCGAGGTCAGAGCCGAGGTCGGCGGTGACCTTGAGGTCGTGCTTTGCGCCACTCACGATACCGGCAGTGCCGTTGAGGCAATCCCGATGGTGACCGATTCACCCTATATTTCCTCGGGCACCTGGTCGCTTCTCGGAGTTAAGACTCCGCGCCCCATTACCGACGAGAAGAGCAGAGAATCAGGCTACTCCAACGAGGGCGGCGTTGGCTATAACCGCTATCAGATAAACATCACGGGCATGTGGATAATCCAGTGCCTCCGTGCCGAGCTTTGCCCCGATAAATCCTTTGTGGACATCGCGAAAATGGCCGCGACAAGCAAATTTGAGAGCATATTTAACGTCAACGACGGCGCATTCCTCGCTCCGAAGAGTATGAAGGACGCGATCTCCTCCTATTTCACCGAGAGAGGCAAGGCGGCACCGACAGATATGGCCGATTACTTCAACACGGCGTATCACAGCCTCGCATATTGCTACAACGATGCGATAGTTGACCTTGAGGCAAACACCGGCAGAGCCTACTCCGAGATATATATCGTCGGCGGCGGCGCGAAGAACGGCTATCTCAATACATTGACCGAAAAATACACGAGCAGAAGAGTAGTGGCTCTGCCTATCGAGGCGACCGCTATCGGAAACCTCAGAGTACAAATGAAAAGAAACGGAGAAGAGATATGAAAAACTATGAATCCGCAAAGCTCGCCTACGCAAAGTATGGCATAGATACAGAGAGCGCCATTGAAGCGCTCAAGAATACCACAGTCTCCATCCATTGCTGGCAGGGCGACGACGTAGTTGGCTTTGACAGTCCTGCGGCGCTTTCCGGCGGCATTCAGGTCACCGGCAACTATCCCGGCAAGGCTAGAAGCTTTGAGGAGCTCTCTGCAGATATGGACAAGGTGTTCTCGCTCGTTCCCGGCAAGAAGAAGCTGAATCTTCACGCCTGCTACGCCGTATTTGAGGACGGCGAGTGGGCAGATCGCGACGCAATAGAGCCGAAGCACTTTGCAAAGTGGGTAGAGTTCGCAAAGGCGCGCGGAATGGGCATCGACTTCAACCCCACCTTCTTCTCGCATCCTATGGTAAAGGATAATCTCACCCTTTCCTCGCCCGACGAGGAGGTTCGCGCATTCTGGGTAAGACACGCTATCGCTTGTCTCAAGATCGCCGAGTATTTCGCCGAGGAGACGGGCATTCCCTCGGTTCTCAACGTATGGATCCCCGATGGATATAAGGACATTCCTGCCGACAGAGTAGGCCCGAGAGCAAGATTCAAGAAGTCGCTTGACGAGATGCTCGCTACCCCCTACGATAAGTCGAAGGTATACGTTACCCTCGAGTCCAAGGTCTTCGGCATCGGACTTGAGTCCTACACCGTAGGCTCGGCAGAGTTCTGCCTATCCTATTCCATCGCAAACGGCATCACGCCTCTTATGGATAACGGTCACTACCATCCTACCGAGGTGGTTTCGGATAAGATCTCCTCGCTTCTTCTCTTCAGCGAGAAGATCGCGCTTCATATCACCCGTTCTGTGAGATGGGACTCCGATCACGTTGTTATTTACGACGACGAGACCCGCGAGATCGCAAAGGAGATCGTCAGAAACGATGCTCTTGACAGAGTGTTCATCGCCCTTGACTATTTCGATGCATCCATCAACAGAATCGCCGCTTGGACTATCGGCGCGAGAAACCTTGAGAAGGCGCTTCTCTTTGCGCTTCTTCAGCCCTCCGAGATGCTTCGCGAGCTACAGGATAAGAGCGATTTCACCAGACTTCTCGCCATCAGCGAGGAGCTCAAGACCTTCCCCTTCGGCGATATTTGGGATGAGTACTGCGAGAGATGCGGCGTGCCCGTAGGCACCGATTGGCTTCGCGAGGTAGAGCTCTACGAATCCACCGTTCTCGAGAAGAGAGTTTAATAAGGAGATCCTCTGAAAATGAAAAACATACTTGAAGCAAAATTTATGATTGAGGCGATAAGAACCCTCACCAATCTCTATAGACTCGGCTGGGACGAGCGTAACGGCGGTAACCTTTCGTACCTTCTTTATGATGAGGACATTGATGGCTATCTCGATACCGACAACGTTATCCGCGAGATCCCTATGAGCTTTGACGCCTCGGCTATCAAGGGTAAGATATTCCTTGTGACGGGTACCGGAAAGTATTTCAAGAACGTTCAGTACGACCCCGCAGAGAATCTCGGTATCATCAGAATCTCGGATAAGGGTAACGTGGCAGAGCTCCTCTGGGGCTTCTCTGACGGCGGTAAGTTCACGAGCGAGCTTCCCGCACACCTTATGAGCCACATGGTGCGCCTTGAGATCGATCCCGCGCACAGAGTCGTTATGCACACTCACCCCACCAACACCATCGCAATGTCGCTTGTGCACGATATCTCGCCTCGCGCGTTCACTCGCACTCTTTGGCAGATGCAGACCGAGAGCATCGTTGTGTTCCCCGAGGGCGTTGCAGTTCTTCCCTGGATGGTTTGCGGCACTAACGATATAGGCGTCGCGACGGCAGAGCAGCTTCGCCGTCAGAGACTCTGCGTATGGACCGCACACGGCATCTACGGCACGGGCAGAACTCTTGACGAGGCATTCGGACTTATCGAGACGGTTGAGAAGGCGGCACAGCTCTATATGCTCTCCGCAGGCCTCGGCATCAAGAACGGAATCACCGACGATGAGCTTCGCGCCCTCGCTGCAACCTTCGGCCTTGATTATAGACGCGAATACCTCGATTAACTTGAAAAAGCATAAAAATGAGCGTACGATAAAATATTTTGAAAAAAATTCAAAAACATCTTGCTTTTTTGCATTGTTTGTGGTATAATCACTTTATGATTTATGATGCGTTAGTATCGCATGTCAAATTTTTGAAATATTATCGTACACGAAAGGAATAAATAAATGGAGTACGTACTTCTTGCAATTTTGCTTGTTTGCGCAGTTGTTATTACCCTTGCCGTCCTCTTCCAGAAGAGCGGTGAGAAGGGACTTTCCGGCACTATCGCCGGCGGTTCTGAGACATACTATGGTAAGGATAAGTCCGGTGGCGTTGATAAGAAGCTCTTTAAGTGGACTCTTATCGCAGGTATCGTGTTTGCAGTTGCTGTAATCGCAGTATACGTTATTCAGCCTGACTACACCGAAGGCTATAACGTTAACATTTGGCAGAGCCTTACTCAGTTCTCTAGCATATTTACTACTAAATAAGAATAAGCTGCCGTGATTAATTCTCGGCAGCTTCTTTTCTATTAAAGGAGAGGAGGCAGAAGAATGCGAAAGAGCATAGCCTATATCGTTGTTATTGATCTGATGTTTATCCTTGTTGCAGCCATATCCGCGTATTTTTCGGGATGGGCGCACGATATTGTCTATTACGGACTTTGCGCGGTACTTATAGCTATAGCTGTCGCTTTTGTCGCTCATGACAAAGAGAGCCTCCGCCTCTCGGCATTGCCGGAGAAACCCATGCATGCACTCGCCCTCTTTGCGCCGTTGATGCTTCTGATCATTGGCGTGTCCTTCGTTGTAACGTCGCTGCTTTCACTTCTCGGCAAGTCCGACGTGGTCGACGTGTCAGGATCTCTGTTACCCCATCTTCTGCGTCGCGCGCTTTTGCCTGCGGTGCTTGAGGAGATGATCTTCAGATATATTCCGATCCGACTTCTCGGCGGCCGTTCGAGACGCGCGGCGATAATCGTATCATCGGTAATGTTCGCTCTTGTGCACATGAGCTTCTTCCGTATTCCGTACGCACTTCTGGCAGGCGTTATATTTGCATATATAACCCTTCTTACGGGTAGCATCTTGCCGTCGATGCTTCTGCATTTTGCGAATAATACGATCTCTGTAATATGGATGCGCGATCCCGAGCGCGCGCCTCTTATAATCCTTATAGTGCTTGCAGTTCTGACGCTTTTCTCGGCGGTGTATATAGTTGTTCGCAGAGGCGATTATTTGAAATCGATCAAGGAGGCGTTCTCGGGCGAGAAGATAGGCTTCTCCTTTGAAATCACGGTCGCCGCGGTGCTTTGTCTTGGTGCGGCATTTCTTGAATTGAGGTAATTATGGAAGAGAGAAACGACGAATTTTATATGCGCCGTGCCATAGATTTGGCTCTGCAAGCGCAGGAGATAGATGAGGTCCCCGTGGGTGCGGTTGCCGTGCGCGACGGCGAGATAATCGCCGAGGCATATAACACGCGCGAGACAACAAAGTGCGCTACCCATCACGCCGAGGTGCTCTGCATTGAGCGCGCTTGTGCGGCGCTTGGCGGTTGGCGACTTCCCGGCGTGACGCTCTACGTCACTATGGAGCCCTGCGCGATGTGCGCCGGCGCAATCATAAACGCCAGAGTAGAGCGCGTGGTCTACGGCGCTCGCGATCTGCGATTCGGTGCATTCGGCTCGCTTATCGATTTGGCGAAGGTGCCGCTGAATCACACCCCAAAGATAACCCCCGACGTCTTCGGCGATGAGGCGCGAGAGATACTCAGCTCGTATTTCCGTAAGAAGAGAGAGAAGCCCGATAAAAAAGCAGGTGGCCTGAACTGAATATAAAGCATAGCGCCCACAAAGGACTCAAGGTAAAAACCGAGATCCCGTGGGCGTTTTTTGTTGCCGTGAATAAGAGAAGGTGCAAGGCGTGTTGAGTTTTAGGATATAAATGTTAACTATACTTTACATCTATGCCGCGCGCCGACTCCCTCACATTGCTTGTAAGGCTAATTTTGCCCGACCGATTGACTTTTTTGCTTTTATATGATAAAATGAGTATTATGAAAAAAGAATATATTGAATGCGGCTGCGTGCGTACCGCACACGGCGTGCGCGGACTTTTAAAAATTGAATCCTGGTGTGACACCCCCAAGGTGCTCGCAGGACAGAAGCGTGTTTTTATTGCCGAGGGAGAAGGCAAATTCAAGGAGCTCTCTGTTCTTTCTGCATCGGTTATGGGGGATGCGGTGCTTATGGGCTTCTCCGGCATTGAGTCGAGAGAGGACGCCTTTGCATACCGCGGCGTGACACTTTATCTGCATCGCTCGGACATTCCCGTGAAGCGCGGCGCGGTGCTTATTGCCGATATTATCGGACTTCCCGTTATCGATCAGAACAGCGGCAGAGTTTACGGCAGAGTCAAGGACGTTACCGACTCACCTGCATCCAAGCTTTACGTTATCGAGACCGACTCGGGTGAGGTGCTTCTTCCCGGAGTCAAGGAATTCGTGAAAAAGATAGATACCGAGTCGGGAGTTTACATCACTCCCATACCCGGATTTTTTGGTGACGGCGATGAGATTTGACGTTATGACGCTGTTTCCCGACATGGTCAGGGGAGTGCTCGACGAGAGCATTATCGGCAGAGCACAGACGGCGGGAATCATCGAGATCGAGTGCCACAATATTCGCGATTTCTCCACCGACAAGCACAGAAAGACCGACGATACCCCCTTTGGCGGCGGTGTCGGTATGGTTATGACCTGTCAGCCTATCCTCGATTGCTACGCATCGGTCAAGGAGAAGATCTCGCCCGATACCAAGACGCGAGTTATTTATATGTCCCCTAAGGGCGCGATATTCAATCACGACACGGCGAAAAGGCTCGCCGAATACGACAATCTTATCTTCCTCTGCGGACATTACGAGGGCGTCGATCAGAGAGTTATAGACTCCATCGTCGACGAGGAGATATCCATCGGTGATTACGTGGTTACAGGCGGCGAGATCCCTGCCTGCATCGTTATTGATGCGGTATCCCGCCTCAAGGAGGGCGTTCTCGCGGCAAAGGAGTGCTATGAGGGCGAGTCTGTCGCCTCGGGCATTCTCGAGTATCCGCAGTACACAAAGCCGAGAGTATATAACGGCATGGAGGTCCCCGAGGTGCTTTTGTCGGGAGACCACAAGAAAATAGACAGATGGCGACTCGAGATGGCAGTAGAGATCACCCGTGAGCGCCGTCCCGACATGCTGGCACAGCATCCCGAATACGAGGAGATGCTGAAGCCGAAGGTAAAGAAAAGAAAAACGAGGAGCAAAGACTCCGAGCAGTAGAAGAAAGGTAGGTGAAAGTCTTGGCTAAATCGTCCTTAACAAAGCTTCTCGCAGGCTACGAAACTCCGGTTTATCCGAGAGAGGACGGCGGCGAGATAAACACCGGTATAAAATTTAGAGAGCATGCCTTCAGCGGTAGCATTACCGCGAGAAAAAAGAAGCTTCTCTCATCCGCACTAGTCGGATTCTTCAGCCGTATTACGAAGATGATCTCCTATACGAGCACGCACGGCTTCGGAGCGCTCTTCCTGTCTTACGGTCTTCTGACTTTGATCTACGAGATAAGCAAGGTGTACTTCAACGGATTCGTAACCGATGCGGTATTGCCTCTTGCTCTCGGCGCATTAGCTATCATGCTTGCGATACCGCTTCTCATAATTGATAAGCCCTTCAGTATTGCGCTTGCAGATTTCGCACCGACCGATTATCTCTTCTTCGAGTTCTTCTCGATCAAGAGAACGAATCGACAGTCGGCACAGCGCGGTCTCTCGCCTTTGCTTATGGCGATTTTGGGACTTATCCTTGCTACCTGCGGTATGTTCTTTGATTTCGGAGCAGTATTCTTTGCGATCGCATCGACGGTTGCCGTCTATCTTTCGTTTATTTCTCCGGAATTTGCATTCTTCTCGACGATAATTTTCCTGCCGGTGTTCCCCTTGCTTGGAAATGGAAGACTGATGCTGGCGTGTATGATCGGCGCGGCCTTTCTTTCCTTCTTGAGAAAGGTAATCTTCGGCAAGCGCGTTTACTCGGCAGAGCAGTATGACTTCCTCATAGCCCTGCTTATGACAGTCATCCTCGCCGTCGGAATCTTCGTGCGAGGCATCGAGTCCTTCGAGAGCTCGCTTTGGATCCTGGTCTTCTCGCTCGGCTATCCGCTCGCCAGCAACCTGCTCACCAACAGACGAGTTGCAGAGCTTGCGATAGGAGCTATGGTCGGCTCCTCTCTGTTTCCTACGTTGCATACCGTCTGCGAGGTGATAATCCTTCTCGTGAACGACGGATTTTCGGCTATTGTAAATTATTCCGCTACCGCGACCTTCTTAACGCGCGGCGCCTTTGCCGCATTTCTTCTTGCGGTAACGTTTGCGGCGGCCTACTTCATCTCGGTAGCGAAGCGCAAAGCGGTGCGTACCCGTTACGTCGTCGTTCTCGTGCTTGACGTTTTCGTATTGCTTCTCACAAGACGCGTTGATGCCGTTCTGGCATTGGTGGCAGGACTTCTGGCATATAAAATCATGCGCAGAGGTCGCAGACTTGCGCCCGTCGCGGCGCTTGCGGTATTCATTCCGCTTCTGCCTCTCCTGCTCCCCTCCGAGATATACGACGTCATATTCGCAGATTTCGGTATGGGATATACCAAAACCGAGCTGATAGAGCTGTGGCGCGCATCCGTTGAAATGTTCCGGGATAAGATATTCGTTGGTGTCGGCATCGGTGCTGACAGCTTCTCCTCGGTGATTGCAGAGTACGGACAGTCGGCAGAGAACGGCTCGGCGCTCCTTCTTGAGATCGCCTGCGAGGCGGGAGTTTTCGCTCTTGCGATATTCTTTATCCTTCTGCTCGTCAGACTTCGTCACAGAAGCGTTTACCGCGAGTACATCAACGAGTCGCACGTGACTCACCTGTCCTGCATTTCTACCGCTACGGTCGCGATGCTCATCGCATTCGGTATGACTGAATATATCTGGGCGGATCAGATGATCTGCTATCTGTTCTGGTGTATCTTCGGCATTGGAAGCGCGACTCTGCGTATTGCCAAGCGCGAGCATGATGACAGAGTTATGTATTATGGCGATCTGACGACGGTGGATTCCGCGGTAATTGACGTGAAGGTTCGCTAACCTTGTGCAATCTGCTATAAAAAAAGCGCAAAAAAATGTAAAATGTTTCAAAAAAGTTTTTGAAAACACTTGATTTTTATTTAACAATTTGTTATACTTTTATTAAGAAACATCCCAAGGGAGAATATAAAATGATTTCACGCGGCGTAACCATTGAGAACGGTGTTGGTCTTCACGCAAGACCCGCTACATTTTTTGTACAGAAGGCAAATTCCTTCAAGAGCTCTATCTGGGTAGAGAAGGGCGATTGCAGAGTTAATGCCAAGAGCCTTCTCGGCGTACTTTCTCTCGGTATTTCGCAGGGCTCGGCAATTACCATAATTGCTGACGGCGCGGACGAGGCAGATGCAGTTGCAGGCCTTGTTGAGCTTGTAGAGAGCAAGTTTGAGGGAGTTTAATCGCCAATAAAAGAGAGTCGAACACTGTTCGACTCTCTTTTGCTAATTGCGAAGGAAAGGGAGGTGCTACCATGACGGTGCTTGAGAGACTCAGGGACAAGGCGAATTCTCTGCCTTTGTCGCCCGGCGTTTACATTATGAAGAACGCCGATGACAAGGTCATATACGTCGGAAAATCGAAGAAGCTCAAGAACCGCGTGACAAGCTACTTCACCGGAACGGGACATAGCGTCAAGACGGCGCGAATGGTGAGTGCGGTCAGAGATTTTGACTATATCGTCTGCTCGAGTGAGATCGAGGCACTCACCCTCGAGAACGTCCTTATCAAAAAGCACTCTCCGAGATACAATATAAAGCTCAAGGACGCAAAGTCCTACCCTTATATCAAGGTAACGGCGGAGGAATATCCGCGCCTTATCGTCACTCGTGAGAGAAGGAGCGACCGCGGCAGATATTTTGGCCCTTATCAGAGTACCGATGCGGCCTATACCGCCCTTGAAGCTATAATGAAGATATTTGCGCTCCCGACCTGCAAGCGCTCCTTCCCAAAGGACATCGGCAGAGAGCGCCCCTGTATCTATCGCGATATGGGCAGATGCATCGCGCCTTGTGCCGGCGGCGTTTCGGCAGAGGAGTACGGCAGACTCGTCAGATGCGCCGAGTGGGTGCTCGCAGGCAACTCGAAGGAGACCAAGGCACACCTCGCTCGCGAGATGGAGGAGGCGGCCGAAGCTCTTGAGTTCGAGCGCGCGGCGGCTATCCGCGACAGTATCGCGGCTCTGGATAAGCTCTCGGACAGACAGAAGGTCGTCGCCGACCTCAAGGTCAACCGCGACGTTTTCGCGATTCATATCACCGAGACCGAGGGTGCACTTGCGGTGCTTACCATACGCGAGGGCGCGCTTATAAATAAGCAGGAGTTCATTCTCGCGGCAGAGGATGCCGCTTCGGGTGACGACGTTATCTCGCTTATTGCCGATTATTACGACGGCACTGGCAATCTGCCGCGCGAGATAATGCTCGATTTTCCGCTTTCGGACGAGGATGCGGATCTGCTCTCGGAGTATCTCTCCATTGATAGAAAATATAAGATCGCAGTAAAATTTCCCGAGCGCGGAGAGGGACGAGCCCTCTGCGATATGGCGGCGAAGAATGCCGCCGAGGCGGCAAGGCAGTATCGCCTCGAGGGTGAGCGCGAGGATAAGAGCCTGATCAGACTCTGCCAGCTTCTCGGCATCGGCGAGCTTCCGAAGAGGATCGAGGGGTACGATATATCCAATATCGGCAACGAGAATATAGTCGCCTCGATGGTCGTGTATAGCGACGGTAAGCTCAAGAAGAGTGACTACCGCATATTCAATATAAAAACTACAGACGGTGCCGACGATTACGGCTCGATGCGCGAGGCTCTGCGCCGCAGACTCGCCCACGTTGGTGACGGCACGGCATCTCTCGGCGAGAGACCTGATATGCTTCTCATAGACGGCGGCGTCGGTCACGTTAACGTGGCTCGCGAGGTTGCCTGTGAGCTCGGTATGGATCTGCGGATCTACGGAATGGTCAAGGATGACTTTCACAAGACCAGAGCCCTCACCGACGGCACGTCTGACATCGCTATCGCCCGTGAGATGAACGTCTACGCTTTCATCTACAAGCTTCAGGAGGAGGCACACCGCTTCGCAGTCAAGAGCTCACAAGGAGCAAAAACGAGAACGCTGACTCACTCCTCACTCGAAAAAATCAAGGGCATCGGACCGAGAAAAGCGAAGCTCCTACTCTCGAAAATGAGTCTGTCCGAGATAAGACAGGCCGACGAGCAGACGCTCGCAGGCGTCAAGGGCATCTCGGCGGCAGATGCTCACGCAATATACGAATATTTCAAGGAAAAACGGAAGGAAGGTACTACCCGTGTTAAGAATAATCACAGGAACGGCTAAAGGAAAAAAGCTGAAAACCCTCGAGGGAGAGGCTACACGCCCCACCTCCGAGAGAATAAAAGAGGCGATTTTCTCCTCGCTTCAGTTTGATATAGAGGGCAGACGCGTGCTCGACCTTTTTGCAGGCTCGGGACAGATGGGACTTGAGGCTCTTTCGCGCGGCGCGGTGTCGGTAATGTTTGTCGACTCCTCTCGCGAGGCGATGGAGATAGTCAAGGACAACGCGAGAACCACAGGCTTTGAGCGTCAGTCTAAGTACACCGTCAGCGATTGGCGCAACTTCATCAGAAAAGCGTCGGGAAGAGACGAGAGATACGATCTCGTTTTCGTTGATCCGCCTTATGCCGATGAGTGCTGCGCCGACGCGGCTATGCGTCTTGCCGCAGGCGGAATGCTCCCTCTCGGCGCGATCGTCGTTCTCGAGTCGGGTACTGAGGAGATCGATTTCGATGCTCTTTCGGGCTTCGAGCTTCTGAAATCCCGCGACTACGGCAAAAAGACCGCGGTCAATATTCTCATATACCGCGGAGGTAACGAGGAATGAGCAGCGTTATCCTCCCCGGCAGCTATGATCCCGTAACCCTCGGGCATCTGGCCGTGATCGAGAGAGCGGCGCGTGAGTACGATGAGGTTTACGTTGTTGCATTCGTCAATCCCGAGAAGAGTTACACCTTCTCTCCCGACGAGCGCGTGGCAATGCTTATGCTTGCCACTGATCATCTGCCCAACGTTCTCGTCAGCTACTCCACAAGACTCGTTATCGATTATATGCGCGAGCACGAGATCGACAAGATCGTCAAGGGCTATCGCGATGACCGCGATTATCAGTATGAGCTCGTCCAGGCAGAGTGGAACAAGACGCACGGCGGATATGACACCGAGCTCTGGAAGTGTGATCCCGAATATGACGACATCAGCTCCACCGTTGCCAGAGAAAAGATGAAAAACGGCGACTCGCTTGAAGGGATTTTACCCGAAAGCGTAATAGAATACCTTAAAAACCTTGACAAACGCGTCGGGATATAATATAATAATTATTTGGAAATATATTACCGAAAGGAATAGACATAATGCAGGCAAGAATAGACGAGCTCAGAGCGAGCTTTAAGACGGCTCTTGCGGCGGCAACCGACGCCGACAGCCTTGAGAGCCTCAGAGTAGAATATCTTGGAAAAAAGGGCCACGTAGCCGAGCTTATGGCACAGCTTCGCTTTGCCGAGGATAAGAAGGCTGCAGGTCAGCTTATCAACGGACTCAAGATCGAGGTTGAGAGCGGCATCGAGGCGGCAATCGAGGAGCAGAGACAGGCGGCTATCTCCGCGAAGATCAGAAGCGCGAAGAAGTACAACCCCTCCCTCCGTGCTACCGAGCAGCTCGGATCCTACCACCCCATCACCCTTGCTACTCGTGAGGTTGAGGAGGTATTCATCTCCATGGGCTTCACCATCGAGAACTACAACGAGATCGTTGACGATTATCAGTGCTTCGAGGCACTCAATATACCCAAGCATCACCCTGCGCGCGATATGCAGGATACATACTATCTTGATAACGGTCAGCTTCTTAAGACTCATACCTCTGCGGCACAGAACCACATTATGAAGAAGTACGGTGCGCCTCTTCGCGCCATCTTCCCCGGCAGATGCTTCAGAAACGAGTCTACCGACGCCTGCCATGAGAACACCTTCTTTCAGATGGAGGGTATGATGATAGACGAGAACATCTCTATCTCCAACCTCATCTACTTCATGAAGACTATGCTCTCCGAGGTATTCAAGAGAGATATAAAGGTCAGACTTCGTCCCGGCTTCTTCCCCTTCGTCGAGCCCGGCTTCGAGCTTGACATCAACTGCCTTATCTGCGGCGGTGAGGGCTGCCCCTCCTGCAAGAACTCCGGCTGGCTTGAGCTTTGCCCCTGCGGTATGATCCATCCCAACGTACTCAAGGAGGGCGGAATCGATACCGAGAAGTATTCGGGCTTCGCCTTCGGTCTTGGCCTTACCCGTCTTGCAATGATGAAGTACGGCGTTAAGGATATTCGTGATTTCAACGGCGGAAGCCTCAAGTCGCTCTCGCAGTTCAAGTCCATATAAGGAGGTCTTTGGAATATGTTTTTATCTATGAATTGGATAGGAGACTTCGTTGATCTCTCGGGACTTGATAAGAAGGCTCTTATAAAGAACTTTACCCTCTCTACCGCAGAGGTAGAGGACATAATAGAGAAGGGCTCTGACATTTCGGGCATCGTGGTTGCAAAGATCCTCTCGGTCGAGAACCATCCCGAGTCGAAGAAGCTTCATCTTCTCAAGGTTGACAAGGGCGACGAGGTCGTTGACATCGTCTGCGGCGCGCCCAACGTCAGAGAGGGAATGAAGGTTGCTCTTGCTACCGTCGGCGGCAGAGTAGGCGAGATTACCATCGCGCCCAGAACCCTCGCGGGCTATACCTCCTACGGTATGTGCTGCTCCGAGGCAGAGCTCGGCATCAGCGACGATCACTCGGGTCTTATCGAGATCTTCGAGGACGTAGCTCTCGGTACCGACATTAAGGACGTTTACGATATCGACGATATCATCTTCGAGGTTGATAACAAGTCGCTTACCAACCGCCCCGACCTCTGGAGCCATTACGGTATGGCAAGAGAGTTCGCAACTATCGCAAAGAGACCTCTCAAGGCTCCCGAGCTTCTTGATACCAAGCAGTTCGAGGGACTTCCCGCAGTTCTCGTTGACGTTAAGGCTACCGACCTCGTTTATCGTTACTCGGCTATCAAGGTCAAGAACGTAACTCGCAAGGTCAGCCCTGTAAATATGCGTATCCGTCTCTTCTATTGCGGATCTCGCGCTATCAACTTCCTTGCAGACCTTACCAACTACGTTATGATGGAGCTCGGTCAGCCTATGCACGCCTTCGATAATGCAAAGGTTGATAAGATCGAGGTTCAGACCTTCCCCGCAGGACTCAAGTTCACCACTCTTGACGGTGTTGAGAGAAATATCGACGAGAATATGCTTATGATCACCTGCGGCGACGAGCCCGTGGCGATCGCAGGCGTAATGGGCGGCGACGCATCCAAGATCGAGGAAGACACCACCACTCTTCTTCTTGAGTCGGCTACCTTCGACGGCGTTTCCGTCAGAAAGACTACTACTCGTCTCGGCCTTCGTACCGACGCTTCCATGAGATATGAGAAGATGCTCGATCCCGAGCTTTGCAAGCTTGCAACCGAGAGACTTCTCAAGATCCTCACCGACCTTGACGAGGGCGCAGAGGTTATTTCTGCATTCTCCGATGCTTACGTTAAGCACTATCCCGAGATCACTCTTGAGTTCGATAAGAGATACGTTGACAGATACACCGGTATCGACATCTCCACCGAGACCATAGTAGAGACTCTTACCTCTCTCGGCTTCGGCGTTAAGCTCGATGGCGATAATTTCACCGTAAAGGTTCCTTCCTGGAGATCCTCCAAGGACGTTACCATCAAGGCCGACATAATCGAGGAAATCACCCGTATCTACGGCTACGATAACTTCGAGATCTTCACCGCGGCAAGCCCCATTCTTCCTGTTCGCAAGGAGATCATCAAGTCCGATGAGGACAGAATGAAGGATGTTCTCGTTAAGAGTTATCGCCTCCACGAGGTTCATTCTTACATTTGGTCTGACGCGAAGAAGAACGCAGAGCTCGGCATCGAGACTCCCGATAACGTAACCGTTATCAACGCGCAGACTCCCGACCACGCTCACCTTCGTATTTCTATGATCCCAACTCTTCTTGCATTCGCAAAGGAGAATCGCGGATATGCGGATAACTTCGGCATCTTTGAGATCGGCCACACCGTTGACGGTCTTCGCGCGGACGGCACCTGCAACGAGCAGAACAAGCTCGGCGTTGTGCTTTACTCCAAGGCTTGCGGCGAGGAGGCACTCTTCGGCCGTGCTGTTGATATGGCACGCGAGCTTGTAGCCGACATTCTTCACAAGGACGCACAGTTCGAGAGCATCGAGGCTCCCTTCGACTTCGCACACCCCGTTAATAGCTTTGCTATTACCGTCGAGGGCAAGAAGGTTGGTTACGTTGGCGTTCCTCATCCCACCGTTCTTGAGAACGTAGACAAGAAGTGCGCGGTTGCATTCTTCGAGATCGTTACCGCAGATTTCGCTTCTGTGAAGGCTGACACCACCAAGTACAAGGAGCCCTCTAAGTTCCCCGCAATCGAGATCGATATGACCTTCAACGCCGACACCTCGGCAGTTGATTTTGCCGCTCTTTGCAACGCGGCAAAGGCTGCAGCAGGCGGAACTCTCGCGGACGTTAGAGTTCACGATATCTACACCGCGGACGGCGTATCGGCACTTACTTTGAGATTTGCCTTCGTTTCCGAGGAGCGTACTCTCTCCAAGCAGGAGCTCACTCCCGCTATCGACGCGATCGTAGCAGAGCTCGCAAAGATGGGACTTCCTATCAAGGCTTAATTGAATCGCTTGACGGCACCGCACAGTCTGCGGTGCCGTTTTTTCTTTTTCTATGCAGACTCTGAAGAAAAAGGCAGAAAATACGACAAAATATCACACGGGGTGGCGCATATACCGCAAAATCGGCAAAATTATATGTAAATATTTGTTTACATACAACCAAACCGCTCGCTTAAGCCGCCGCTCGATGCGTCGCAATCCGTTTGCCTCGTGCTCGCTACGGCAGAGGGCTGCGCGACGCTTTTTCTTTGCTCGCAGAGCCGTAGGAGAGATAAAAAATATATTAAGAAGAGTATATATTCATTCTTATAAATAAAAATAATTGAAAAAGTAACTAAAAATCAGGATAAATTTTTGTGAAAACTATTGACAAACGGTTTCCAAGATGCTAAAATAGGTTGTACTATGCCGAAATGGGCGAGTTATGCCCTTTTGAGCATATTGCCCGTCAGACCTCATTGAGCGTGGGGATGACGAATAAAATATTTGAAGAAGGAGGAAAATCATGCCAACCTTTAACCAGCTCGTCAAAAAAGGTCGTTCCGACAAGACTTACAAGTCTAAGAGCCCCGCACTTCAGAAGGGCTTCAATGCTCTCAGACGT
>JAZRFQ010000050.1:0-20278 GCA_045643725.1 Eubacteriales bacterium | reverse complement strand
ACCTTCGGTGGATGAAATCGCTTCGCGATGAAATCTGCCTTGCGGCAGGAGATGGAGGCGGATTTAGTTTATCCGAAGCCGCAAGGCTTCGATTTCATCTGAGGCGGCACGCCGAAGATTTCATCCGAGCCCCGCTCGGATGAAATCGTGCAACGCACGATTTCATTCTTTTCGGGTCTGTAGACAGATTCGAACTGGCGAAACGGTTGAAATGTTTACAAAGTTGTGGTATAATAAAGCCAAGAAAGGTTGTGAAACATAATGATTAATCACTATAATGAATTTGACGATTTAATGTCTTACTTCAATGATGCGCGCAAATATGCACTTGAGAATGCGGAGCGTTTTGAAAACATAAAATCAAATCGTGTAGACTACTCGACACCATCTGATTTTTACTATGGAATTCACACGCCGTCTTTGATCTTAAAACTTGCCTATTCAAAATCCTATACAAAGGGAAGAAAATTAAAAAACATCGGTAATCGTGAAGAATATATGTCATACGAATACGATGACGCTGATCGCTTGATAAAAATATCCGAGCATGGAGAAAATTCAACCACTTTTTGTTGCATTTTTCAGCTAAATAATTTTGAGTGGATAATTCCGATTTATAAGTATAAGAATCGTTATTGTGAATGGTATAAAGCGGAAATGAGAAAGTACGATGAATATGGAAGAATCTTGATTTATGCCCGATTTGATACGGCACAAGTTTGGTTAGAAAGATATACATATTCTAAGGACAATCCGCAAAATGCAGTATGTGAGTTTTGGAACTATATACCAACCCTTTCGCATTCAAGCAAAGATAAATCTGTTTCAGAAACAGGTTCTCCAGCACAATTATGGATATATAAGCTTGATTTAAGTGACCTTAAAAAAGTCAATGGAGAACTGATAGAATCTTATACTCGTGATTCTTCTGCATATCGACAGAAGCCGCCTTGTTTACCACCTCCACAAATATCATATAAAAAGTATTGATACATAGGTTATCGTTGCAAGCATGGCGTTGCGCCCCGGAAGATAGCGGTCAAGTGCAACTCCCATCATCGCCAAGGGGGTATTGTACCCTCTGCAAAATCTGTGTGCATCTAAATCAGCCACACACAGTTTTGCATCTAAATTGGCCACACATCACAGAACGAAGCACCGCAAAAGCGGTGCTTTTTTTCGTTCTGGCCGGGGAATAGGACCACTACACAAACTTAGAGCCGGAGTCTGCCTTTGCGGAAAGCGAAGGTGGACTGTGCATACCGCCAACGGCGGTATCTTGCCATGCGAGGAGATGTTACTCGCGCTTCGTAAAAGCGGAACGCCTGCCGCAAAGCTCACCCCGAGCGGCAAACTCTGTTTGTTGGGGTGTGCAACTCAAAATCGAAGATCGAAGAGCTCGCTTGTAAGCGGCAAGCGGCAAAAATCTTCGTGAGATGCAAGCAACTCCGTTGCGCATCTCTAAGAATATCTCTATTCCTTGCCGACCGTCATCCGACGGTCTGTTTTCCTTTTTTGTCGCGTGTTATTTTGAAAAACACTTTTTGACACTTCTCCTTGACAAGCAAAGCGCATAGTGGTATAATACGATTAGTACCAATGTAACACTACAAATCTTTATTATGGAGATTGTTTATGAGTAAGAAAAAGGGTAACGCTAAGAGCGGCATCGACACTCGCGTATCTGATGATCGCAAGGTTGGCGTTACGAAAAAATCATCGGATTTCCGCTGGGATACTTTGGAAGATCCGACTATAGACAGAACAAAAGCAGAAAAACTGTCGAAAAAAGAGCAGAAAAATCAAGCAAATATCGACGGGGCACCGGTTGCTGAGACGTGGCTTGAAAAGCTGCGAAATAATACAAATCGTAGAAGAAAAAAAGCTAGGATGGCATTCCTTGAAAAGCTGAAAAACAAGGTAGAGCTTGAAAAGAGCTTGAATCCTGTATTTTCTACCTATTTCCAGTGGCCCCGTGCTTACGACATGTACGTGATCGCCACCGCAATGTCCGCTATTGCGCTCTGCTATATAATCAGCGCTATTGTCTCCGCTTTAACCAATGGTTTGGGATCTTTTGGCGTGAACGTGTGGATAGGTATCGTTGCCCTGATCGACGCTATTGGTCTTTGGAAGATACAGCTTCCCTTCCGTAAAATCAAATCAAAGGACGTTAAAGCATTCAAGGGATATCTCGCGGTTCAGAAGATTTTGAACGTAATTTCCTTCGTTGCATGCGAGATACTCGCGGCCGTTCTTCTGATAGCCTCTATCGCTCTTATGGTCGCCTCCGACGGACTCTCTGATATTGTGAACTCCGGCGCTTTTGATATTGGTGAAGCTACCGGTGGCCTTATCGTTGTTAATGCTGACGCTATCAGCGGCTTCCTCGACACCGCGCCCGCCCTGTTCTTCTTGCTGGCGATCTTTATCAGCGTCGTCCCTGCGATCGTCTTTACCTACTACAACCGCGCACTCAAGAGATTTATAAGCTACATCGACGAGTTGACCGTGTCTGTCGAAAGCGGTATTTACAGAATCGAGAACGAGCCTCCCTACAAGAGCTTTATGGTGCTCGGTACGTTGAGTGTAGTAGGCGCTCTGTTGCCGATATATATACTTCTTTGGTCTGGTCTTAGCGTGGTTCTCTTCTCGCCGGCCATTCTCTATAGCGCTTTCTCCGGCTTTATGCTCGGCGATTATCTTATCTACACCGCTCACCTCTTCAGAAAGATTCATAGAGATGCCAAGTACTTTAGCGCGATGCTCGACGGCACAGCCGCTCACGAGCTTATCGAGCGTTGTGATCCCGAGATGCTCTACCAGAACGGCGTCAATGCAGAGATCGACAGACTTGTCGCAGAAGGCGCGCTCACGTCCCAGTTCGCCAGCCGCATCAGACGCGAGGAGATAGAGACCTTCCGCAATTCGCAGGTTTTTGCGGATATGCGCGAAGCGAAAGAGCTCCACCGCGAATATAGCATCGAATCCGAGACCGGAACTAGCATTATCGACTGTATCATAGTAAAGGAAAACGGCGATATTAAGATCGTCGATTTCAAGACCGACAGACAGCCTGAGGAGCAGTTCATAGAAGAATACTCTTCCCAGCTTTTCAGGTACAAGAGTGCAGTCTTACAGAATTTTGGCAAATCCCCTGCATCAATGGAGGTATATTCCTTCTATCTCGGCAAATCCATTCCGATGCAGATCAACGACTAAGCTTTCCACAAAACAAGAGACCATCCGTCAAGGTGGTCTCTTTTCTTTGCTTTTCGGCGCACAAAATTCGCCGTTGAACTCTCGGGCGAAGTATGGTATAATATACACAACCATTTTCAGATTGGAGAATGATATGAAAAAAAGCACAGTTAAATACCTCGCTCTGCTGCTGGTGTGCGTTGCCGTGGCTCTGCTCGCGGTGATCCCTATGCAAAGAGGCGAGGCCGATCGCTCGGATTGGATGTCGGCACTCGACGACACCGCGCCCTTAAACTCGCTGACGATCCCCGGAACTCACGACACAGGCGCGCTACACTCCATCGCCGAGATCTCGGGCAAGTGCCAGACTCTCTCGATCAAGGAGCAGCTGAAGATTGGTGTGAGATTTCTTGATATTCGTCTGCAGCTCGTGGGCGACAAGCTGAACGTGGTGCATAGCTTCGTCGATCAGATGACCGATTTCGAGGACTCGCTTGCCGAAATCGTGGAATTTATCCGCGAAAACGAGAGCGAATTTTTGATCGTTTCAATAAAAGAGGACGCCTCGCCCAAAAATTCCGACAAAAAGTTCGCCGACGTGCTTGAGGCGATGCTTCTTTCATATCCCGAGATAAGCACGGCGCGCACTCTGCCTGCTACCGTTGGCGATGCACGCGGAAGGATACATATTGCCGCGAGATACAAGAACGCGACCATCGGTCTTCCCTGCTATGACGGCTGGGTAGACGACGAGGCCTTCGCTCTCGGCGACGTTTACGTTCAGGATAACTACTGCGTTGCAAGCGCAGATGAGAAGATCTCCGACGTTCGCGCGACCTATGCGGTGGCACAGAAGAAGGAGCACGCGCTGGTTCTGAACTTCACAAGCTGTTACCTTGAGACCTGCTTCCCGCCCATATACGCAGGTCTGCCCGCCCACGATATAAACCGCGACACGATGGCGGCGATGGCGGAATATGCCGACGGCCCTCTCGGTGTTCTCGTATGTGACTTTATGACCGCAGAGCTGGCTGATGCTATCATAGGGAGGAACTTCAAATGAGAAAATTGAGTCTTGTTCTTCGCATAATTTCGGGCGCGCTTGTGTCGCTTGTGGCCTTTGTTTTTGCGGTTCTTGAGGTGACACTTCTCGTCACTCTCGACTTCGCGCTCTATGAGAATCAGTTCATCGCCTTTATTCAGCTCGCCCTGCGAATTATTCTGGCGCTTGCGGCGCTGGCTCTCGGCGTTCTGTCGCTTGTAAAGTCCGGGCGCTCCTTCCTGCGAGAGGGAATCTGCCTCACGGCATCAACCGCGGTGATGATCCCCTTTGTGAGCAACAACGTGGGGCTTTACTTCACCGCCGTGGCGGCGCTTTTCGCGCTTTCTCACCTGCTCTTCGATAAATTTGGAGCAAAGGAAGCGTAAATTATAGTAAAAACAGACCGTCGCCTGACGGTCTGTTTCTTTTCTCTGCGGAGCGCACGAGAATGACGAAATACGGCCGCACAAATTCTTGACAAACGCGGCGCGTTGTGCTAAACTACAAATAGGCTATAAAAGCAAAGTTTTCGCGAGAAAAACACGTTGTGAGGAGGTTAAATATGAATAAGCTTCTTTCGTTTTTCCTTCCCTTTTACCGCCATAGCTTTGAAACCACCCTCTCTGAAGAGAGAATAATGAAAAAAATATCAGAGATCGAGCCATACGACGAGCTTCCGTATCGTTCCTTTGTGAAGGGGGATCGTTTTTGGGTTTACGAGAAGCCTTTGGTATATAACAGCTTTGGGTATATCGGCATTGCTCGCAAACACAACTCATTTGTCCCTATATTTTCGGCAAAGCTGATTGATGGAGAGAAGAGAACGATAGTCAAAGCCACCGTCAGAATGGCAACCCTTATAAACATCATTATTTTGCCTTTATACTTTTTCTTTCTTGCGATATCGATAATTGGTCTTGTCGCCTTTCCCATCAACGTTATCGGCACGATTGCGGCAGGCTGGGAGCTCTGGCCGGTATTTCCGATGTGCTGGATTATGACACTAGGATTTTGCTTGCTGTTTCACTTCGCCTTCAAGCGTCCATCGAGAAAGCTTGTAGAGTATATAGAGCACCTGATATATTACGACACGGAGGTCTGATATGAGCAGATTTCTCGAGGCGATGCGCGACGAGCTCGCGCGGCTTGGTGACCGAGGCGTTTTTTCGGTTGCGGAGTGGCACGCAGGGCGCGTAGAGTCGCTGGACATCATAAAAACCAACCCATGTCAGAACGTCTACTCGGTGGCAAAGGCGTTCGTCGTCACAGCTGTCGGACTTCTCGTTGACCGTGGGCTTCTCTCGACCGACGAGATCGTCACCGACATTCTCGCCGATGAGATACCTGAGGGCTGTCAGCCCGCGTGGTACAAAACTACCGTGGATATGCTTCTTCTGCACAAGGTGGGACTTCCGGGCGGATTTCTCGACATCGATTGCTATGATTCGAAAGGTTTCGGCGAGGATTATCTCGCATACACGCTGACCTATCCGACACCCGAGGACTACACGCCCGACAAATCCACCTACACCGACGCGGCGTTCTACATTCTCTCGCGCATCGTGGAAAAGCGCGCAGGCGAGCCTCTCGACAATCTTCTCTGGCGCGAGCTTCTATTCCCTATTGGATGTCTTGAGGCGGCCTTCAGCAGATGCCCGAAGGGGCACCCGATGGGCGCGACGGGACTCTATATCAGAGCGGCAGAGGTGGCAAAGCTCGGTAGTATCTACCTGAACGGCGGTATGTACGGAAGCAGGCGCATTCTCTCGGAGGCCTGGGTGGGCACCGTGCTCTCGCGCGGCTATGAGCTGAAGTCAAAATGCGGCGGACGTGCCTACGGCAAGGGCGGAATGCGCGGACAGATGCTCCTCGTTCTTCCCGAACAAAAGCGCGTCATCGCCTGGCAGGGCTACGGCAGTGCCGATCTGACCGAGGCGGCGGTAAACTATGAAGAATAACAAATAAGTATAGTAATACAGAGGTAAAAACCATGAAAGCAGCAGTTTTTTACGGTAAAGAGGATCTTCGCGTAGAGGAGCTTCCCATCCCCGAAATCAAGAACGCCGATGACGTTCTTCTCCGCGTGCGCGCCTGCGGCGTGTGCGGCACGGATATGCATATTTTTGACGGTGACGAGGGCGCGGCTCCCACTCCTGCCGGCACGGTTCTAGGTCACGAGTTCGCAGGTGAGGTTGTTGCAGTTGGCACAGGTGTCAAGGGCGTAAAGGTCGGCGACAGAGTCTGCGTTGACCCCAACAAGCTCTGCGGCGTGTGCGATTTCTGCCGCGGCGGCGTTGGTCACTTCTGCGAGGCGATGGTGGGAATCGGCACGACGGTTAACGGCGGATTCGCCGAGTATTGCGTTGTTCCCGAGAGCCAGGCGTATAAGTTCTCCGACAAGATCAGCTACGCCGAGGCGGCTATGACCGAGCCCGTCGCCTGCTGTCTGCACGGCATTGATCTGTGCGAGATCGAGGCAGGTGCTACCGTCTGCGTTATCGGCGGCGGTATGATCGGTCTGCTTATGCTTCAGCTCGCAAAGCTCCGCGGTGCATCCACTCTCATCCTCATCGAGCCCATCGAGGAAAAGCGCAAGCTCGCTCTCTCGCTCGGCGCGGATATAGTTATCGATCCTATGACCGAGGACGTTGCGGCTACCATCGGCGCGGCAGGCATCGATCGCATCGAATGCGTTATCGAGTGCGTCGGCAAGACCGCCACTATGAAGCAGGCAATCGAGCTCGCCGGCAGAAAGTCCACGGTTATGCTCTTCGGTCTCTCAAAGCCGAATGACACCATCGACATCAAGCCCTTCGAGATCTTCAAAAAGGAGATCACTCTCAAGGCGTCCTTCATCAATCCCTACACCCAGAAGAGAGCTCTCGCTCTCATTGACTCGGGTAAGATCGACGTATCCTCTATGATCTACAAGACCGTCGGCGTCGAGTCTCTCCCCGCAGTTCTCGCCGACAAGCGCGAGCGCGCGCAGGGAAAGTACGTTATTTCCTGTGAATAAGTAAAGTTTAGTTTACAAAAGTACAGAAAGAGCAGGCTTTTGCCTGCTCTTTCTAATTCTGCGAAATTTAACACGGGGTGGGGTGTCTAGGCGTTAATCGTCGATTTCAATGGTGATTCCGTTGACCTCAACAGGCCCTGTGACGCGGATCATAACGTACTTTGTGCCGCCGATGACCTGAGTGGACACAACGTCTCTGTGCTCTGGGGATACTTTGATCGAAACGTCGGGGGTCTTGACCTCGAATTTTCTCACCGCGACGATGTTCTTCGGTGCGAGCTCCGCACCCTGACCAAAGGTCTCGTCGAAGCGGCGAGTCGCGGCCTCGACCTTCTCCTCGTCAACACCGCAGTTCTCGAGAATTTCCTTCACGATGGGCCTAGTGATAAGAAGCGGATCTTCCTCCTTTGCCTCCTTATGCGCCTCGACCATCTCGGCGACCTGTGTGTGCACCGAGCGAACCACCTCAAAGCTGCACTCCTCGGCGAGAACCTCCGAAAGGCAGTCGGAGAAGGCCGCGCCCTGGGCCTTGGGCGGCATTCCCGCCTCGGCGGCGAGGATACGCTTCATAAATTCGGGCTGATTGTCCGAGAGGCTTCTGGTGTAGTAAAGCGCATTGTAGATGTTGGTTCTTCTGCCCTCAAAGGTCGGGAATGTGAATCCAACCTCGGGTGCCGCGAGAAGTCCCGTGGCGCTCATAGCGTGGAAGAGGCTGTCGGACTCGCGGAAGCTGAGCACCTCGGGCAAGCTCTTAACAGGGCAGACCGCCGCCACAATGTAGGAGTGCATACTGCTCGACTCGCCGCACTCGCCGTCCTTTGAGTAGCTCGGAACGTCGTAAATATCGTTGGCGAGCAGGATCACGAAGTTGCCCTCGCATTTGACCGACTCGATAGCCGACGCAAAGAAGCGGTCAAGCAGAGCCTCGTCGCGAAGCGAGCTCTTCACAAGCCCCATCAGGAGCTTATGCTCCTCGGAGTCGGTAACCTGCTTTGTACTGAAGGACACGTCGGTGAGATTCGTACCGAGACTGCCCGAGAGCACCTTTTTCATAGTAGCGAGAAGCTTCTCCGACACGATGGACTCCTCGAGACCGAGCGACTGATTGATCCTTGCGATTATTTGCTTATTTTCATTGACGAAGCATCCCACGATCCTCGGCACGTTGGTGCGCTCGGGGCGGAAGCGTCTTTTTATCTCTCTTAATTCCTTTTCGTTCATTTTATATCTCCTGATGCGGTGTTTTTCTCATCTATTCTATCACAAAGCGCGAAGAAAGGCAACAGAAAAGCAAAAATCCGACAAAAAAGCCTCGGGTGATGATGCCCGAGGCTTGATTTTCATTTTGTTCGTTCAAAAAACTTCTTTTGAGCGCAGAAATTGCTGTAAGACAAGGCGCACCGAGCGAATAAGGCGACGGCGTATTCTCATACGTCGAGCCGAAATGAGTCGAGGAGCAACGCCGTATTACACAATTTATGCCTCAAAATCAGTGGGAGTGAGATGCGTGCTCGGATATTCCGGTAATCTTCACCTGCTGTGCCTCGGGAATCTTTCCGTCAGCGTCGGGAGTCAGACCTGCAATGATCGCCTCGATAGCATCCATACCGTCGGTGATCTTACCGAATGCAGCGTACTTGCCCTCGAGGGCCTTAACGTCGGTGTCCTCGGTGACGATGAAGAATGCGCCGTAGGCGGAATCGTAGTCATCGCCTCTCGCCATAACGAGAGTGCCTACCTCAAAGGGAATCTTGTTCTCTGCACCGTTTGCGTCAAACTCGCCGGCCACGTGGTTCTTGTAGGGCTCAGCTCCTGCACCGATGTAGAGATTACCGTCCTTGTAGAGATTCACCGTCTTGTCGTTAAAATATTTATCCTTAACGAGAGCCTGGAAGAAGGCTACGGTCTTCGGTGCATCGTGTCCATAGAGCGATACGTGCAGAGATCCCTTGCCGTCGCCAAAGGAGATGAGAACGTCCGACGTACCCTCGGGGATGTAATCAAATACTCCGAGGAAGTAAAGTCCTGCGACGATCGCGCCAACGACGAGAACGGTGATCAACGTAACGAGAGCTATAGTCTTAACCAGCTTCTTGGTCTTCTCGCTCTGCTTTTTCTTCGCGAGAGCTTCTTTTTTCTGAATGTTCTTTTCGGTAACGTAATTGGAATTTTTCTTTTTGCTTGCCATATTGAACCTCCAAGTTCTCATTTTGAGTACATTATACATCTATTTTGGTGAAGTGTCAAGGCTTTATACCGATTATTCGCTCGCACTAGTAGGGGGCGTAACGCATGAAAGCCCGCTCGCTGCTCGCACAAATTAGGTGTTTTCATCACATTTTTATTTTTTATTTTTTTATTGCATTTGACTTAAATATGTGTTACAATAAAAAAGATGGAAATAAAATCATCTACTAGGAGGTAGACAAGGTGAAAATACTTGTTTGTGTAAAGCAGGTTCCCGGCTCGTCCAACGTTGAGGTCGATCCCGTAACCGGCGTGCTTAAAAGAAGCGGCATTAAAAGCAAAATGAACCCCTACGATCTCTACGGCATCGAGACTGCTCTCGAGCTTGTGGAGAGATTTGGCGGCTCTGTTGAATCTCTTACTATGGGTCCCCCTCAGGCGAAGGAGGTCATCACCGAGACCGTATGCATGGGCGCTACGTCCGGCGTAGTTCTCTCCGACCGCAAGTTCGCGGGTGCTGACGTTCTCGCAACTGCGTACACTATATCCCAGGGTATCAAGATCGCGGGCGAATACGACCTCATCATCTGCGGCAAGCAGACCACCGACGGTGACACCGCACAGGTTGGCGCGGAGGTATCCGAATATCTCGGTATTCCCAACGTTGCAAACGTTCTCTCGGTTGACGACGTGCGTGACGGTCTTCTCTACGTTACCGCGTCTCTTGACGAGAAGGTAGTTAAGATGACGGTCAAGCTCCCCTGCCTTATCTCCGTTGACGGCGATATAAACTCGCCGAGACTTCCCTCCTACAAGGTTAAGAAGACTCTCACCGGCGACGAGGTCAAGTTCCTCTCCTTTGCAGATTTCGGCGATCAGAATGCAGACCACTACGGTCTGACCGGCTCTGCAACCCAGGTTGAGCGTATCTTCCCGCCCGAGAAGAAGAAGGAGAGAGCCGCAATCACCGGCACTCCCGAGGAAAAAACCGAGGCACTCTTCGGCATTATCGCCGAGAAGAAGCTTATTTAAGGAGGTAGAAAGATGGGATCTTTAGTTGTTAATAAGGCAAAAGTGACCCCCGAGGCAGCAGAAGCGCTCGTAAAGGTCTGCCCCTTCGGTGCTATCTCCTATGAGGGTGGCAATATCGACATATCCTCTGCCTGCAAGATGTGTAAGCTCTGCGTTAAGAAGGGCGGCGGTCTTGTAGACTTCGTTGAGGATGCAGCCCCCACCGTTGATAAGTCTCAGTGGAACGGCGTATGCGTTTACGTCGATCATCACGAGGGCGACATTCACAGAGTTACATACGAGCTTATCGGCAAGGCGCGCGAGCTCGCGGCTGTTATCGGTCACCAGGTTTATGCCCTTATGATCGGTAGCGGCATCGAGTCGGCGGCCGAGAAGCTTCTTCACTACGGCGTTGACAAGGTGTTCGTCTATGACGATCCCGCTCTCCTCGACTTCAGAGTTGAGCCCTACACCGCCGCATTCTACGATTTCGTTGAGAAGATCAAGCCCTCCTCGATCCTCGTTGGCGCTACCAACCTCGGCCGTCAGCTTGCGCCCAGAATTGCCGCAAGATGCAAGGCAGGTCTCACCGCAGACTGCACCGTTCTCGAGATGAAGGAGAACACCGATCTCGTTCAGATCCGTCCCGCATTTGGCGGTAACATTATGGCGCAGATCATCTCTCCCGCAACACGTCCCCAGTTCTGTACCGTAAGATATAAGGTCTTCACCGAGCCGAAGCCCACCGCAGAGGCAAAGGGTGAGATCGTCAAGATGACCGTAACTCCCGAGATGATGGTATCGGCAATCGAGATCCTCTCGGCAGAGGAGAAGCCCTCCGACGTTGATATCAGTGAGGCTGACGTTATCGTGGCTATCGGCCGCGGCGCGCAGAGCGAGTCTATGCGTGCGATGGCAGAGGAGCTCGCAGAGCTTCTCGGCGGTATGGTTGCCTGCACGAGACCTCTCGTTGAGGCTAATCTCTTTGACGCAAAGCGTCAGATCGGTCTCTCGGGTAGAACCGTAAAGCCCAAGTTCATCATCTGTCTCGGTATTTCGGGTGCAGTTCAGTTCGCCGCAGGTATGAAGTCCCCCGACGTTATCGTGGCTATCAACACAGACAAGTCGGCGTCCATCTTCGACGTTGCGGACTATGCCATCGTCGGTGACGTTGCCGAGATCGTCCCCGCCCTCATCGCCAAGATCAAGGAGGCAAAAAATGTATAATAAGATCACCGCGGCAGATATTGCCGCTCTCAAGAAGATCGTCGGTGACGAGTTCGTGCTTGTCGATGACGAGATAAATCACGACTACGGCCACGACGAGCTTGGCGGCATCGAGCGTATGCCCGACGTGCTCGTCAGAGTCGCTACCACCGAGGAGATCTCGGCGGTTATGACCCTCGCATACGAGAACAACATTCCCGTTACCGTAAGAGGCAGCGGCACTGGTCTCGTTGGTGCGGCGGTTGCTATCGAGGGTGGAATCCTCCTCGAGACCACCAGAATGAACAAGATCGTCGAGCTCGACACCGACACTATGACCGTCACCGTTCAGCCCGGCGTGCTCCTTATGGAGCTCGCGGCATTCTGCGAGGAAAACGACCTTATGTATCCCCCGGATCCCGGTGAGAAGTCTGCCACCATCGGCGGTAACATCTCCACCAACGCCGGCGGTATGAGAGCCGTGAAGTACGGCGTTACCCGTGACTACGTAAGAGCGCTTACCGTAGTTATGCCTAACGGTAAGATCGAGCGCCTCGGCAGAAAGGTTGCCAAGAACAGCTCGGGCTACAGCCTCAAGGATCTCGTTATCGGCTCGGAGGGTACTCTCGCTATCATCACCGAGGCAGTCCTCAAGGTTATTCCTCTTCCCAAGTTCTCGGTCAGCCTTCTCGTTCCCTTCCCGGATATGAAGAGCGCCATCGAGGCAGTTCCGAAGATCTTCGCATCCAAGGTAACTCCCACCGCGATCGAGTATATGTCCCGCGACACCATTCTCTTCTCCGAGAGCTATCTCGGCAAGAAGTTCCCCGACACCAAGAGCGATGCTTACATTCTTCTCACCTTCGACAGCAACACCGAGGAGGTCGTTTCCTACGAGATGAACCTCGTGGCCGATCTCTGCCTTGAGATCGGTGCGCTCGACGTTTATATCGTTGACACCGACGAGAGAAAGAAGTCTGTCTGGTCCGCAAGAGGTGCATTCCTCGAGGCGATCAAGGCGTCTACCACCGAGATGGACGAGTGCGACGTTGTCGTTCCCGTTAACAAGGTTGATACCTTTATCACCTTCACCCACGAGCTTGCTGACAAGCTCAGCGTGAGAATCCCCAGCTTCGGTCACGCAGGCGACGGCAACCTTCACATCTACATCTGCCGCGACGATCTCTCCGACGCCGATTGGAAGAAGACTCTCGACGCCGCATTCGCCGCTATGTACGAGCGTGCCGAGGAGCTCGGCGGTCTCGTTTCGGGCGAGCACGGCATCGGCTATGCAAAGAAGGAGTTCCTCAAGGAGCAGCTCGGCGAGTGCCCCATCGCTGTAATGCAGGGCATCAAGCGCGCCTTCGACGAGAAGAATATCCTCAACCCCGGCAAGGTTTGCTTCTAATACGCGCGGTTTCCGGCAAAGTCTGTTTACCCCCCCATTAAACATAGAACCCCTGCAAATTTTGCAGGGGTTCTACTTTCAGCCAACCGTGATAACCTTAATCGGCTTTCCTATCTTATCTGCGTACTTTATAACCGATAACGTCCCTTTTGAACTACCGTCCCAGAAAACTAAAATCTTATCAGCGTAGTCAACTATCTTTTTGTTTCTTACGATCGGCGCGGCGCGACCGTAACGCTCATACTCTGGAATAAACTCGGTTAACTTGATTTTGCGAAATTTTGCATATTCGGCAGCACAAGAATCTACTCCGACAGCGCCGCCCGATACTATTTCATCAACATCGTCGAGAACGTATTTCTCAAGCGCTATATTCGTTAAATTTCTCGAGCCCAAAATAGCCATCTTCATTTCAAACCTCTCATAATAAACTCATTTTGAACATATAATATGTTCATATATAACATTTTACCACAAAATGAGTGTAAAGTAAACATATAATAAATTCAAATTGAGGTTTATATGGCTACAAAAAGTTTATCCATCAGAATAGAAGAAGAGATGCTTGACAAATTGCACGTTATTGCAGACTACGAGGGGAGAAGTGCTAACAGTCAGATACTTGTGCTCATCCGCGATCTTATCGAGGAATACGAAAATAAGCACGGAGAAATTAAGACAGGAAAAAGATAATTTTTATCGCTGTGGGGAGATTATGCAATTTCCCCACTTTTTTGTGACCAAATCACCGAAAACAGAGTCAATTTGTGTTAAAATAGGCTCATCAAGGATAAAATTCACTCAAAACCTCACACATAAGGAGAAAAAACAATGTCCGAGCAGAAGAAAGATACGAAAGCACTCTACAACATAGGCTACGGTCTGTACGTCGTGACCTCAAACGACGGCAAGCGCGATAACGGCCTCATCGTTAACACGGTTATGCAGGTGACCTCCTCGCCTCTTCTCGTCGCCGTATGCATCAACAAGTCAAACTACTCGCACGACGTTATCAAAAACAGCGGAAAGATGAACGTCAACGTTCTCTCTGAGGACGCGCCCTTCAAGGTGTTTGAAAACTTTGGCTTCCAAAGCGGACGCGACGTCGACAAGTTCGCGGAGTGCTCTCCCTCTCGCTCGGAGAACGGACTCGTCGTGCTTCCCCACTATATCAACTCCTATATGTCGCTCTCGGTTGAGAGCTACACCGACCTCGGCAGTCACGGAATGTTCATCTGCTCGGTTGAGGAGTCCGCGGTAGTATCAGACAAGGAAACGATGACCTACTCCTACTATCACAAGAACGTAAAGCCGAAGCCTGCGGCAAAGAAGGAGGAGGGCGAGAAGAAATACGTCTGCACCATCTGCGGCTACGTTCACGAGGGCGATATGCCCGAGGACTTCGAGTGTCCCATCTGCAAGCACGGCCGTGAGGACTTTGAGGAGCTCGCATAAATTTTGCGCGATAATTTAATTAAAAATTTATTTTCATATTGAAAAACACTCCAATATATGTTATACTGTTTATAATATAATGTAATATTATACCCTTTTTACCTTTTTCGGAGGATTTAAGATATGAAAAGAATCTTAAGTTTAATTCTTGCGATCGTGCTTACATTCAGTGTGGTCGCTATGGCAGGATGTAGCTCGTCTTCGGCTACTATGCCTAACGAGGGAGAGTACACCCGTGTTGCTATCAACACGATCTCTTCCGTCGAGTCTATGTACCTCTATTCCAGCGTGGAGTTTATAGTAGACGATACCGGACGCATAGTTTCCGCAGTTCCGCTTGACGATAACGGCGCGCTCCTTCTTTCGGGAGAGGTCTTCGAGGGCATGACTCCCGGCGAGGCTATCGAGCACGTTATTTATACCGCCGTTGATCTCGGCTTCCTTGTAAAGAGTGCCGTTGATGGCGACCAGAACAGTGTTGATATTCTCGTTACCGGCAGCTCTCTCTATGCAAACGAGCTCAGCTACCGTCTTGTCAACGATACCAAGATCCTTCTTTCTCACCTTGACATTGCCGGATCGGTTAAAGAGGCAGCCGATATCACCAAAGCCGAGCTTAGCGACATGGTTCGCGGATGCGGTCTCTATACCGATGAGGAAATCGCAGAGATGAACATCGGTCAGCTCGTCATCGCTCTTGCGATGTCGCGTAAGTACGCGGCTCCCTTCTTGACCGAAGAGCTTCGCAATCTTTATATGCTGACCAAGAATTACAAGATCGAGCTCGCAAAGAGCAACGTTACCGCTAACGTCATAGCAGGTCTTGGTGATCTGTACGCATCCACCTTCATCGCTTACACCTCGGCTGTAGACTACTACAGCTCGGTTATAACCACCGTCGAGCAGTTTAACTACGATACTCTGATCTCTCCCGATTCTGCCTACCAGCAGGCTCTTGCAAAGGCTCAGGATCTTAAGGCACAGTACGTTTCTATGCGCGCCACTCTTGCAACTCTGACCGGCGAGGACCGTGCCGCACTGGAGGCCGAGATCGCAATGACCGAACAGCTCTACAATCAGGCGCAGAGCGAGGCAGATCAGATCGTTCTTCAGGCAAACGAGACCGTAGCAATGCTCACGGCAGAGATGACCGCGGCAGAGACCAAGCTCCGCGAGGTCGAGGCGATTCTCTTTGATTACAATATTGAAGAGGCTCTGCAAAACAAGCTAGCCGAGATCGATGCCGCAGCCAACGCCGCGAAGGAAGTCTACTTCGTACACTTCGAGGCGAAGTATGGCGAGGATATCAAGAACGCTGTGGAAGGTCTCGCCGAGACGAAGAAAAATATAGTAAGCGCAATCGATAAGACCACCGCCGACATCAGTGCAAAGAAGGACGAGCTCGCAGGCAAGTTCGACGAGAAGTACGGCGACTACATCGATTTCATCAACAAGCAGATCCACATCGAGTTCGCTGACGATTACGCAAATCTCAAGGACTCTGTTGAGAACGCATTTAATTCGGCAAAGGATCAGCTCCAAGAGTCGCTCGACGAGCTACTCGCGCCCGATCCCGACTACTACAGATGAATAAAACCCCGTCTTGTGTGACAAAATCACGGAAGACGGGGCTTTTTTATGTTAAAATAAGTACGTAAAGAGGAAAGACTCCTCGATTTTCTAAAAAAGAAAGGAAAAATAAAATGTCTGTTATTAAAGTAAACCAAAATAATTTTGATGAAATACTCGCCGGAAAGAAGCCTGCGCTTCTTGATTTCTACGCCGATTGGTGCGGTCCCTGCCGTATGGTAGCGCCTATCATCGAGGAGATCGCGCGTGAGCATCCCGAGTACGTAGTCGGTAAGATCAACGTAGACGAGAGCCCCGAGCTCGCACAGAGGTACGGCGTGTTCAGCATTCCGACTCTCGCGGTAGTGAAAGACGGCCGCATCGCAGGTCGTATGACCGGCGCGAAGCCGAAGGAGAAGATCCTCGAGCTCTTCGACTAACCCGCGATTTTGCGCAGCTTCGGCTTATCGAGCACGCGAATTCCGCCGCGCGAGGACTCAATGATACCCTCGGTGGCAAAATATTTAACCATTCTTGACACGACCTCACGGGCGGATCCCATATATTTGGCGATCTGCTCGTGAGTCAGCTTTATAGTATCGCTACCCTGCTGTGCCATCTCGTCGAGAAGGAAGATCGCAAGCCTCTTATCAAGGCTCATAAAGAGGATCTGCTGCATTACCCACATAACGTCGGAGAAGCAGGCGAGAGCCGACTCGAGCGCAAAGACCTGGGCCTCGTGATTCTTCTCACAGAGCTCGGCAAAGGCGCATCCGCCGACGATAACGCACTCGCTGTCCTCCTCGGCATCGACAAAAACGTCGAAGGTGATGCTGTTAAGAACGCAGGACGCCGACAGAATCGAGATGTCACCTGCGAAAAGACGGTAGAGCGTGACCTCCTTGCCGTCCTCGGAGAGCATATATACGCGGAGCGAGCCGCTTTTGATCAGAATGATGCCGGTGCACTCGCCGCCATCGTGAATATTCGTGCCGCGCTCGAAGGAGATCTTCTGCGTGCTTCTTAAAAGATTCGTTCTTTGCTCATCCGAGAGAGAGCTCCAGAATGGAAAGACCTCGGAGCAGAGCTCTTTAATGCTTTTTTCCGTCATATTTGCCTCGCAAAAATCTACATTATATATAAAGTATATCACCGCACACCGATTATGTCAATATTTGTTTATTTTAAAATTTTTTTGATTTTTTTAAAAAAAATGTGACTTTGTCACAGAAAACTCGGTGAAAATGGTGTATAATAGAGTCACAAGAGAGCAAGTGCGACTGCTCTTAAACAAAAAACATTCTTTGGAGGAAATAAAAATGAAATTCTATATCTGTGAGCACTGTGGTAACATAATCGAGAAGGTTGAGGACAAGAAGGTTCCCGTAGTATGCTGCGGCGAGAAGATGAAGCTGCTTGAGGCGGGCGTAGTTGAGGCAAGCCACGAGAAGCACATCCCCGTGGTAACCGTAGAGGGCAACAACGTAAAGGTTGACGTTGGCTCTGTATCTCACCCCATGGCAGAGGAGCATAGCATTCTCTGGGTATGTCTTGAAACCTGCTGCGGCGTTTACCGCAAGCATCTCGAGGTTGGCAAAGCTCCCGTAGCGCACTTCGCACTCTCCGAGGGCGAGAAGCCCGTTGCGGCTTATGCATACTGCAATCTTCACGGTCTCTGGAAGGCCGAGATATAAGGAGGTAAAGCATGTTGAACGCAAGAGTTCACGAGCTGCTCAATCAGCAGATCAACAAGGAGTTCTACTCGGCGTATCTTTACCTTGATTTCTCCAACTACTTCAAGCGCGTAGGCCTCGACGGCTTCGCAAATTGGTATCTCATTCAAGCGCAGGAGGAGCGCGATCACGCGATGCTCTTCTATCAGTATCTGCAGAATGAGAACGCAGAGGTAACGCTTGAGGCGATCGCAAAGCCCGACAAGGTCTTTGAGTGCCATATGGACGTGCTCAAGGCAGGCCTTGCTCACGAGGAGTACGTAACCTCACTTATCAACGATATTTACGCGGCGGCGTACGACGTGCGTGACTTCCGCACCATGCAGTTCCTCGACTGGTTCGTTAAGGAGCAGGGCGAGGAGGAGACCAACGCCAACGATATGATCACCAAGATGGATCTCTTCGGCACTGACCCCAAGAGCCTCTATATGCTCAACCAGGAGCTTGCGGCGAGAGTTTATTCTGCTCCCTCGCTTGTTCTGTAAACAATACTTTACATTATACGGTAAAAGGAGAATTTTAAATATGAAAAAGCACGTTTGTGACGCATGCGGCTGGGAATACGACGAGGAGCTTGGCGCACCCGAGCTCGGTATAGCTCCCGGCACGAAGTTCGAGGATCTTCCCGACGACTTCGAGTGCCCTCTCTGCGGAGTTGGCAAGGATATGTTCTCTGAGGCATAAAATCACTATAATTTAACACGGGGCGGCGCTAATCCATATTTTGCGTCGTCCCGAGCTCACTTTTGGAGGCTTTTATGGAGCTTGTTCTTCTGACCGCGCTCGGCGTCGGCGGTGCTACGCTCTTCGGCGTTGCTATCGGCTTTATATTCAAAAATCTATCTCATAAATTCTCGGATATAGTCCTTTCCTTTGCCGCAGGCGTTATGCTCTCGGCGGCGGTCATCGGCCTTGTCCTGCCCTCTCTCGAGCACGGCGGGAAATGGGGCATCCTCATCACCGTCGGCGGTATTTTCGCCGGTGCGCTCTGTCTTAATCTCATAGACAGACTTGTGCCGCATCTGCACAAGATGGCAGGTGTCGAGCCCGAGTCGCACGGCGCATCGAAGCTTGGCAAGGTTCTTCTCTTCGTCACGGCTATCGCGATACATAATCTGCCCGAGGGTATCGCCGCAGGCGTTGGCTTCGGTGCCGGACCCGAGCACGAGGCGCAGGCGCTCGTCATCGCGGGCGGTATTGCTCTGCAAAACATCCCCGAGGGAATGGTCATCGTCGGCCCGATGCTCGCCGCAGGCGTTAAGCCTCGCCGTGCCTTTCTTCTGGCAGCGATTACCGGTCTTGTTGAGGTCGTAGGCACGCTGATCGGCTATTTTGCCGTATACGTTGCCGAGGTGATACTTCCCTTCGCTCTCGCATTCGCGGGTGGAACGATGCTCTACGTCGTCTCCGACGAGATGATCCCCGAAACTCACGCGCACGGTCATCAGCGCGGCGCTACCTATGCCCTGCTCGTCGGATTCTGTCTGATGCTCGTCACCGACCTCTTGCTAGGGTAAAAGGTAAGGTAGTGTATATTCTGCACAAAATTTCTGCCGAAAGGGCTTCTTCCTTTTTCGGCGGTTTTTGTTGACATACAGACATTTGTGTGCTATACTGTTATCGTAAAAAATATATAAACAAAGGAGAATCAAAATGAGCTTCTTAAAGGGTAAAACCGCAATAATCACCGGCGCAGGCTACGCTGTCCTCTCTGACGGCAGATGCGGCTCTATCGGCTACGGCATCGCAACCGCATACGCAAAGGAGGGCGCAAACCTCGTAATTACAGGACGTAACGTGTCCAAGCTCGAGAAGGCAAAGGAGGATCTTGAGTCCAAGTACGGCATCAAGGTGCTCGCACTCGCGGCAGACATCTCTGAGGGCCAGGACAATGAGGCAATCGCAAAGGGCGTCGCAGAGGCGGCAATCAAGGAATTCGGCAGAATCGACGTACTCATCAACAACGCGCAGGCTTCTGCATCCGGCGTTACCATTCAGGATCACACCACCGAGCAGTTTAACCTTGCTATGTATTCGGGACTTTACGCTACCTTCTATTATATGAAGGCTTGCTATCCCTATCTCAAGGAGACTAAGGGTGCTATCATCAACTTCGCATCCGGCGCAGGCCTCTTCGGTAACTACGGACAGTGCTCCTACGCGGCGGCAAAGGAAGGCATCCGCGGCCTCTCCCGTGTTGCAGCTACCGAGTGGGCAAAGGACGGCATCAACACCAACGTAGTATGTCCTCTCGCTTGGACCGCACAGCTTGAGAACTTTGAGAAGGCTTATCCCGAGGCATTCAAGGCTAACGTAAAGATGCCCCCCGCAGGTCACTTCGGCGATCCCGAGACCGAGATCGGCAGAGTTTGCGTTCAGCTCGCTAACCCCGACTTCAAGTATATGAACGGCGAGACCGTTACCCTTGAGGGCGGTATGGGTCTTCGTCC
>JAZRFQ010000049.1:0-44003 GCA_045643725.1 Eubacteriales bacterium | reverse complement strand
ATTTGATATAATCGAACGGCAATATAAAAATCACGCAAACGCCAAAAATAATTGCAATAAGGATTGCTAATACAAATGAAAAGAATTTTTTTATCGCGCTTTTGATAACTCTCACCGCCTTTCCAAAATAAATTATATCATATTTTCTGATATTTTTCAATATTTGCCGTAGAAACAGAATGGAAAAGGTTCACTTCTACTCCCTTGCTTGAAAATGCCGATTGGCATCTTTTTTGTCAAGACGCATTGGAGGTGACGGCCGGGTATTCTTTGAGATGCGCGACGGTGTCGCTCGGCATCTCACGAAGATTCTTTCGCCTTGCCGCTTACGAGCAAGCTCGACGCGCTCTGCGGCGAGAATGTGCACCGGTTTCCTCGGCTCTTCGCCTCGGAAAGCCGGTTCAAAGCGAGGTCGGCGTCTCCAAAACAAAAAACCGACCACGAGGGTCGGTTTTGTTTTGGAGGTGACGAGACTCACCAGTCGCATAGTCGCGCCATGTCGCTCGATACACTCGCTTCGTGCGCTCCTTGCTTTGTGGCGTAAAGCGTCACGAAAACGATTATTAACCGTTTTCGTTTAGCTTTCAGATTAGAACCGCCGCGCAAAGCGCGATCGGTTCAAAGCGAGACCGTCACCTCCAGAACGAAAAAACGCTCCTCTTTCGAGGAGCGTTTTTCTGGAGGTGACGGCCGGATTTGAACCGGCGGATAACGGTGTTGCAGACCGGGGCCTTACCACTTGGCTACGTCACCAGATTTCGTGTGCCTTAACATTATAGCAGAATGAGATATGTTTGTCAAGGCTTTTTTGAAATTATTTTAAACTTTTGTCGCGTGAGGAGCGGATTACGGGTAAGCGAGGCAAAAACAACTGAGTGTTGTTTTTGACGACGCGCCCGAAGGAAATAAGGAGCTACAGAAGCGAGCCTGTGAGCGACGCATAGCGACTATATTTTCGAGCCGTCGGAGAACCCGCCACCGAGGTGGAGCGTGATAACAGAGTTATCTCGCTTTCGCGATCTAACTCGTCAAAAATCGCGAGGCGATTTTCGCAGGGCTTAGCGCCGCAGAGCGCGGCGCAGCTCCCATAAGGAGCTTCCAAAACAAAAAGGACACCCTTTGCGGTGTCCTTTTTATTTTGGAGCGGATTACGGGGCTCGAACCCGCCCCCTCCACCTTGGCAAGGTGGCGCTCTACCAAATGAGCTAAATCCGCGTGTTTTTTTGATGGCGACTCGGATGGGGCGCGGTGGCGACGCGAACTGCGCGCCTTGGTCGTCGTCGGCTCTAACACCCCACCGGACTGTTATTCAGTTCCGACTCTTTTCGAGCGATATCCGATTTTTTTGATGGCGACTCGGATGGGGCTCGAACCCACGACCTCTAGCGTGACAGGCTAGCGCTCTAACCAACTGAGCTACCAAGCCGTGTGCCATGTTTTTAAAAATGGTGGAAAGTACATGGGCTCTGAGTTATCTCGCAAGCGAGCTAACTCGTCAAATACGCTTCGCGCATTTGCAAGGTTCGAGCCTCGCTCTGTGCACATCGTACTGTGAGCCGCATATTTTTCCATGGTGGAAAGTACAGGGCTCGAACCTGTGACCCTCTGCTTGTAAGGCAGATGCTCTCCCAACTGAGCTAACCTTCCATTCGGTGCCCTAATATTATAGCAGAGAGAGGTGGTTTTGTCAAGAGGTTTCTGCAAAAATGTTTCCAAGTTTTTATATAACTCCAAAAACGCGCCTTTTGCCCCGTATCCGTGTTAAATTTTGGGACGTTTTCGTTTTTCTCTTGCCTTTTTCTCATGGGCGTGGTATAATCTAATAAAACACACAAAACTGCGAGGTGGCATTATGGCTCATAACGTTGACGTAAAATTCTATCCCGGTTGGACGAGAAAGGCAATCACCTTCTCTATCGACGACGGCATTCTGGATATGGACAGAAAATTTATGGACATTGTCGAGCCCTATGGCATAAAGGGCGCTTTCAATCTCTGTTCCGAGCGCCTCAATAAAATGAGTCCCGAGGAATACCGTGAATTCTATCGCGGTCACGAGATTGCCAACCATTGTAAATATCACCCTGCGGCCTTTATTGACGGTTGCGAATACGATATCTCCGACGAGAAATTCGACCCTGCGACTGCCGATACGTCGAAGCTCTATCCCTATGAGGGTGAGCCCGGCCTCTATCATACGGTGCGCCCCTGGGGCGGCTGGATGAAGCGCGCCGACACCGACGCATACATCAGACTGATCGAGGAGAGCCACGCGGAGCTTGAGGCGATCTTTGGCGAGGGCAGCATCCGCGCTTTTGTCTGGCCGTATATCCGTCAGGATAACAAGCGGCTCACCGACTACGTGGCGTCGATACCTCACTACTACAGCGAGAGACTTGACTCTTGCGTCGGCGTAGACCCGAAGATATACTTCGCACCGCCGGACGATAATTTCTTCTACCTATGTGCAAGACCAAAAAATTTGCTTGATATGGCGGCGAGCTTTGAGGCTCTTGCCGACGACGGCGAGCTCAAGTTCTTCTGCTTTGGCGTGCATTCCATAGATTACGACAAGGCTGACAAGTGGGGCGATCTGCTCGAATTCGCGGGGACCTACGGCGCGCGTCCCGAGGACTATTTCTATGCGACTATCGCGGAGATCTACGACCATGCCAAGGCAACAAAGTGCGTTGAGATCACCGACACCGAGATCAAGAACCCCACAGCCATCGACCTCTACATCAAGATCGACGGTCGACGTCATATCCTGAAGGCCGGACGCAGTATACACCTTGAGGATAACTGAAATGGCACATAAAATAGACGTTAAATTCTATCCCGGTTGGACGAGAAAGGCGATCACCTTCTCCATCGACGACGGAAATCTCCCGATGGATGCAAAATTCAAGGCAATCGTCGAGCCCTGCGGCCTCCGCGGTACGTTCAACCTCTGCTCCGAGAGACTCTCAAAGATGAGCCCCGAGGAGTACCGCGCCTTCTATCGCGGTCACGAGATCGCCAACCACGGCAAATATCATCCTCTGGCATTTGCCGACGGCGAGGAATACGTCATCTCGGATGAGCCCTTTGACCGTGAGACCTCCGACAAGACGAAGCTTCACCGCTTTGACGGCGTTGAGGGCGTATATTACAAGGCGCGAGCGAACGGCACCTGGCTGAGAATCGCCGACAACGAGGCCTACAAGCGCTGTATTGAGGAGGGCCACCGCGAGCTTGAAGCGGTCTTCGGCGAAGGAAGCATCCGCTCGTTCATCTGGCCATACGGTCAACAGAAGAACCGCGAGCTGACCGAGTACGTAGCGGCGATTCCCTATTACTACGGTGACCGAATCAACAGTCCGAAGGACGCTAGCCCGGATGAGTACTTTGCGCCGCCGACAAGCGAGATATTCTACGTTGCGGCAAGACACAACAACCTGCTCGAGCAGGCCGAGGTCTTCGAGGCTCTTTCTGACGACGGCGAGCTCAAATTCTTCTGCTTTGGCGTTCACTCCATAGACTTTGAGAGAGACGGGAGATGGCAAGACCTCGACGTCTTTGCAAAGACCTATGGCAACCGCCCGAGTGACTATTACTACGCTCCGATCGGCGAAATTTACGACTACTCCGAAGCAACGAAGCGTATTGAGATTACCAGCACCGCGCTAAACAATCCCACCGCCATTGCTCTCTACGTTAAAATAGATGGCGAAAAATGCATACTGAAGGCAGGCGAAAGCCTCCCTCTCGCTTAATTCTATGAGGTGCGACAAAATTCGCACCTCATATTTTTTGCAAAAAGATGTTGACAAGTCAACTTTTATGTGATATAATAGCCGATGGTTAACAGAAAATTCACTTTTTTGCTACCATATTACATAAAGGAGACAAACGTTGGAGGACATCAGGTTTGAAAAATTTGCTCTGCTTATCGACGGAGCACAGAAGAACATCCAAAGGTTCAAATCCTATATCGCACAGGAGCTCGGCGTAAAGAGCGTGCACGTTCTCTGGATATACGAGCTGTATATTCATTCGGACGGACTTACCTCTGCAGAGCTGGCGGTCAAAAGCAACATTGATCCCTCGCTTATCTCCCGCGAGCTTGCGACTCTGAAGCGCCGCGGTTATATCACAAAAGAAACGACTCCGGGCAAGCGAACCTACAACGCTCCCATTACTCTCACCGATGAGGGTAAAATTCTTGCAAAAAAAATCTATCAGATATCTTTAAACACTCAGCATCAGGTCAGCACAGGTATAAGCAGTAAAGATCTCGCTACCTTCTACACCGTGTTAGAAAAGCTGCACGGCAATCTTAACGAGCTGACAAGCGGTATGGAATCCACCAAAGAAATTACAGTACAGGAGAGCTAACAATGAAAAAAGATCTTCCCTTACGTGAAAAAATCGAATTTCCGAATATTAGAGAAATGATTCGCAGCTGCGCCGACATGTACGGCGACAATACTGCATATTCCTACAGAATCAAGCCCCACGACGAGACCGCTGTGACCAAGTCCTACATCGATCTTAAGAACGACGTTACCGCGCTTGCTACCGAGCTTATCGCTCGCGGATATCAGGGCAAGCACATCGCCCTCATCGGCAAGCTTTCTTACTCCTGGGTTCTCGTATATTACGCGACCCTTTCCATCGGCTCGGTTCTCATCCCTCTCGACCGCGACTGGCAGGCGGCTGACCTCGCTGACACCGTGAAGAAGGCAGACACCGATCTTCTCATCGTTGATGCAGACATCAAGGATAAGGGCAACGAGATCTGCGAGACCGTTGGTCTCTCTACTCTTCTCTTCATCGGCGGCGAGGAGAACAACCTTGACTCGCTTATCGAGGCAGGCTACGCGAGGGTTCAGGCAGGCGACGATTCCGTCTCTGCGGCTCCTATCGATCCTACCGCTATGGCTCTTCTCGTGTTCACCTCGGGAACTACCGGCAAGGGCAAGGGCGTTATGCTCTCGCAGAGAAACATCTGCTCCGACCTTGCAGACGTTATTCCCTACATCGATTTCTCGCTCAAGACTCTTGCAGTTCTTCCCCCCCATCACACCTACGGCTCGAGCGTTTCTATCTTCGGACAGAACTGCATCGGCTCTAACATCTACATCTCCAGCGGTATCCGCTACGTTTCCAAGGAGCTCAAGGATGAGAAGCCCGGTCACATCTGTGCCGTTCCCCTTTACCTTGAGACCTTCTACCGCAAGCTGACCGCAGGCATCAAGGATTCGGGCAAGGAGGGCCTTGTCAGATTCCTCATGAAGCTCTCGAACGGTCTTCGCAAGATCGGCATCGATCTTCGCAAGGCATTCTTCCAGAAGTCGGTGCTCGCAAGCTTCGGCGGCAACCTCAATATGCTCATCTCCGGCGGTGCTCCCATTAACCAGGAGATCATCGACACCTTCGATGCTCTCGGCATCACCGTTCTTAACGGCTACGGCATCACCGAGTGCGCACCCCTTATCGCAGTAAACCACAACAACTTTATCGTAGATGGCTCGGTTGGCCCTGTGCTCAACATTGATACCATCAAGATCAACGAGCCCAACGAGGATGGCGAGGGCGAGATCTACGTCAAGGGCCCCAACATCATGCTCGGCTACTACAAGGATGAGGAGACCACTCGCGAGGCATTCGACGAGGAGGGCTACTTCAAGACCGGCGACTACGGCAAGTACGACGAGAAAACCCGCGTTCTCTCCATCACCGGACGTAAGAAGAACCTCATCATTCTCTCCAACGGTAAGAACGTTTACCCCGAGGAGATCGAGAGCGATCTTATCGCAACTCCCGGCCTTCTTGAGATCGTCGTTTACGAGGGTAAGAGCAAGAGAGGCGATATGTACAACGCCATCGTTGCAGAGATCTATCCCGACTACGACTTCATGAAGAAGAACGGCATCGAGGACGTCAAGAAGTACTTCCAGGAGAGCGTTGACAAGTACAACAAGACCGCCGTTCCCTACAAGAAGATCGCGGTTCTCAAGGTCAGAGAGGAAGAGTTCCCCAAGAACACCCTGCGCAAGATCCTCCGCTTCAAGCTCGATATGTCTATCGACTAATAACAAAACGAAAAGCCACGGCAAACGCCGTGGCTTTGTTGTTTTTTGTAAACTTTAGTTTGCTTTTCTCGATTATTTGAGTCTCTCAACGTAGCTTCTTGCGAGAGCTTCGATCTCGGCAAGTCTGCCTTCCTTGACCCAAGCCGCGTTTGCAAGACCGCCGCCAACGCCGACGCCCGAGATGCCGGTCGCCATGAAGTCCTTAACGTTATCGGGGTTAACGCCGCCGACAGCGAGGAACTTGATGTGAGAGAGGGGAGCTCTTATCGCCTTGATGTAGCTTGTGCCCATAGTGGTTACGGGGAAGAGCTTAACGAAGTCTGCGCCTGCTCTGTTAGCCGCGGTAGCCTCGGAGGGAGTGAGTGCGCCGGGGATAGAAACGAGACCGAGCTCGCGAGTCTTCTTGATTACGTCTACGTTAACGTCGGGGGAGATGATGAACGCGCCGCCAGCCTTAGCGGTGAGCTCAACCTGACGCTCGGTGAGAACTGTGCCCGAGCCGAAGTACATTCCGCGACCCTCAAAGTGCTTAACGAGCATCGCAAGGCTCTCTGCCATATACTCGTCGGAAACCTTACCGGTTGCATCATAGGTGATCTCGAGAAGGCGAAGTCCGCCGTTGTAAAGGGTCTCTGCGAGAGGAATAAGCTGCTCGCGGTCAACGCCTCTAACGATAACGATTATCTTCTCGTTGCTGATTGCTTCAATTGCCTGATTTCTCATTTTATTTCTCCTTAAAATTCAAATTCTACGTTTTTGTCGAGCATAAGATACTCGGTGTTATCAAGAGAGGTGTTGTGGTTCTCAACGATGATGACCTTTGCGTCCTCTGTGACCTTGATCGCGTGGTAGATCGCCTGCTTTACGTTGTAGATCTTGTTCTTCTCAAGCTCTACGATCTTCTGATCCTCGCCGATGATAAGAACGGCTCTGCCCTCAAGAAGAATGAAGACCTCGTCGGTGAGCATATGACGCTCAAGCTTGTCGATCTTGTCGAATCTCTCGGCATAGTTGAGAAAGGCAACTCTCCACTCGCCGAAGTGCATAGTTCTGTCGTAGCCTACGCCGTTGTATTCAAAAACCTCGTATTCCATAGCTTCTCCTTTTGAAAACGTTTTTTCCTCTCATATTCTATCACAGCTTTATGTAAAAATCAATATCCCACGCTATAATTTTATATAAAAACGGTCGCTATGTTGACAAAAAACGCCACTTGTGGTATTATCTTACTGTAACGCTTCTCATAAAGGAGCGAGAAAAAGGACTACGTTTGATGAAAGACAAAAAAGAACTTATAAAAAAAGCAATACCCCTGATCATATTTCTGCTGATAATGATTATCGCAACGATTCTTCTGTTGCCCTACGTCAGTACCCTCGCAACCGAGGAGGGACGCGCCGAGTTCAAGGCTTATATTGACAGCATTGGCATTCTCGGCTGGTTTGTCACGCTCGGCATTCAGCTGTTGCAGATATTTATCGCGCTTATTCCCGGCGAGCCGATCGAGCTGATGCTCGGCTTCGTATGGGGTCCCTGGATCGGGCTTCTCACCTGCCTTCTCGGTATATTTATCGGCACGGCGATCGTTTTCCTGCTTGTTAAGAAGCTCGGTCGTCCATTCGTGAAGAAGATCGTTGGCGACAAGGATCTGTCGACCTACAGATTCCTCTCCGACCCGAGAAATCTCGATATGACGGTGTTTATTCTCTTCTTCATCCCCGGCACACCCAAGGATGCTCTGACCTACATAACGGCTCTATCGCCGATAAATCCCGTAAGATATCTGATAATCGCAACCATCGCGCGAATCCCCTCTATAATTACCTCTACTCTGCTCGGCGATAGCATCGCCGACGGAAATTACGTCATGGCAATCATTTTCTTCGCCGTGACCGCGCTCGTCTCGGTGGTTGGAATCATCTTTGGCGGTAAGTTTGTGAGCAAGAAGAAGAAAAGCCACGAAACCGCGCCCGAAAGCGCAGAAAACGAGGTCGAAACCGAGGAAAAAGACGAGACCGTAGGAGTTTAACCCCCCACCCGTGTTAAATTAACGCACTAAAAAGGTGCGCCACTAGACGTGGCGCACCTTTGCTCTTTTATTAAAGGCTCTTGAGGGTTTCCATCACGTAGTTACCGAAGTCGGCGCAGGTAGCACCGTCGGCTCTGCCGGTGATGACGAGCTTCTTCTCCTCAAAGGAGCAGATGTCAAGAGCACGCTCGAGCTTGTCTGCTCTGTCCTGATAGCCGATGTGAGAGAGAAGCATTACGCAGGCACGAAGCATCGAGCAGGGATCGGCGTACTGTGCGCGGCCCTCGTTAACCATTCTGGGAGCAGATCCGTGGATCGCCTCGAACATCGCGTACTTCTTACCAATATTCGCGCAGCCCGCAGTACCTACACCGCCCTGGAACTCTGCCGCCTCGTCGGAGATGATGTCGCCGTAAAGGTTAGGAAGCAGAAGCACCTGGAAGTCGCGACGGCGCTTCTGATCAACGAGCTTCGCCGTCATAATATCGGCGTACCACTCGTCGGTGGTGATCTCGGGATAGAGGTCTGCGACCTTGTGACAATCCTCAAGGAAGTTACCGTCTGTGGTCTTGATTACGTTGGCCTTGGTAACGAGAGAAACTCTAGTTCTGCCGTTCTTTCTCGCGTAGTCGTAAGCGAGGCGGGCGATTCTGTCAGAGCCCTGCTTGGTGGTGACGGTGAAATCAACGGCGAGATCGTCGGTCACGTTGAAGCCCGAAGATCCAACGGCGTAGCCGCCCTCGGTGTTCTCACGGAAAATAGTCCAGTTGATACCCTCCTCGGGAACCTTGACGGGACGAATGTTGGCAAAGAGGTCGAGAGCCTTACGCATTGCTACGTTTGCCGACTCGATATTGGGCATACCCGAGCCCTTCTGGGGAGTGGTGGTCGGGCCCTTAAGTATGATGTCACAGCTCTTGAGCTCTGCCATAACGTCATCGGGAATAGCCTGCATGTGAGCGATGCGGTTCTCAAGAGTGAGACCGTCGATGGTGATGAACTTTACCTTGCCCGACCGAGCGAGATCGGAGAGCATAAACTCGAGCACGCGAGCCGCCTCTGCGGTGATGATCGGACCGATGCCGTCGCCGCCGCAAACACCGATCTTGATGGTGTCGATAGCCGCGTAGTCGGTGAAGTCGCCCTGGGACTTCATATCCTCTATTCTCTTGAGCTGGCCCTCGAGAATCTTTCTGAATTTCTCGCAGGCGAGGTCAAGATTTTCCTTGTAATCTGCCATTTTTGTAAACCTTTCTTTGCATTTATATGCTTTTACGCGTTGTTTTTAGTATAGTTGAGAAGTCCGCCTGCCGCGAGAATGCTTCTCTGTCTTGCCGTGAGATTCAGCGAGAGAGGTGCTGTCGCACCTGTGGTCTTGTTAACGAGAATAACCTCGTCAGCACCCGAAATTGCCTCTGCGAATCCGACAATGGAGAGCTCGTCACCCTCGGCGAACTTATCGTAATCATCCTCACACTTGAGAGTCATAGGCACGATGCCGAAGTTGATGAGGTTTGCTACGTGAATACGCGCAAAGCTCTTTGCGACTACTGCCTTTACGCCGAGGTAGAGCGGAACGAGTGCCGCGTGCTCACGAGAGGAGCCCTGGCCGTAGTTCGCGCCGCCGAGGATCACGCCGCCGCCCTTGGTCTTTGCTCGCTCGGGGAAGTCCTTATCACAGACGGTGAAGCAGAACTCCGAGAGCTTCGGAACGTTGGAACGGAAGGGCAATATCTTCGCGCCTGCAGGCATAATGTGGTCGGTTGTGATGTTGTCGCCAACCTTGAGGATAAGCTCGCAGGAGAGATCGACGTCGGGAGCCTTGCCCACGGGAATAGGCTTGATATTAGGTCCGCGCTCAACGGTAACGTCGCCTGCCTCGTCTGCGCTCGCAGGAAGCTCGATCAAGTTATCGTTGATGGTGAAGACCTCGGGGATCTTGACCTCGGGCGCCTTGCCGAGGGTGGTAGGATCGGTGAACACGCCGCTGATAGCAGATGCCGCGGCGGTCTCGGGAGATACGAGATAAACCTCGGCGTCGGCAGTGCCCGAGCGCGCAAGGAAGTTACGGTTGAAGGTCCTGAGGCTGACGCCCTTTGACTTCGGCGAGAAGCCCATACCGATGCAAGGACCGCAAGCGCACTCGAGGATTCTCGCACCTGCCGCGATAAGATCGGCGAGAGCTCCGCACTCGGCGAGCATGGTGTAAACCTGCTTCGAGCCGGGGGAGATGGAGAGAGAAACGTCGGGATGAACCGTCTTGCCCTTCAGCATCGCGGCTACGGTGAGCATATCGAGCATCGAGGAGTTGGTGCAGGAGCCGATACAGATCTGATCTATCTTCGAGCCTGCAAGCTCTGCTACGGGCTTGACGTTGTCGGGACTATGAGGACAAGCCGCGAGAGGTGCAAGTGCCGAAAGATCAACGGTGTACTCTGCATCATATACCGCGTCGGGATCGGATGCGAGAGGAATATAGTCCTCTTCTCTGCCCTCTGCCTTGAGGAAGGCCTTTGTCACCTCATCGGAGGGGAAGATAGAGGTTGTTGCGCCAAGCTCGGCGCCCATATTGGTGATGGTTGCTCTCTGTGGAACAGAGAGAGTCTTAACGCCCTCGCCGCCGTACTCTACTACAGCGCCGACGCCGCCCTTAACCGAGAGAATACGAAGAACCTCAAGGATAACGTCCTTTGCGCCAACGTAGTCGGAGAGCTTGCCTGTGAGGTTGACCTTGATCATCTTGGGCATAGTGATGTAGTAAGTGCCGCCGCCCATTGCTACCGCAACGTCAAGTCCGCCTGCACCCATAGCGAGCATACCGATGCCGCCCGCGGTGGGGGTGTGGCTGTCAGAGCCGATCAGAGTCTTGCCGGGCTTAGCAAATCTCTCAAGATGAACCTGGTGGCAGATGCCGTTGCCGGGACGGGAGAAGCGGATTCCGTACTTCTTTGTCACCGTCTGTATGTAGCGGTGGTCATCGGCGTTCTCAAAGCCTGCCTGCAGGGTGTTGTGGTCGATATATGCAACCGAGAGCTCGGTCTTGACGCGCTCTGTGCCCATAGCCTCGAACTGAAGATATGCCATAGTGCCCGTCGCGTCCTGGGTGAGTGTCTGATCGATGCGAAGTCCGATCTCCGAGCCCGCGATCATCTCGCCTGTGACGAGGTGAGATTTTATAATTTTCTGTGCTATTGTGTATCCCATTTTATGTCCTTTCTACTTTCCCACCGTCGTGAGCATATTCTCGAGTGCCGCCGCAACGTGCGCGCAGGTCAGGCTGTCTGCCCTCTCGGCATCGCCTGCCTCGATGGCCTTGAGAATCTCGCGGTGCTCTCCTACAGAGCGCTCAAGTCTGCCGGGAACGGCGAGCGACATCTTTCTGTATGACGTTATGTTTCTGTGAAGCTCGGAGAGCGTCTTGTTAAGCATACGGTTGCCCGATGCTCTGTAAATTATAGCGTGGAACTGCGTATCAAGCTCCTTTAAGTGTTCTGCATCGTTTCTGCTGATATAGAACTCGGCGAGCTCAACCGACTCGCGAAGGGTGGCAAGATCCTCCCTCGAGATTCTCTCTGCCGCGAGAGCCGAGGCAAGTCCCTCGAGTCGCATTCTTATTTTATAAATGTCTATCAGATCCTCACGGGTAACGCCGACTACGACCGCGCCTCTGTTGGGAACGAGGTTAATAAGCCCCTCCTCCGCGAGAGTGTGAAGCGCCGCGCGGATAGGCGTGCGGCTCACGCCGAGTCTGACCGAGAGGCTCTGCTCGGTAAGTGCGGTACCTGCCGCGAGCTTGCCCGTAAGTATCGCTGCCTCGAGAGTAGATGTGACCTGCTCCTCGAGGGATGCTGTTTTGTTATCTATTATCATACACCGGCCTCGAGTGCATCAGGCACAAGCTCGGGATGATACTTTGCAATGATCTCCTCAAGCTCAAGGTCACCCATAAGAGTAGTTCTGCCGTCGGCGTAGAGCGCATCGACGTCTGCCTTGACCGCGATAACCCACTCATCCTGCTTCTTGTCCTGACGGTCACCCTCGAGAGCGTAGTGCTTATTGATCCAATATGCGATGCCTGCAACGCCCGAGGTATTGGAGATCGCTACGTCTGCAGGACGGTTAAGGATCTTCTCGGTGTCGAAGATGTTGTATATCTCGGCATCCTTCATAAGTCCGTCGGCGTGAATGCCCGCACGGGTGAGGTTGAACGCCGAGCCCACGAAGGGAGTCATCGGAGGAATATCGTAGCCAAGCTCGCGCTCGAAGTATCTCGCGATCTCGGTGATGACGGTGGTGTCCATTCCGTCGAGAGTACCCTTGAGCGCGGCGTACTGCATTACCATCGCCTCAAGAGGCACGTTGCCGGTTCTCTCGCCTATACCGAGAAGCGAACAGTTGACCGAGCAAGCACCGTAGAGCCAGGCGTTGACCGCATTGGAAACGCCGAGGTAGAAGTCGTTGTGTCCGTGCCACTCGAGCATCTCGGAGGGAACGTCTGCATAGTGACGAAGACCGTAAACGATGCCGGGAACGCTTCTGGGAAGCGCTACACCGGGATAGGAAACGCCGTAGCCCATGGTATCGCACATACGGATCTTAACAGGAATATTCGCCTCGCGCGAGAGCGCGGTAAGCTCGTTTACAAAGGGAACGACGAAGCCGTAGAAGTCGGCACGGGTTATGTCCTCAAGGTGACATCTCGGGCGTATTCCTGCTTCGAAGGCAGATTTAACTACCGCAAGGTAGTGATCCATCGCCTCTTTTCTCGAGAGACCGAGCTTCTTGAAGATATGATAGTCGGAGCAGGACACGAGAATACCCGTCTCCTTGATTCCGAGGTCGCGCACAAGGTTGAAGTCCTCGCGCTTTGCGCGTATCCAGGTCGTGATCTCGGGAAACTCGTAGCCGAGAGCCATACAGCGCTCGACCGCCTCTCTGTCCTTCTTGGTGTAGACGAAGAATTCGCTCTGTCTGATGATGCCCTTGGGTCCGCCGAGACGGTTCAGCATCTTATACATATCAACTATCTGCTGTGCTGTATAGGGTGCACGGGACTGCTGTCCATCGCGGAAGGTGGTATCGGTGATCCAAATCTCGCTGGGCATCGAGATAGGAACGTGACGGTGGTTGAAGGCAACCTTCGGCACCTCGTCATAGGGGTATATCGGACGGTAGAGGTTAGGCTCATCAACGTCCTGCAGCGAGTACTTGTACTGCGCCTGCTCTATCAGATTTGAGCTTTTGTTGACCTTGATCATATCATTTTTCCTTTCTTTTCAAGGATTGTATGCTTGTATACAATTTGTAACCGATTATACTATATTATTTTATGTTTGTCAATGGGTTTTGAGGAATTTTCTTCTTATTTATATATAAAAGTGCAAGAACATCGGCGTTTTTCTGCAAACGCGCTCTTGTTTTGTGCCTCCGCATAAGTTTTATGGTAAAACCATTTACAAACGGATGATTTTGTGATAGAATTGAGTTGCTTTAAGAATCAACTATGTGTGCCAAAGCACAGAGACAAGCTCCGCGCGTCTCTTGTACGTATTTGTAAAAAGGAGAATAGAAATGAAAAAGACAAAAATGACATTAGTTATCGTCGCGTTGATAGCAATTCTTGCTGTGTTTAGCACGTTTCTATCCTGTAGTAAAAAGGGTGACGGCGCATCCTCTGAGAACGAAAATCCGCAAGGACTTCAGTTCTATCCTCAGGACGACGGAACCTACGTCGTTACCTGCGGTGATGCCAAGTATTTGAGTAATATCGTCATTCCCGCGACCTATAAAGGCGGCGCGGTAGTGGGTGTCGGCAATTCTGCGTTCAGTAGTTGTACCAACCTTAAAAGCATAGTTATCCCCGACAGCGTAACAAGCATCGGCGAAGAGGCGTTCTCTGGTTGCATCGGCCTTACTAGCATCGAGATCCCCGACAGCGTAACAAGCATCGGCGATTATGCGTTCTCTAGATGCAAGAGCCTTACTAGCATCGTGATCCCCGACAGCGTGGAAACGATTGGACGATACGCATTTGAGTATTGTTCCAATCTTTCCGAGATTACCCTTGGGGAATCTCTTCGAGCAATCAGCAAGGGGGCGTTCTGGGGTTGCACCGGCCTCAAGAGCATCGTGATCCCCGACGGCGTAACCAGCATCGGAGAGGGTGCATTCTCAGGTTGCAAAAGCCTTACTAGCATCGTGATCGGCGATAGCGTAACAAGCATTGAGTCGGCGTTCTGGAGTTGCACCAGCCTCAAATATGTGTACTACACCGGCACAGAGGCAGAGTGGGCGAGGATAAGCATTAGTTATGATGGCAATTATGATGGCAATAGCAATCTCACAAGAGCCACAAGACATTATAATTACGTGCCTAAAAACTAAATGATCTTATATAAGGAGCTCTTCGGGGCTCCTTCTTTTTTGCAATATAAAAAGCAAGAGCTGCTTTAGGATCTTACTTCCCTTTTGCTCTTGCTTTTTGTGTTTTTAGTTTGAGAGGATGTCGCAGAGGCGGTCGAGGGCGGGCTCGATGTCGCCTATCTCGGGATGCCACTTGCGCTCCCACTCGAGCGAGAAATATCCGTCGTAGCCGTCGGCGGTCAGACGGTCGTAGACCTGGCGAATCGGCAGATTTCCGTCGCCGGGGAGCGTGAGTGTGCCGTCCTTATGATCCTTCAGGTGGACGTGGCGCATGTAGGGGCGAATGAACTCGTAGAACTCGGGCCACTCTGCGCCATAGACTCCGTCGGAGTGCGCGATATCCCAGATGATACCGAAGCCCGGGCGGTCGCCTACTATCTTGAGCAGCGGCGCGACGGTCTCTATCGAGTTGTAGTCGCCGTGTATCTCGAGGAGGACTGTGACTCCGTGAGCGGCGGCGAAATCCGCGAGCTCGGCAAGCGCTGTGCCGACTCTAACAAAGCAGGCCTCTCTGTCCTCGGTCAGATTGTTGCCGAAAACGCGGATGCAGGGCACGCCCATACGCTCGGCGATGAGTATCTGCCCCTTGGCGCTCTCTATCATAGCACAGCGCTTCTCTATATCGTGAAACGAGCAGGACGTACCGAGAGACAGAATGGCTATACCCGCCTCGGCGAGCCGTCTTTTCGTGCTCGCGGCCTCCTCCGCCGAGAACTCGGGGATCGCAAAATTGTCCATAACTCCGCCGATGCCGCGGATCTCGAGTGCGTCTATCGAATATTTTTTAGCCAAAGCGATAATTTCATCGAGGCTATAATCGTGACATCCAAGGGTGGAAAAACAAAGCTTCACCGTCTTTTTCCTTTCTTTTTGCGCCAAATTTAACACGGGTGGGCACTTTTTCGAAGATTCTGGGCTTTTTAGCCCTTATTCTTTCCCGATTTTTTGGCGTTGTGCTCTCTCCAAACGCGCTCGAACCAGAGATCGCGGTCGGGAATGGGGCGAGCCTGCACGCTTCTTATACCGTCGGCATCTGCGACTATGATCTGCGATCTGCCGTCTATGTTCTCGGGTATTGGGCGGCGCGCCATAACGTCATCGCCATCGGTAACGTAGGCCGAGCCGCGCGAGCCGAAGTGCTCCGCAGAATATATCATCGATGCGGCCACTCTCTCCTGCATCTTGATAATATCGAGGTTCTTGTAAAGATGAGGCACGTCGGCGGCGCTATGCCACTTATTGTCATCGGCAAAGCGAGCGAGGTCGGCAGAGACGTCCTCAAGGGCGGCTCTCATATCGGGAATCGAGCGCAAAAAGGCAAAGCTTCTGCTCATTCTTCTCTGATATTCCTCGCGCTTTGCGACTATGGTTGATCTATCTCCTCGCGCCTCGGCGAGGAATCTCTCGACCTCGGTCTCTGCCTCGGCGAGGATCGCGTCATATCTCTGCGAGGGCGTGTTCTTCGCCTCTTTTGCAATATGCTGTGCGGCACGGAGACTGCCGACCTGACAGGAATTCAGCGCACTTCCGCCGGGACGGAAGATACCGAACGAGCCTGCCGCCTCGCCTGCGGCATAGAGACCGCGAATATTGGTCTGCCAATTCGCATCAATGCGGACTCCGCCGTTATTATGCTGGGCGCAGACCGCCACGCGAAGCGGCTCTTTCGCAAGATCGATGCCGTGCGAGCGATATAGCTCTATCGCGCCGGGATTCATTCGCTCGAGGCGTGCGATGGGCGTTGCGACGAGGGCGTCGGAGTTCTTGAGATACTCGTAAGCCACAGAATCGAGCCCCGAGAAATCCGCCGTCAGGCCGCAAGGCTCGCGGCGAAAGTCCATATAGACCGCGCGACCGAGAGTGACTGTCTCGTGATAGATGATAAGGTCAATGTAAGACGAGCCGCCGATCTTTCGAACGTCAAAGGGCCACTCGTAGCCCTTGAGAAAAACGTTTTTGATAGCATCGCCGGGGTCGTCGAAGTAATCAAGTAAAAGCTCGCGCTCCACGCCCTCGGAATCCACCGAAATATATCGCGGAAGCACCTGCTGATAGCTGCCCGACACGTTCCATCGGAAGTCGGTGGATGCTATGCCGTACTGCCACTCGGAGAGATTTGCGAACTCTGCTCCGGCATCGAGTGCGAGCGAGGAGTTGCCCGTATGGCTCTCGGGATAAACGCTGTCAAAATAGACTGCCGCAGGACCGCCCGTAGCGAGAATTACGTATGGGGTCTTGATGCCGACGAGACAGATCTCGTCGGTGCTTTTCGTATTGATGGCGAGGATGCCGGTAACGCTTCCCTCGTCGGTAAGTATCTTTATCGCCTGAAGTCCGTCGAGAATGGCGATCCCCTTGCGCTCGACCGAAGCCTCAAGCACCTCGGTCATTCTCCTTGAGGTGTAAGGGCCTATAGACGTAGCTCTTGCGGCGGGATCGTGATCGGTCTTGTAACCGACGAACTCGCCGTACTTGTTAGTAGGAAAGTCAACGCCGAGGCTCGCGAGCTTCATAAAGCATCTCGGCGAGCTTGCCGCCTCTGCAAGCGCGACGTCGCCATCCATAGCTCCGCCGTCAAAGAGCGTTTTTGCCATATTCATAACGCTATCGGGCGAGTCGCCTGCGAGCGATAGTTTGTAGTAGGTCTGCTTGTCGCTGCCTGTGTTGCGGGAGGTGCCAACGTGCTTTCCCTCTGTGATTATAGCGACGTTCTTAACGCCAAGATCGTACAACCAATCGGCGGCGTTATATCCGGCACACCCCGTACCTATAACCACCGCATCAAATTCAAGGCTTCTCATTTTCTTCTCCAAAAATGTAAACTATAGTTTGCAAAATCAAAGTCGTCTGATATGGAATCCACCGTCAGCATTTAACACGGTACCCGTCCCAAAGTCGAGAAGGCCGCTTGCCGCCGCGAGAACGCACTTCGCCACGTCCTCGGGAGTTCCCCAACGCTTGATGGGAGTAAGTCCCTCCTCGATGAGCTTGTCGTACTTTGCCGAAACTACGTCGGTCATAGGCGTTTTGATAATGCCGGGGCGAACCTCGAACACAGGAATTCCGTACTCGGCAAGTCTGTCGGCGAATAGGAGCGTCGTCATAGACACGCCTGCCTTGGATATGCAGTACTCGCCGCGCGAGGTGGACGACGTATAGCTCGACACCGAGGAGATATTGACGATCCTAGGGTTATAGTCGGCAAGACTCTTTGCCTGATATCCGATCATCAGATTGGCAAAGGTCTGACACATAAAGAACGTGCCCTTGGTGTTGATGCCAACCACGCGGTCAAAGCTCGCCTCTGTGGTCTCGAGGACGTCGAGCCTGACCTCGCAGGCGACTCCCGCATTGTTAACGAGCAGATCCAGCCTGCCGTATTTCTTGTCGATGAACTCGGCAAGGGCGGCTCTGTCCTCTGCCACCGAAATATCGCATCTGAAGGAGGCGTCACTCTCGCACTCGGGTCTTCTCGAAACGCGAACTACCTCGTAGCCCGCCTCGCAAAGAGCATCTGCGATGCCCTTGCCGATTCCCTGCGATGCGCCTGTGACCAAAGCGACCTTTTTCATATCTCAAATCTCCTTTTTACTGCTTTGCGAGGACCTTTTCCTCGTAAAGCTTCTTGTAGTATGGGTTAAATACGGCACAGCCGCTGACGCATCCTGCGCGCATGAGCTCGGTGCATCTTGAGCAGGCGACGCAACACTTCTTCGGGTCGAATTTGCCGTCCAGATAGTCGCGGAAGAGCGCGGGATAGGCAAGGCTCACCCTGCCGTAGCCCACAAAATCCGCTATACCCGAGGCAACGATCTGCTCGGACTTCTCCATCAGCTCATCGCGGTAGTAGGACACGCCGGTAGCCACGATGGGCAGGCTCGGGAATTTCGCCTTGAAGTGCGCCTCTGCGGTCTCGAATCTTTTGAGTCCGACCTCTGCCGCCTCGGGAGGCGTGTACGCGCCGCGCTTATAAGGGCGGTTGATATGCGGATTATAGTATGGATTGCCGATAGTGACGTTGAGCATCTCGACGCCGGCATCGATGAGGCTCGTAACAAGCATATCCGACTCGGACAGATCCATCTCGCCGTCGGAATTCGTGCCGAATCCGTTTGGATATGCCACCATATCGCTAACACCAAGGCGCGTTGCAACGGCAAAATCATCGCCCACCGCCTCCTTTACGGCTCTTACCGTGTCGAGATAGAGGCGCGTTCTGTTCTCAAAGCTACCGCCGTAGCGACCGCCTCGCTCAAAAGCCGAGAGAAGCTCCTGGAAGAGATAGCCGTGACAGCTCTTAACGTCAACGCCGTCAAAGCCCACCGACTCGGCAAGCTTCGCCGATCTTGCATATAGCGCAGGAATCGTATCAAGATACTCGTCGGTTACGATATTCTCATCGCTCATAGGACGGCGCGCCTCATAGGCCGAATTTCTGTACGCTATCATCGGCACGATGCTCTGCCTGCCCGAGTGAGTCAGCTGAAGGATCATAAAGGGCTCGATGCCGCACTCCTCGCGCGCGACTCTGCGCACGTCGCAAAGAAGCGACCTGAACACCTCTTTATTCTCCTCAGTGAGTCGCATCTGCCCGGGGTTTGTTCTGCCCTCGGAACAGACGGCGCAGGCCTCAAACCAGATGATACCGACGCCCGAGCGTGCGGCGTTCATATATTTCGCGACGGTCAGCTCGCTCGGCGTACCGTCCTCCGCACAATCACAGCCCTCCATTGGTTGAAAGACCGCTCTGTTCTTTATAATCTTGTTTTTAAATTTGAACTCGCTCCTCAGCATAGCTCTCATCCTTTCCAAAGCATAGGGTTCTTTATGACTCAATTCTATCATAACAGGATAAAAAAAGCAATAGCAGTTTGTAACAAATTGGGGGTGGAGATTGCCTTTTGTCCTTTGGTTTCTAAAGTTTTTCAAACATTCTTACAAAAAAGTGCTCTCGCGATTGACAAACCGCCGCCTTTCTGTTAAAATTACCTTATAAAGAAAAAAGGAGGGTGCGCGTGTGAGAAGAAAAAGTAATTTACCCGAGCTTTTAGCTCCTGCGGGAGATTTTGAAGCTCTGCTTGCGGCGGTAAGCGCGGGTGCGGATGCCGTATATCTCGGCGGCCGTGCGTTCGGCGCGAGAGCTTATGCCAAGAACTTTGATATCGACGAAATAGAGCGCGCGGTGGAGTACTGCCACCTGCACGGCGTAAAGCTCTACGTCACCGTGAACACCCTTATCTTCGACCGCGAGATGCGCGAGCTCTCGGATTATGCGGCAAGGCTCTGGGAGATCGGGGTTGACGCTCTGATAATTACCGACCTCGGCGCGATCCGCGAGATAAAGCGCCGCGTGCCGAAAATGGAGCTCCATGCCTCAACGCAGATGTCGGTGCACTCTGCCGACGGCGCGAAAATGGCGGCCGAGCTCGGTTGCTCACGCGTGGTTCTGGCGCGCGAGCTCTCCTATGAAAACATCAAGGCGGCCACCGAGGGCTCGCCTATCGAGACCGAGGTGTTCCTGCACGGCGCGCTCTGCGTCTGTCACTCGGGACAATGTCTCTTCTCCTCGCTTGTCGGCGGCAGAAGCGGCAACCGCGGCGAATGCGCCCAGCCCTGCAGACTTCCCTTCGGCGATGGATATCCTCTGTCGCTCTCGGATCTGTCGCTGGCATCGCATATCGAGGAGCTGATCGCCACGGGCACAGCATCTCTGAAGATCGAGGGCAGAATGAAATCGCCCGAATACGTCTACACCGTAACGTCGATCTACCGCCGTCTGCTTGACGAGGGACGCTCGGCAAACGCCGAGGAGCTCGCAACGCTCAAAGCGGCGTTCTCCCGCGGAGGATTCACCGACGGATACTTCACAGGCAAGATCTTCTCGAAGATGACCGGCATCAGGTCCGATGCCGACAAGAGCGACACGAAGAGTCTCGGCGAGATGGACTTTAAGCCGAAAGCCGCTAAAATAACCGCAAGAGCAAAGATCAAGCGCGGCGAGCCTGCGGAGCTCACCTTCACCCTTGGTGACAGATCGGTGACCGTTACGGGTGACACCCCCTCCGACGCTATAAGCTCGCCTCTGACCGATGAATCGGTCAAGGAGCGCCTTGCAAAGCTCGGCGGCACGCCTCTGTCGCTGTTGGCAGAGAATATCGACCTTGACCTTGACGCAGGACTCAACCTCGCGCCCTCGGCGATCAATGCTCTGCGCCGCGAGGCGACCGAGAAGCTTCTCTCGCAAAAGCGCGAGCCGAGCGGCATCGAATATGCCCCCTGCACCGAGAAGATCGCGGCAAGAAGGCTCAGCACAGCTCTCTTCTTGCAGGGCGAAATGTTAACTAAAGTTTACAAAAACGCAGAATCCTGCTTTGACGTAATTTTCGTTCCGCTTATGGAATATCATAATCTCGGCGAGTGGGCGAATGGCGTGTATCTTCCGCCCGTCGTCACCGACTCCGAGCGCGAGCGAGTACGCGCGGCTGTTGAATCTGCCGTTAAGCAGGGCGCAAAATACGCGCTCGTCGGCAATATCGGGCATCTTCCGCTTCTGTCGGGGCTTGATATTACTCCCATCGGCGATTTCAGACTAAATATCACCAACCGCCAGGCGCGACTTGCCTATGCCGACCTCGGCATCAGAGAATCTCTGCTCTCCGCGGAGCTGACTCTGCCTATGGCGCGCGACGTCGGCGGCGGAGCTATCGTCTACGGCAGAATTCCGCTGATGATCACCGAGCGTTGCTTCATGAAGGAGAACTTCGGCTGTGAGAACTGCTCCGAGTGCGCTCTCACCGACCGACGCGGCGCAAAATTCCCGATGATGCGCGAGTTCGAGCACCGAAATCTCATTCTCAACTCGCACCTCACCTATATGGGTGACAAGGGCGCGGAGCTCGCCTCTGCCGGCATTCTCCACAGGCACGCGATCTTCTCAACCGAGAGCCTCGGCGAGCTGGATGCGGCAATCGGCGCAATTTCACACGGTGCGGCGCTTTCGGGTGCGACTGCTCTTCGCAGAATGGGCAAACGCGATGCCGAGGCGACAAAACCGACGGCGCAAAAGTCGGGAAAAGCGGCAAAAAACCAGCACAAGCCCTACCCCGTGTTAAAAAATGACCGCAAAAACAGCAAATCCGCACCAAAATATAAAAACAAGCGAAAATAGAAAGGATGTAAGTTATGTCTAACATCTGGCACAATATATCGCCAAAAAGAATAACCCCCGAGGACTTTATCTGCGTTATCGAGATCTCCAAGGGAAGCAAAAAGAAGTACGAGCTGGATAAGGAGACCGGCTTCCTTATGCTCGACCGCATTCTCTACACCTCGACTCACTATCCTGCAAACTATGGCTTCATTCCCAGAACCTTCGGTGATGACGGCGACCCTCTCGACGTGCTCCTCTTGTGTGCCGAGGCGATCGAGCCTATGACGCTCGTGCGCGCATATCCCATCGGAGTTATCACCATGATCGATAACGGCAGACGCGACGAGAAGATCATCGCTATTCCCTTCGACGACCCCAACTACAATATGTACGACGGCATCGACAAGCTCCCTCGCCACATCTTCGAGGAAATGCGCCACTTCTTCTCGGTCTACAAGAACCTCGAGAATAAGGACACCGCAGTCGATGAGGTGCTCCCCCGCGCAGAAGCCCTCCACATCATCGACGAGGCGATCGACAACTATATCGATAAGTTCTGCAAGTAATTTCACCGAATTTAATATAATAAAGGTAGTCTTTCGCTTTTGTCGCGAGGCTACCTTTGTTTTTTGAGAATTTTTTAAAAAATCCCGAAAAACCCTTGACAACGCCGTGGTTTCGTGCTAAAATACATTTAACAATTAAGTTAAATGTTAAATGAGGAGGACTCTATGGGACTTGGACAAACGATGCGCGCTCTGGCAGATCCGACGCGGCGCGAAATCCTCGCTCTGCTCAAGGGCGGTCAGATGTCTGCAGGCGACATAACCGAGCACTTCAAGGTCTCGGGTGCGGCGATCTCGCGGCATCTCTCGGTTCTGCGCGAGGCGGATCTCGTCCGCGATAAGCGCGACGGCAAATTCATCTACTACGAGCTCAACGCCTCGGTGCTTGAGGAAATTATGCTCTGGATCTCGGATATCAAAGGAGGAAAAAATGAATAAAAAGAATATTTTAAAGGCGATAATCTCGTCTGTTATCATACTTTTGCCTATAATCTTCGGCGTGATCTTCTGGGACTCACTTCCCGACACGATAACCACTCATTTCGGTGCTGACGGCACGCCTGACGGTGCATCGAGCAAGGCGTTTGCGGTGTTCGGACTTCCCCTCATCATGCTTGCGCTCCACTGGGTTTGCGTTATCACAACGCTCTTTACCAACCGCAAGCGTCAGCAGAGCGACAAGGTATACTCGCTCATCTTCTTCATTATGCCTATGATATCGATCTTCGTCTCGGCATTGATCTATGCGACGGCATTCAACTTCGATCTTCATCTCGGCTCTTTCGTTTGCATTCTTTTCGGCGTAATGTTCGCGGTAATGGGCAACTATATGCCCAAGGTTACGCGCAATCGCACGATGGGTATCAAGATCAAGTGGACTCTCGCCAGCGACGAGAACTGGGCGGCGACTCACAGAGTCGCGGGCAGAGTATGGTTCTTCGGCGGATTCGTCGTTATGCTCGGCGCGTTTCTGCCCACTAATGCCATGATGATAGCCGCCCTCCCCGCAATCCTGCTCCTCGTTCTGATCCCCACGGTATATTCCTACGTCTTCTATAAAAAGCAGCTTGCGCGCGGCGAAATCGACGAAACGAAGACTCTCGTCACCAAAAAAGACAAGATAATCGGCACCGTTTGCACCGTCGTAATTGCCATTCTCCTCGTCGGAGTCGGCATTCTTATGTTCACGGGCAACGTCGAATACTCACTCGGCGATGACGCCCTCACGGTCGAGGCGACCTACTACGAGGGCTCGACCGTCAAGTACGCCGATATAGACTCGGTAGAGCTCTGTGAGGATCTCGATATCGGCGCAAGACAGATGGGCTTCGGCTCGCCAAGGCTCTCGCTCGGAATCTTCAAGAGCGATGACCTCGGTACGTACACGCTCTACTCCCACAATAACGCTGACACTCACGTTGTAATCAAATCCGGCGATAAAATCCTCGTCATCGGTCTTGAGAACGAGGACGAGGCCCGTCTTCTCTGCAAGGCACTTGAGCAGAGAGTAGAAAACTGATATGCAGAAATTCAAGGATTTTATCAAAGCTGATCTAGATACTCTTTATATAACAAAAAAGCGAGTCTTGCGACTCGCTTTTTCTATTGTTTTTCGATTTGCAGTATTTTATATTATTTCTCCTACCCTTGCAATGTGGCTAGCTCCTCGGGGGTAAGCTCGCGATAGCTGCCCTCGGGAAGCGATTCGTCAAGCGGCACACCGCCGAGAGCTACGCGGCGGAGGTAGACCACTTTTGCGCCGAAATGGCGGATCATCCGCTTGACCTGGTGCTTCTTGCCCTCGGTGATAGTCAGCCTGCCGATAAAGGCAGGTAGGTCGGGGCGCGAAAGCGCAATCTTGCGATTGGCGTCATCGAGATAGTCTACGACTCCGCCGAGGGTGGTGCGCTCGACGATCTCGAGGCTTGCGGGCTGAGTTTTTGCCATTTTCCTGACCGAGATGTCGATGCCGTCCTCAAGAGTCAGGACGTTTGCGTCGGTCATCTCGCCCTTTGCCACGAAAAAATAGGTCTTCTCGACGTGTCCCTCGGGGCGCATCAGATGGGTGCAGAGCATTCCGTCATCGGTGACCAGGAGAAATCCCACGGTATCGCGGTCAAGCCTGCCGACAGGAAAGAGGACGTCGCGGTCGCACTCGGGAAAATAGTCCATAACCGTTCTATGTCTCTCGTCGCGGCGCGCCGTAACGCATCCGCGCGGCTTATTAAACATATAGTATCTCACAGCTTCACCCTCAAGGCGCGCATCGCGTTAAGTATTGCGATCACCGCAACGCCGACGTCGGCAAAGACGGCGAGCCACATATTCGCAAGGCCGAGGGCGATAAGTCCGAGTATCAGGAGCTTGACACCGATGGCGAATACGATATTTTGCTTTGCAATTCCCACAGTTTTGCGCGCAATTTTGATAGAAGTGGGTATCCGTGTTAAATTATCCGACATTATAACCAGGTCTGCGGCCTCGATTGCCGAGTCCTGACCGCCTTTGCCCATAGCCACGCCGACGCTCACCATACGGAGTGCGGGCGCGTCGTTGATGCCGTCACCGACGTAGATCGTGCGCTCGGATTTCTCGACGTAGGCAAATTTATCCTCGGGCATCAGCTCGGCGAGAGTCTCATCGATGCCGAGGGATTCAGCCACCGAGGCGGCGTTTGCCGCTCTGTCGCCGGTGAGCATTACTGTCTTAGTTACGCCGAGCTTGCGGAGGGCGCGTATCGCCTCCTTTGCCTCGGGCTTTTCGGTATCGGCGAGAATGATCTCGCCAACGAGCACGCCGTTCTTGGCAACCAGGATCGCGCCGGGAGCGCTCGTCTCTGCCACGATACCGAGCTCTTTCATAAGCGCGGTGTTTCCGACGGCAACTCTCGCGCCATCTACCGTAGCGGTAACTCCCCTACCCGCGAGTTCGACGAGGTCAGTGACCTCACGACGAGCCTGCGAGAGCGAGGCAAGTGCGCGAGCTATGGGGTGATTCGAGCCCGACTCGACCGATGCGACGAGCGATAGAAGCTCTGTCTTGGGGATCTCGAAGGCGTGAACCTCGCGAGCCTCGAATTCACCCGTTGTGAGCGTGCCTGTCTTGTCGAAGGCGACCGTCTTTGCCGATGCGACTGCCGAGAATACCGCTCCGCCCTTGAAGAGTATTCCCTTCGATGCCGCGCCGCCAATTCCGCCGAAAAATGCCATCGGCACAGAGATAACGAGAGCGCAAGGACAGGAAACGACAAGGAACGAGAGTGCACGGTAGACCGAGTCGGTCAGCTGTGCAAGACCGAAGATCGGGGGAATCACCGCGAGAAGCAGAGCCGCGATAACCACCGCGGGCGTATAATAATGCGAAAATTTGGTGATAAAGCTCTCCTCGGGAGCTTTTTTCTCGCTTGCGTACTCCACAAGCTCAAGAACGCGAGCCGCGCGCGACTCATCCGCAACGCGCAGAGCGCGACAGGTGAGAAGTCCGTCAAGGACAATAACTCCGCTATCAAGGCTATCGCCTGCGCCGACGTAGCGCGGAAGCGACTCACCCGTCAGAGCCGAGGTGTCAACGCTCGACGTACCCGAGATTATCTCGCAATCAAGAGGTGCACGCTCGCCGGGGCGAATGACAATAGTCTCGCCGACCTCCACGTCCTCAGCATCAATGCGCTCCTCGATACCGTCACGAATGACGGTCGCCTCATCGGGCTTGATCTCCATGAGCGACCTGATAGAGCGGCGCGACTTTGCCACCGCGCGGTGCTCAAAGTACTCGCCAACGAGGAAGAAGAGCATGACGGCAACGCCCTCGCTATGCTCGCCGATGATCATAGCGCCTATCGATGCCACAGTCATAAGAAACTTCTCATCGAGAAGATCGCGGCGCATAATTCCGCGCAAAGCATCATGAAAAACGCCAAAACCTGCGAAAAGCAGGGCCAAAATATACAAAACGAGGCTACCCGTGTTAAATTTCAGCCTCTCAAGCACCAAAGCGGGAATAAAAAGTGCCGCTCCGGTTATAATTCCAAAAAGCTCGTTTTTGATGAGCTTCCGAAGCTTTTTTATCATTTTATTTCGATGCCGTCCTCAAAATCCGCGGCGGTCTTTCTCAAAACTGCGAGAGCCTCGTCTTCGGAAAGCTCGGTCTCAACGGTCAGACGCTCGGTGAGGAAATTGATCTTTGCCGAGGTAATTCCGTCGCACTTCTCCATCATAGTCGCGAGCTTTGCCGCGCAATTAGGGCAATCAAGGCCGGTAATTTCAAGTTTCATTTTCATATTCGTTTTTCTCCTTTAATATTATATAGCGTTAGTAATCACTCTCGGATGTGCTCGAGCGCGCACTCGATGATATGGCGGACGTGGTCGTCGGCAAGCTCGTAAAACACGTTCTTTCCCACCTTTTTATAGGTGACGAGGTCTGCGCCGCGCAAAATCTTCAGCTGATGGGAGACCGCCGACTTGGTCATACCGACGAGCTCTGCAATATCGCACACGCAGAGCGCACCGCCGTCGATGGCGAAGAGTATTTTGATCCTCGTCGAATCGCCAAGCACCTTAAAAAAGTCGGAGAGGTCGTAGAGCTCGCACTCGGGCGGCATATTTCTGCGCCCTGCCTCTATTCTGTCGCGGTGAAGCTCGTGCTCCTCACATACGGGAATTATTTTTCTCTCGATTTCTATCATTTGACCCTCCTTTACAGTTGAATAGTTGTTCAACTGTTTGCATTATACCACAAAAAACATCGCCTGTCAAGGACGGTTTGGCTATAAAAAATGAAAACTTTATTAAATTTTTCAGGAAGATATTGACTTTTTAGCACAAAAATGGTACAATCTATGCTCGTAAGGGAGTAATCGACGTTACACGGAATAAAGTCAACATACATGGGCCCCGGCTCTGGCTTTATTTTGACCGAGGTCGCATATTGCGCTTTTGTGTCTACGATGAGACTTATCCGCATAGGATAGGTCTCTTTTTTTACGCCCCAAAGACCCCTATAATAAGTATAATAAAACCGAAAGGGAGAAAAAATGAAAGAATACTTAAAACAAACATCCGAGGTTCTCGCTGAGGTGAACACCACCTCCGACGGTCTTGGCTCCGCCGAAGCCGCCGCAAGACTCGAGAAAAACGGAAAAAACAAGCTTGCAGAGGGTAAGAAGGAATCGCTGATCAAGCGCTTCTTCAAGCAGCTGGCCGAGCCTATGACCATCATCCTCTTGGTGGCGGCTGTTATCTCGGCAGGCGTGGAGATCTACAACGGTGTGGCATCCGGTCACTGGGAGTTCCCTGCTGACGTTGTTATCATCCTCGCGGTAGTTCTCATCAACGCTATCCTCGGCGTGTTCCAGGAAAGCAAGGCAGAGAAGGCCATTGAGGCTCTTCAGGAAATGTCCAAGGCACAGTCCAAGGTGCTTCGCGACGGCAAGATGATCTTCGTTCCCAGCGAGGATCCCGTAGTCGGCGACGTTATCATCCTTGAGGCAGGCGACGCAGTTCCCGCAGACGCTCGTATCCTCGAGTGCGCTTCGCTCAAGATCGAGGAGGCGGCTCTCACCGGCGAGTCTGTTCCCGTTGACAAGAAGGACGGCGTCCTCACCGCAGGCGCGGGCGGCGACGTTGCTCTCGGTGACAGAAAGAACATGGTATTCATGGGCTCGACGGTAGTTTACGGCCGCGGTAAAGCAGTTGTAGTTGCTACCGGTATGGACACCGAGATGGGTAAGATCGCAGACGCTCTTGCACAGGCTGAGGAGGGCAAGACTCCCCTTCAGATCAAGCTCGCGGGTCTTTCCAAGATCCTCACCTACCTCGTTATTGGAATTTGCGTTATAATCTTCGGTGTTCAGATGGTTCGTGCATACGTTACCACCGGAACGATCGGATTTGAGCCTGTTCTCGACTCCTTCATGATCGCGATCTCGCTTGCAGTTGCGGCGATTCCCGAGGGACTTGCTACCGTCGTTACCATCGTTCTCTCTATCGGCGTTACCAATATGTCCAAGAGAAACGCTATTATCCGTAAGCTCACCGCGGTTGAGACTCTCGGTTGTACCCAGATCATCTGCTCTGACAAGACCGGTACTCTCACCCAGAACAAAATGACCGTCGTTGACCACTACGGCGACGACGAGAATCTTCTCGCAAACGCTATGTCTCTCTGCTCGGATGCAGAGTTCGATACCGAGGTTGGCACCGCAGTTGGTGAGCCCACCGAGTGCGCGCTCGTTAACTATGCAGAAAAGCTCGGTCTTTCCAAGAACGTAAAGAAGAGCGAGTTTGTCAGAATCGGCGAGGTTCCCTTCGATTCCGGCAGAAAGATGATGTCCACCGTTCACAAGATGGCAGACGGTACTCTCGTTCAGTTCACCAAGGGTGCACCCGACGAGCTTCTCAAGAAGTGCACGAAGGCTCTCGTTGGCGGCAACGTCGTCGATATGACCGACGATATCAAGTCGCAGGCTCTCGCGGCTAACAAGGCAATGGCCGACAAGGCTCTCCGTGTTCTCGCGGCGGCAAAGAAGGATCTCACAGCAGAGCCCGCGGCATACGAGCCCGAGACTGTTGAGTGTGACCTTATCTTCATCGGTCTCGTTGGTATGATAGACCCCGTTCGTCCCGAGGTTAAGGCGGCTATCGACGAGTGCCGCTCTGCAGGCATCCGTCCCATCATGATCACCGGTGACCACAAGGACACCCCGGTTGCGATCGCAACCGAGCTCGGCATCATCACCGATGCAAGCCAGGCAATTATGGGCGCGGAGCTCGACGATATATCCGATGAGGAGTTCGAGACTCTCGTTGAGAGGTACTCTGTTTACGCTCGCGTTCAGCCCGAGCACAAGACCAGAAGCGTCAACGCTTGGCGTAAGAAGGGCATGGTTACCGCGATGACCGGCGACGGCGTTAACGATGCTCCCTCTATCAAGAACGCAGACATCGGCGTTGGTATGGGTATCACCGGTACCGACGTTACCAAGAACGTTGCCGATATGATCCTCGCAGACGACAACTTCGCTACCATCGTTTCGGCGGTTGGCGAGGGACGTAGAATCTACGACAACATCCGTAAGGCTATTCAGTTCCTTCTCGCATCCAATCTCTCCGAGGTGCTTACCATCTTCTTCGCAACGCTCTTCGGATTTACCATCTTCGCACCCGTTCACCTTCTCTGGATCAACCTTATCACCGACTGCTTCCCCGCACTCGCTCTTGGTATGGAGGATCCCGAGGCAAGCATTATGAAGCGCCGTCCCCGTGACTCCAAGGAGGGCATCTTCGCCGGCGGTCTTGGCTTCGCAGTTGCATATCAGGGCGCTCTCGTTACCATTATCACTATGGTTTCCTACCTTATCGGTAGATTCTGGCTCGCTGATATTCATCACGCAGAAGCAATCGCGGCAGGCACCTACTCCGCAGAGATGCTCGGTACTTCTATGGCATTCCTCACTCTCTCGCTCTGCGAGATCTGCCACGCCTTCAACATGAGATCTCTGCACGGCTCTATCTTCACTATGAAGAAGCAGAACTGGTGGCTCTGGGGCGCAGGCGTTCTTTCTCTCATCCTCACCACCGCGGTTGTAGAGATCGACTTCCTTGCAAATGCATTCGAGCTTGCTCACCTTGATATTATGGAATACGGCATCGCATTCGGTCTTGCTATTCTCATCATTCCTATCGTTGAGATCGTCAAGGTCATTCACAGAGCCGTTGATAAGAAGAAGGACAGAGTTTAATCCTCACAAAGCAATAATAAAAGGCTGACTCAAATGAGTCAGCCTTTTTCTTTTAGTTGATTATCTGCAAATTCGCAAAGGAGAGAAGCGCGTCGAGGGCGTAGTCGTAGTACGCCTGGTGGCGGAAGAACTCCTCGCCGTAGTAGTCCATAACGGCTACCTCTGCCTCGGCTCTCGCCGCGTCATAGGCGTCGGTGCTATCGTAATCCGCCTCGGTCTTGCCGTCCATATAAAGCTCGACGAACTCGTCAAAGATAGTCTCGAATAGCTCGCGGTACTTCTCCTCGGTGGGGATGAGATTCTCTTTTCTGATGATGTAGTAGAAGACGAGCTTCTCCTTGACCTCGGCCTCGGCGTCGGACTTCAGCATTGCGCGCCAATCGGTGCCCGAGGGCATAGAAAAATACGCGTATGCGAAGGCATCGAGAGTCGAGTACTGATCGCGGTAGCTCTCCCAGAGCAGCTCGAGCTCCGTAATACTCTTGGTGTATATCTCCATCACGGCATCCTCGGGATACGCGATAACCTTTGCCGCGTCGTTATAGTGATACCACATTGCCTCCTCGCCGATGGCGCGAAGCTCCTCCTCGTGCTGACGGGTGAGCTCGGCTCTGACGTAGGCCCGGTACTTCTCGACGGTATCGGTGCCATCGTACTCGGCGAGCGTCTCGTCGGTGAGCTTCAGCGTTTCGTTTATGAACTTCGCATCAAGCTCGGGCACCTCATAAGCGCTAAAATACTCGGGGAAAATGTCGTAGTAGACAGTCTCGCAAGCGAGATCGTAGTCGGAATATCCGTGAGGAAGCTTGCCTGCGACGGTTATGCATCTTGCATCCCCCGGGTAGGCGTAAGCAACCTTCACGCCGTCGTAGACGTATCTGCCGTCCTTACCAACCGCGGTAAAGGAGGCAAGCGCGCCGTCCTCGGTCATAGCCTTGCCGAGAAGTGCGGCGCGGAAGCCCTCGCCAAACTCGGCATCAAGGTCGGTGCGCGAGAGGTCGACTCTCACGTTTGTATAGCTCTTCTTTCCTGCGGGAGTTGTCACGGAATAGCTGATATAGAGCACGTCGTCCTCGCCGATGACGTCGCCTGCCTTCAGCGCGACCTCGTCCATCTCGGGATAATCGGCAATAACCACGCCGAGAAGCGCACTCTCAACGCCAAGAGGAAGCTTGCCCTCGCCGATCGTGATCTTAGTGTCGCCGACGCCGCTCTTGCCGAGCTCGCCTGCCGAAACGTTAAGCTCAATTTCCTTGCCGTTCTCGTCGATAATATAGGTTCTGCACCAAGCGTCAAGCACGTCACCAACCGAAAGAGGCGTGGACCTGCCGGGACTTGTGGGCTCGTCGATCCTGTGCTGGCAGAGAGTGTACATTATATACTCTTCGACAAACTCATCTGTGACCTCGGTCATCTTGACGGTGAGCTTATAGCCCTTGTAATCGCTGTCAGCGAAGCTGATATACTGCGACAGATCCTCTGCAAAATAGTCGTAGCTATAGGTCTTGGGCTCTTCCTTCTTGCAGGATATGAGCCCCAAGCCGAGCGAAAGCAGAATTGCCGTGAGGGTCGCAAGTGTGATTATTCTCTTCATAGGAAATCTCCAAAATTAAAGGAAGGAATCTGCAAACGCCGTTGCAAGCGCGTCGCATCTCTCGTTATAATCGTGGCCGTTGTGGCCCTTCACCCAGATGAAGGTGACCTTATGCATCGAGGTAAGCTCGTAGAGTCTCTGCCAAAGATCGGGGTTCTTGAGCTCGTCCTTGCCTCTGCGCCAGCCGTGAGCGCGCCAGGATTCGACCCAACCCTCGTTGTGAGCATCCACAAGATACTTCGAGTCGGAATAGAGCTCGACCTCGCAGGGCTCCTTCAGCGCCGCGAGACCCTCGATAGCCGCAAGAAGCTCCATTCTGTTATTGGTAGTTTCGGGCGCACCGCCCGAGAGCTCCTTCTCGTAGCTGCCGTAGACGAGGATCGCTCCCCATCCTCCGCGACCGGGATTGCCGCGGCAGGCACCGTCGGTATATAGCTTAACCTTCTTCATAAAAATCTCCGATAATTTTAGTATAGCGCGCTTTGTAAAAATAATGGGGCTGTCATAGAAAGGCAGCCCCATAGTAGTCATATTGGACCGGGGATATCAGCCCTCGGTATCTTCGGTAGTTTTCTCGGTGGCGGTGTAACGAATGTTCTTGAAGGGAAGGATAAGCTTATCGCCGAAGGTGATGTAATCCTTCATCTGACCTGCCTTGTCACCCTCCTCGTTTCTGTCGAGCTCAAGGATGGTGTAGAGGATCTGGTTGAACTGAACGGTAGTGCGAACGCTATCCTCGCCGTAGTAGTTTACAGCCTCTGCATAGGTCAACCACTGGCTAACAGCGATGCCGTAGTAGCTGTAGAGCTCATAGTCGGGGTTAACGATAGGAAGCATATCGTATGCAGCCTGGAAAGCCTTATCACCGGAGAGCTTGCAGTTATAGAGCTCTGCGATAGCATGGATTCTGAGCATGGTATCTACGTGTGCCTGTGCCTCGGTTGCGATTACTGCAAGAGCATCGTCATAGGTCTTGCCCTTTGCAAGAGTGTCAATGAGGTAAGCCTTGAAGTCACCTGCGTAAACCTTGTAGTAGGAGCCTTCCTTCTCGCTCTTAGTGCCGGTGTAGAAGGTTGCCTTGTGAGTCTCAAGAATGTTCTTCTTTGCCTCTTTCAGAGCCTTCTCGGGACGGGAGTTAACGGTAACGTACTTCTCGATGAGCTCCCAAACCTCTGCAGCTACCTTCTCATAGATCTCGGTATCGTACATACCCTTGAGGTACTCGGCATTTGCCTCGGTGTACTCCTCGATGAGCTTAGCCTCAACGCCCTCGATAGCGGTGATCTCGGCGATCTTGTTATCAACCTTGGTCTGAGCCTCGGTAAGCTTGGTCTCGGCATCGGTCTTGGTCTTGGTAGCGGTCTCAAGAGTAGTCTTCTGAGCATCGGTTGCAGACTCGCCTGCCTTATCTACAGCGCTCTTTGCGGTATCGTAAGCCTTCTTTGCCTCGGTAAGCTTGGTCTCTGCGGTATCACGATCCTTGCAAAGAGTTGCAAGCTCGGTGATGAGGTCGCCAAGCTTCTTGCCGTCTGCAGTCTTGTAGCTATCATCCTTGAATGCATCGAAGGAATCAACGGTAAGGCCTGCGCCATACACGAGATCAAGAACGGTCTTTGCATTGAAGTCGGGGGTATCAAGGAAGTAAACGGGATATACGTGAACGGTGATGCCGTCCTTTGCCTTGGAAAGCTCGTAGGTTTCGCCGTCAACAGCAGCGAGAGCAGGAGTCTTGCCATCGTCCTTGTAGTAATCGGTGATCTTGAACTCGCCAAGCTTGTTGGCAGAATTGATGATGCACTCTACAACAACGTCCTTGTAGGAAACCTTAGCGTCTCCCTCGCCGATCTCGAAGCTAGCCTTGTTGCCAACCTTCTGGCAGTCGGATACGATCTTCGCGCTGAAGTCGTCATCGCCAAGAGTGATCTTCTCGTAGGTTACGGTAGTCTTTACGTCGCCCTTCTCAGAGGTGTAAGAAACGTAAACCTCCATCTCCTTCTTAACAAGAGAGTCAGCAGTAGCATTGGTGCTATAGATGAAGTCCTTGATGTCCTTATCCTTGATAGCCTCGGTAATAGCCGCTGCGAGCTCCTCGGTCATAATAGCCTTGGTCGCATCGAGAGCCACGGTAGGAGTAGTACCAAGCTGAACCTTGGTAGCCGAAGCCTCCTTCATGAAGGAGGAGTGAAGGATAACGTCCTTGGTTACGGTCTCCTCGCCTTCCTTAACGTCGAAGGAAGCGGTGATGTAATAAGAGTAGTAGAGAACGTCATAAAGTGCAATAGCGCCCTCGGTAACCTTCTTGTCAGCATCTGCGAGAGTGCCGAAATCCTTGAAGATCTTCTCAAGGGTCTTTGCCTTATTGGTCTCGGCATCAGTGGTGTAATCGCCGTCAACGATCTTAATCTCGTCGCCTGCGATCTCGCCCTTGAGCGCCTTCTTGAAGGCTTCAAAATCAATGGTGGTGTATTTGCTCATATCGTCCTTGGAGTAGCTGTAAGCGCAGCTCGCAAGAGTGAGCGTAAGCATTACTACGACGAGGAGCAAACTGAGAATTCTCTTTTTCATACTTTCTTTCCTTTTTCTATTTTTTTAGTACTGTGCCCTTCTCGCGAAGGCGCGAAAAAAGCACATATTCTTTGCGTACATATCATTATAGCACAACAAACCGAAAAAAGCAAACATTTTTTTCAAAAAATGTGAATTTTTTTATTTTCTATACAAAATACACGATTCCGTCATCGCGTTTTGTCATTTATGTCTGCTTTTTTCGGAAATAAAATCAGTTGATCTCGGGATAACTTCCCTCGGGATTCACATCCTTCACGTTGAGGACGTCGAAGAACGAGCCGACCATCTTCTTGAAGGCGGGGGTGGAGATATAGAAGTCGGAAACTGCCTCGTGCTTGGCGCCGGACTTATAAAGCGTCACCATCACGCGTCTGTCGTCGATTCTGTGGAATTCGTAGACGTAGGGGAGCACTTCGTCCTTGAGCTCGAGCGACATGCTCATCATAGGAGCTCCCTCTCGGATCGCACTCTTCTCCGCCTCGGTAAGATCGGAGATATAGTCGGTATATTTGATACCAAAGATCAAATACATAAACGTTCTGTAGTTAGCGGAGCCGAGATAATCTCGCTCGCCCATAAGAACCCTGTTGCCGTCGCCTCTGACATTATCATAAAGCTCTTGGAGAGTGATGGAATCGAGTCCCTTCTCGGTAAGATATTCAGAGAAAACGGTATCCTGACACTCGCCCGACTGCGAAACGGTAACGTCCGAGATCGCGTAATAGGCATCGTAATCGTCAGTAGCGGAAACCTCCTTGCCGTTCTTGAGATAAAGCGAGCCGTGAGTGATGTCTATATTGTATTCGCCCTTGAGATCGTCCATATTGAAGCTGAACTTCATATTCTCAATATCGAGATAATCGACGAGAAGGAGATGGCGTCTCGCCCAGAATTCAGCGAAATCGTACTCAAGGAACTCGAACATCTCGCCGTCTATTACAGCGATGATATCGTACATATCCGATCCGATGTAGCGTGTACCGTCGACCTGCTCCTCGCTTATATAGAGGTTGAACGTGAGTGTGCCTTCTACAACGAAGTTACTGACATCATTCTCATCCTCGGCGTTCGCATCGTTGCGTTCGTAGAAGCTGCGAGGAAGCTCAATGCGAATGGTGTAGGCATGGAGGCCGTACTTATCCATATTATCGGGTGTGAGGCCTATTGCCACCGTCTCGCTTCCCACAAGGCCCGTGGCGCTGGAGGTGGAGTTGGAGGAATCGCTCGTGATTCCCATGAAATACTGAATAACGCTGATGCAGGCATCACCGTTGATGCCGTAAAGCGAATTCTTGCCGGGCATCAGGTTTTTGTAATAGACCTCGGCGAAGAAGCCGTCTCTGTCCGAGGTGTTAACGTAACCGAAGGAGGTCACGAGCTCGGAGGTAACGAAGTAGCATATCTCGGCAACTCTGTAAGTTACGAAGTCGTAGAGCGCTTCGTTATATTCGGTATAGCTCATAACCGGGATATTAATGTCGTAGGAGACCGTCTTGCCGATGAGATTGTTACGAAGGCTCTGACGAAGAAGGGTCGTCGCCTCATCCTCGGTGCCGGCATCCTCGGGATCTGCGAGAGAGAGCATATCGGACATGATCTCGTCGTACTTCTCTCCGTTCACCTCGAGGTAATAGCGGTATTTAACGATAGAATCCTTGGTTATCTTCGAGGTTACCTTTCCATCCTTATCGTAAACGCCGAGAATATCGCAGATAACGTACTTGATCTCATACTTTCTCGCGTTATCCTTGGTGTAATCTATCGAGAATTTTATGCTCTGGTCAAGATCACCAACAGACGCCGCCGCAAGAGCCGCGCGGGCGTCAGCGGGAATTCTCTCGTCATCAAGATCGACCACGGCGTGGCTGTTCTTGCCTATCACTACGCCGTCAACCTTGAAGGAATAACCAACCTTAACGAGCTTATGCTCTCCTACGGGAGTTCCTGCCTCGAAGGTCTCGGTCGTATCGGTAAGAACCGACTCGATGTAGCGGATCTCATACTCGTACGTCACGCTTTCCTTATCCTGGAAGTCGATCAGCTTCGACGGCGAGGTAAGCGTGAAGGAGATCGCTCCGCTCTCATCGGTGGACTCCTTGTAATTGAAGTAGGTGCCAACGCTCTTGCCGACAAGAGACGCGATAAGTCTCGAATAATCGGGATCATTCTTCATATCACTCAGATTGAAGATCTCCTTTGTGAAGTCGCTATAGAGATATCCGTCCGCCGCGACCTCGTTGGAGGGATTCCAGGGGTCGTCGGGAAGGACTGTCTGCACGTCAACTATTACCTGCGCGCCGGCTTCTACGACGTCGCCGAGTTTATCGTGCTTTGTGTTCTTCCACTGGCTGAATTCCTGGGTAAAATATGCTGCATATGCGCCGGCCTGACCGTCAAGGCCCTCGACTACGATATAAGGCTTAATAAACGAGGCGAAGCCCTGAAGTGCATATTCAAAATAGTTGTAATAGGAGCAGTAGATATAATCACGGCCGTCTACTCTGAAGTATCTGCCGGAGCCGGCAACCGTCTTCTTACCGATATCAAGGGTGTGCGACTCTGTTTTCGGCTCTTCGCCCTCCGTCGCAGCCTTGACGGTGTAGTCGACCTTTATAGTCACGATCTCCGCCTCTGTGAAGCCAAAGCTCTCAAGCTGGGCGGCTCTCTTCTCCGGCTCGTCGGAGAGCTCTATTCTCGCCTGGAAGGCGGTAGTACCAACCGCGGTGCAAACCCAGGAAAGGATAGGAATAACGCCCATTCCGAGACCCGTCGTATCCTCGCTCTCGATTGCGTAAAGCGAATCATAATCGTAATCGGATGATCGGGAATAGGTCAGTATATCGGGGAAATAATGCTGAGTAAGCCTTCCGTCCTCTCCGGGATACCAGAGCTCAAGCGACGAGGTGTTCTGGTGACGCGCAAGAGCATACGAGTTCTTGCTGTCAGACACCTCGATTCTCTGAATTGCCGCATCACTGATCTGCGGATACGCGAGATTGATGTTCGAGAGCTTGGACTCTCCCGCAAGAACCTCAAGCGGAGGATTCTTTGTACCCGTGCCGTTTGTTGTATCATTGCCGAGAAGGTTCAGAAGAACAGAGGCAACGATAAGGAAAACTAATGCTACCAGAAGTACCAGCGATATGATTATCTTTTTGTTGATTTTTCTTTCTACGCGAACCATATTGCCTCCTTACAGGTATTTTCGCTTGATCTTCACTACAATTCCGACTGCGGCGATCGCCACGGGAACGAGGAAGATGAAAATGGAATAAACAACTATCTCGGGGTTAGTAATGCCATAGTTGTGCTTTATAGGAGTGGAGGGATCCTTATCATAGATATCCTCTCCCGTCGCGGTAAGCGAGGTGGACATTATGATCTTTCCGCCGTAGGATGGCGAGTTAAGCGAGCTTCCGCCAAGCTCCATCGACGCGTGCTCGTCAGAACGGGTAGCATTAAGCGCCGTCGCAGAGAGAATGTCGTAGTTAGCGTACGCGCTGCTCGCGAGGAAGGCGTTGGTGAGGAAGTCTGCGCTGTTCGCGCACATAACGTAGGAGTACTTATTCTCTCTCGTCTCGTCATTGAGCTGTTTTCTTATCGTAACGCCGACGAGATCCTTGCGACCTGCATTGGTATGCACGGTGCCGTTGTATCCGTCATCCGCCGAGTAGGCGATCGCCTTATCAGAGGTGAAGAGGAAGGGAGAGTAGATTCTCGTTATTTTGTCGGTGCCGGCCTCGGTAGCGATCTGCTCGAGACCGTAGGCGCACTTGATATATCCGGTATTGGGAACAACGAACTTGGGTGCGCTCTGGAGCTTAACGTACTCGGAGTAAATAGCCATGCCGTAGCTATCCTCGTCGGTGTTATAGGATGCGATGATCTGGCTATGGGTATTCTCGGTGTCCTCGACGTTGTTGCTCTCGTCCTTAACGAGCGCATTCACGAACTCAAAGCCCCACTCGCGGAGGAATTCCTCAAGCAGAGGAAGCTCTGTCTTGAAGTCCTTTGCCACGATAAGCGAGCCGTAGTTGGAAACGAGGTATCTGTCTATCTTCTCAAGAGGAGAGACGTATCCGAAGCTGTTCTCCATACCGGGCTCGGGCTCGAAATCGGAAAGAGGGTTGTTTATAACAAGAAGTGCGCAATCATCGGGGATTCTATCCACGGTAGAAAGATCAAGATGCTTGATTCTGAGACCTGCGTCCTCGAGCGCATAAACTAAATCGAGAAGCGCGGCGTTATCGGGATCGTCTTTAGGTCTTGCCGCGTCGTAATAGGTCTCACCGTGACCGGTAAGGAAGTACGCCGTTGCAGTACCTGCGCTATTGTAAGCCGAGACCGACTTGATGATCGACGCCATCTTGTATTCACCGTTGTAGGAGAAGATCTCCTGGGAGGTGTTTCTGAGCCAGAAGGTCTCTGCGTTCACTACTCTGTATCTATCGCCGTAGGCGATGATAACGTCGCTCGCGGAGAGCTCCTTGAGCGAGGTGGTCTTATACTTTGATACCGCTGTCGGATTGAGCGACGCATTTACGGTGCGAACCTCAATATTCTCAAACGTGTTATCAAGCATGATCGACATATAGTAGACGACTCTGGTGACCGTCTGCGATATGAGTCTGTCGGGATCGGTACAGAAAATTATCTCGATCTTCTCGTCGAGATTCTCAACGAAGGAGCACTCATTCTTCATTACGTCGGTAAGAGTGTAGAGTCCCTCGTGGGTAAGATCGAGGAAGAGTGTGTTCATCATACCAACGTGATTAAGCACGAGGGTAAGCGCGATTGCAAGAACTACGATGAGGAGAGTGATGACGGTGAAGATCTTGGTTCTTGTGCTTTTTCCTTTTAATATATTCATAAGTCCGTCACCTGTTCTTTCTTCTGGTGAGTATTACTACTCCGACGATGGAAACGCACACGGGAAGTGCCATAAGCACCGCCATGTATATTTTCGCAGTACCCATAGTCAAGCCCTCGAGGGTCGTCGCTCTAAAGGAGATGAGCGACGTGCCGTAGGGCAGAAGCTCGCCACGGCAACCGTAGAGATGCTCGAATACCGAGTAGACGAGATCCTTATTTGCGTATCCGTTTGTGATAAGAGCCGCGGTGGTAGCCATCTGCGAGCTGGGCATAACGAAAATACGTCCAACCTTACCGTCCTTGCCGGTTACGGTAGAGCACGCCGCAACGGTATAACCGCCGTCGCTGTTCGTAACTGCACCGCCTGCATAAAGCTCTGCCGCAGGAGATGCGACAAGCAGAGGCTGTGCGTTGCCCGAGAGCTCAAGTGCGGCTACGTCGCCGAGGATAACTCTGCCATCGGAATACTTATCAACCGAGCCGCCGATGTCAATACCGAACGCGCTGTCTGCGAACTCGGCGGTGATGGTATATCCGCTGGTCACTATAGACTCATTCTGGTCGCGCACGATATTAAGCGCGCGCTCGGCGCCCTCGCCTGCATAGGAGAGGCTGATGCCGTGCTTTGCAAGAACGCCCTCAAGGGTGTCAAGTCCATCTGCGAGCGAGTTGAGCATGACGAAGAGGTTGCCGCCGTTCTCGAGATAGTAATCAAGACGGTCGGTCTCACTTCTTGCATTCGTGTTCTTGTCGGAGGCCTCAAAATCGGTTCTGGGGTTGGATATGACAAGAAGATCCATTTTAGCAAGATCCTCAAACGCCACGGTCTTAAGATCTACCGTAGCTACCTTATAGCCCGCCATATTTACGAGGTTAACGAAGGCAGGGTCCATCGCCTCGCTGTGACCTATGGTAAAGTAAGCCGTCTTATGCTCGTCGGCGAGCACCCAGCTGATAGCCGAGGTCATAACCTCCTCGCCGTTATATGCGATAACAGAGGCCTGTTCGCCGGAGTAATCGAGAACGTAGAAGTTCGCGTAGCCGGCATTGGTAGTGGTATCGGTGAGCACCTTGTGCTTGCCGTTATACTCAAAGATAACCGAGGTCTTGAGAATAGGAACCTCGTTGCCGTCCTCATCGGTCGAATACTTAACGACGTCGGAGTCGGTCATAATGTTGATATACTTTATTTCAATAGCGTCGGGATAGCGCTCTGCGAACTCCATCGCCGTGCGATAAACGTAGCCGCCGGTAGCGTGCTCGCGCACCTCTGCCTCGGTAGGATAGCAGAAGGTTATGGTGACCTTCTCGTCAAGGGCCGCTACCCTGTGCATCGCATCGTCAAAGTTGCCGCTGAGCGAGAAATCCTCGTTCATAGCGGGGGAAATCTGCCAGCCGAACATCGAGAACATCGTGTAGATCACGGTGTTAGCAAGCAAAACGACCACGATCAGCAGCGCCGACATAGTCGTCGCCGAGAACGTCTCGCCGGCGAGCAGCTCTCCCATCTTTTCTTTCATATTTTTCATCGTAAATCTCCAAATAATTTAATTGCGTCGTGAATCGCTACGACTATCAGCCGAATCTGCGTCTGTCGTACACTCTGTAGGTCAGGTACAGGAATATACCGCCCATAGAGACGTAATAAATTACGGTGGAGAGATCGAAATATCCGTTAGCAAAGGTCTGGAATCTCGTGAAGATGGATACGCTGTCAAACACGTATCTGAGCCAGTAGCTCGCAGGAAGGAAGGTGTTGATAAGTCCGATAAGAAGGAAGGCCATAATGATGCCTATGGTTCCTACCGCCGCGGCAAGCTGGTTCTCGGTAAGTGCCGATACGAAAAGGCCGATGGCGATGAATACGAAGCCTACGAGAAGGAGGGCAACGACGTTACCGAGGAGAATGCCAACCTGAATGAAGGCATATCTGTAAAGAATGAGGAAATAGAGCGAGGAGAAGATGGTCGCGCCTGCGAACATGGTGTAAGCGGCAAGGAATTTGCCGAGCACCATAGAGCCGAGCGATACGGGAGCTGTGAGCAGGAGCTGCTCGATCTTACTCTTTCTCTCTTCGCTGAAGGATTTCATCGTGAGAAGAGGCAGAGCAATGGCCGAGAATATCATCATTATGATATAGAACGAGCCGACCTCTGCGGACATGGAAAACAGAGTGGTATAGCAGAAGGCAAGTCCCGCTACTGCAAGGAACAGAACGAGGAAAACGTAGCCGATAGTTCCCGTGAAATAGGAACGCATTTCTCTTTTATAAATTGCACGCATTTTTCTTTTCTCCTTTTATCTTCTGCCGGACTTGCGGTCGGGCGCCTTGATCTCGCCTCTGTCGATAAGTCTGATGAATACCGACTCGAGATCGGTGCCTACAGGGCCGAGGCCGTAGATAGCCCAGTTCTTCGTCGCACAAAGTGAGAAGAGACTGCGGCGCACGTCCATACCCTTATCGCTCTCGATAATGAAGGTGTAGGCGTCGGAATCGCGCTCGCCGGTGGATCTGACCTTCTTCACGCCGCTGATACGGGAGAGCGCCTGCTCTACCTCGCGCTCGGGGCCTGCAATCTTCGCCGAGAGGCTATAGCCGTCCTCGATGGTCTTGACGATATCCTCGGTGCGCTCGTCCGCAATGAGCTTGCCCTTGTTTATAATGAGCACGCGCTCGCATACAGACTGTACCTCTGCAAGAATGTGGGTGGAGAGGATGACGGTATGACGCTTGCCGAGAGTTCTGATAAGGTTTCTGACTTCGATGATCTGCTTGGGGTCGAGACCTACGGTAGGCTCGTCGAATATAACGATCTTAGGGTCGCCGACGAGTGCCGCCGCGATGCCGACTCTCTGCTTATATCCCTTGGAGAGATTGCGGATGAGTCTGTCCTTGACGTCGGTGATCTTGACGACGTCGAGAATCTCGTCGAGGTGCTCACGACGGGGGAGCTCACAGCCCTTGAGCTCATAGACGAAGTCAAGGAACTCCGAGACCGTCATCTCGGGATAGAGAGGAGGCTGCTCGGGAAGGAAGCCTATCTGCTTCTTTGCCTCGATGGGATCCTCAAGGATATTTATGCCGTTAATATACGCCGCACCCGAGGTGGACGAGAGGTATCCCGTAAGGATATTCATCGTCGTACTCTTACCTGCGCCGTTCGGACCGAGAAGTCCGACGATCTCGCCCTCGCCGTTCTCAAAGCTGGCGTCGTTGAGAGCGTAATTAGAGCCGTATCTTTTCACAAGATTTTCTACTTTTACCACAGTTTTTTCTCCATTCTCGCCTGTCGGCGAAGATTAGTTCTAAAATAATATGCACTAATTATTTTATCATATAATTGTAAACAAACTGTTAACAAAATTAAATATTATAAAATATATTGGTGAATTTACTGTTAATAGGGCATAAATTTTCCTCTGGCTGTCAAAAATAGGCCGCAAATCTTGACAAAAGGTAAAGTTGGTTGTATAATGAATAGGATATTCAAAGCCAAAGGAGTCGAGAAATGACAGGCGATAAAAAAACGGTGTTCTCGGGAGTTCAGCCCTCGGGAAATCTCACCATAGGTAACTATCTCGGCGCGATCAAGAATTTCGCGCATTTTTCCGAAGAATATAAGACCTTCTACTGCGTGGTGGACCTTCACGCCATCACGGTAAGACAGGTGCCTGCGGAGCTTCGCCGCAGAACCTACGAGACGCTGGCTCTCTATATGGCCTGCGGTCTCGATCCTGCGAAAAATACTCTATTCGTTCAGTCCCACGTGCCCGCACACGCGGAGCTCGGCTGGATCCTCGACTGCTACACCATGTTCGGCGAGCTGTCGAGAATGACGCAGTTCAAGGACAAGAGCGCGAAGAACGCACAGAACATCAACGCAGGACTCTTCACCTACCCTGCTCTTATGGCGGCTGACATTCTTCTCTACAGCACCGACGTTGTGCCCGTTGGAATCGATCAGAAGCAGCATCTCGAGCTTGCCCGCGACGTTGCAACCCGCTTCAATCAGATATACGGCGACACCTTCACCATTCCCGACGGATATATCTCGCAGGATACGATGAAGATCATGTCTCTTGCCGAGCCTACCGCAAAGATGTCGAAGTCCGATCCTAACCAGAACGCCGTCGTCTACATCCTCGATAAGAAGGACGACGTTATGCGTAAGTTCAAGAAGGCGGTCACCGACTCTGACGCCGAGGTAAGATATTCCGAGGATAAGCCCGGCGTATCCAACCTTATGACCATCTACCGCGCCTTCACCGGCAAGAGCTACGAGGACATTGAGTCCGAGTTCGCAGGTCGCGGATACGGCGACTTCAAGCTCGCGGTCGGCGAGGCTTGTGCCGACGGTCTTGCAGGCGTGAGAGGCGAGTTCGACAGACTCATCGCCGACAAGGCATATCTTGAGAGCGTAATGAAGGCAGGCGCTGACGAGGCATCCTACTACGCAAGAAAGATTATGTCCAAGGTCAGAAGAAAGATCGGTTTTGTAAACTAAACTTTACAATATAGAGAAAAGCAGAGGTTTTCGCCTCTGCTTTTTTATTTTTTCTTCGTGGCGATCTGCGGATTTAATTTAACACGGGTGGCGGCATGCACTTGTTTTTCCGCTCTTTCGCAAACGAAAATTTCGTGTGTAAAGGCGCGAATTGTGAAGGCTGCGGTCTTCGACAAAATGATTTTAGCAGCAGACGAAAGACGACGTCGGCTTTTCACAATTTCAACTATAGCCGAAGAGGGCCGAACTCATACGGTTTTGTGTGACAAATATCCGCATCTGCGGCAGGTAAAATGCTTGCAATATCTTATATTACTGCGGATTTTCTCTTTACATCTCCAAAATATTTGTTCACTCAAAACTGCAAAGCACCCTCCGGCGTTGAAATTTTTGATGAATTTAGTCAAAGCGAGTTGAAGCAAGATGCCGATCTTGCAAGACGAGATTTGGCGAAAGACGCAAAAATTGCTCGCCGCAGG
>JAZRFQ010000048.1:0-12165 GCA_045643725.1 Eubacteriales bacterium | reverse complement strand
CTACTATAAAATCACCAAGAAAAAATACACCTTTTTCGCAGCTTCTAATCAGAATTTCAAGATCTATAATGAAATAAACAAATATAATTTACCTATCAGGTTTCTTCACCATCCAAAAGAAAAATCCATAGTTTACGGATGGTTCGTTTTTGAAAAAACACTTATAATCGTCAATGCATTCAATTTCGAATACGATTCAGAATCAGAAAAATGGATATTTTCCGGAGAATATGATGAAGAGGAAAACCGTGTTCTTTTGTCAATAGATGAATACATAAAAACGGAAATCGAGGAAGTTAACCAAGCATTAAACGATAAGGTTTGTGATAAGGCTGTTATTCTAATTTGTGACGATGACCTTGAAAATGCGGGAAACGCATACAAAGAAGAAAGATTTTTGATTTATAAAGGTGATATGATAGAAAAGCTGAAGCTTTTTGTCAAAGCGGAAAAATAATGTTCGAATATATGCAGGCATCTTTTTTGTCAACACGCCTCAAAACGAAAACCGACCCTCGTGGTCGGTTTTTGTTTTGGAGACACCGACCTCGCTTTTTCCCCTCTGCTCTTGCAAAGCACCGAAAAGTGTGCTATAATAAGCGCATAAAAAGCAATCCTTTTCAAAAGCATTAAATCACAGGGAGTATATCTTATGAAAAGCTATCCTTATCAAAACGTGCGGTTGACCTCGGGATACCTATTCGACAAGCAGGAGCTTAACCGAACGATCACGATCAAAGCGGTGTACGACCGTTTCTTTGAAACGGGAAGAATATCCGCCTTTGATTTTGACTATGATCCCACCGCGCAAGGCTCAATCAAGCCTCATTTCTTTTGGGACAGCGACGTTGCCAAGTGGATCGAAGGCGTTGCGTATATTTTAAAATATCATCCGGAGATGCAAGAGCTCGAGCAAAAGGCGGATAGCATTATCTCCAAAATCAAAGAGCACCAAGAGGATAACGGATATTTCAATATCTACTTTACCGTTGTTGCGCCCGAAAACAGATTTACCGATCGCAACGCGCACGAGCTGTACTGTGCGGGACATCTGATGGAGGCAGCTGTTGCTTATGCCGATGCGACGGGCAAGACCGAGCTTCTTGCGTGCATGGAAAAATATGCGGATCTCATTTATAAGGTTTTTGTCATAGACAAGAGCGCAAAATTCAGTACCCCCGGCCACGAGGAGATCGAGCTGGCTCTCGTTCGTATGTACCGTCACACCGGCAAGAAAAAATATCTTGAGCTGGCGGCTCATTTCATCAATATGCGCGGAACCCTCCGTGAGCACGACCATCCCGAATATGACCAAAGCCACAAGCCTCTCCGAGAGCAAACAGAGGCAGTGGGGCATGCAGTACGTGCCCTGTATCTTTATACAGGCATGGCGTATCTTGCCGGCGAGACGGATGACGAAGAGCTAAAGCGCTCCTGCCGCGTTCTTTGGAACGACGTTACGGCACGCAAGATGTACGTGACGGGCGGAGTTGGCTCGACAAATATTGGCGAGGTGTTTACAACCGCTTACGATCTTCCGAGCGATACCTCTTACGCCGAGACCTGTGCGGCGATCGCGCTTATGTTCTTTGGCAATGCCATGCTTGCCCTGGAAAACGATGCAAAATATGCCGACGTCGTTGAGCGCGCCTTGTACAACGGTGTGCTTTCGGGACTGTCCTTGGACGGCGAAAAATTCTTTTACACCAACCCGCTGGAGATCAATCTTGCCGAGCGATGGAGCAGCAGCTGGGGAAAGAGGGCTTTCCCCATCACGCAGCGCCCGGACATATTCAGATGCTCCTGCTGCCCGCCGAACATCAACCGACTTCTCCCCTCGCTTGGAAACTACGTTTACGGTCGAGAAGGTGACACGTTGTACGTCAACCAGTTTATCTCGTCGCAGCTCACCGATACCGAGGTATGCTGCACACAAGAGACCGACTATCCGAGGAGCGGAACCATACGGCTGCGCGCCACGGGTGTTGCCAAGGTGGCGGTGCGCGTTCCCGGATGGTGCGATCGTTTTACCTTCAACAAGCCCTACGCCGTCGAGCACGGATATGCGGTGATCGAAAACGACGGCGAGGAGATCATTGCGGAATTCGACATCAAGCCGAGGCTGGTATACGCTGACAGCCGCGTGATCAGAACCGCGGGACGCGTTTGCGTTGCAAGAGGCCCCGTGGTATATTGCGCCGAGGGCGTGGATAACGGTCGGTATATGCATAGCTGTTTGATTTCTCAAGATCCGGAATTCACCGAGGTATACGATGAGAGCCTGGGGCTGTATATCCTGCAGCTGCCCTGTGTGCGGGAAACGGCTTTTGGCGATTGCCTTTACGCAAACCGCGCACCGCAAATGGTGGAGGAAAAGCTGAAGCTCATACCGTATAACTGCTTTGCCAACAGAGGCGAGACCGATATGCTGGTTTGGCTGCGCCGAGAATGATGGAAAGCATAAGCATTTGACTTTTTTGAAAACGGCATCTTTTTTGTCGACACACCTCAAAACAAAAACCGACCCTCGCGGTCGGTTTTTTGTTTTGGAGACACCGACCTCGCTTTTTCCTCTCTGCTCTTGCAAAACACCGAAAAGTGTGCTATAATAAACCCAGAAAGGCGGTGACGAGATGTCGTTACAAACTGTGGAAATCAATTCTGCAAAAATAGCTTTTGATAAAGAAAAAACGAAAGAATATCGCACGCATCTCAACAAACCTTGCGATTGTCAAAATTGTAGAAATTATTATAAGCACATAGAGAAAAACAAAAAACTTGTTGAATTTTTGAGTGGATTTGGCGTTGATTATAATTGCACCGAAGAAGTTTTTTCTTGGGACTTAGGAAATGATAAGGATTCCTTGATTCACCACGAAGGATACTATGGTGTTTTCGGTAAAATCGAAGGCGAAGAATTTGAATTTCAAAAGTTTGGTGTAAAAATTACTTTTCAAAAAGGTGCTTCCGTTCCTTGTGATAGGACTGGAGAGTATTTTTGGATATGTATTGAGGGAGATCTCCCTTATATACTTGAGGAAGAAAGAGATTTACCTATTACTTTTTCCCAAAGGGTTCAAAAGTTAAACGTGATCGGTAAAATCAAAGCTATATTTAATAAAAAATAAAGAAAATCCTCGGTTTTTGACCAGTTCTTTTTCTGCTGCTTCGCCTTTCTAGCACAACGATTACCGCGCAAATTACCGCGTGAACCCGATTATTTCCTTAATTTAGCAAGATGATTGACTTACTCGATATTTTGTGTTATAATGTAAAGGGTATATTTACTTGTGTAAACAACAAGAAAAGGAGAAACATCATGAAAGCAAAAAGACTTTTAGCACTGTTATCTATATTGGCAATGATTATTAGCGTAATGCCGACAACGATTTTTGCCTATGAAGAGGAATGGGTCTGTCCGCATACAAACGTGACATACATCGACGTTGACGAGATCGCCCCCACATGCTTTGAGCCGGGCGTCACCGGATATTGGTATTGCGATGAATGCGGACAGTTCCTTGACAAAAACAAGGAAAATGGTTTTTGGGAGGAGATTCTTGCTTCAAAAAAACCTGCACTTGGTCATGCATTTAATACCGATACAGGTAAGTGCGACAACTGTAATATTCCCAACCCTGTGTATACTAGAATCACCTCGCTTGATGACGTTAACGAGGAAGATATGTATATTGTCGTTGCAAACGTTGGAGACAGATATTTTGTGCTTGGCGGACTTGATGAAAGCACAGCAAACAATGAGCAGGGGGTTATTGATTGTGTAGAAAGCGGAAATGCTGTTGAGGTGACTCCTTACGCAGATGGCAGCATCTCGTTGCTCAATCAGAATTACGTAGGCAACGCGAGACCCTCCGAGTTTATGTTTGACATTGATCCGGAGCAGCTTAATTCCGATCTGGATGATAACTTCGGTCTGACTCCCGTTCTTCTCAAGCTCGACAATTATTGTGTTTATCCTTTCCAGAGTTATTATCTCCAAAACACCGGATATATGGGAATTCCCCGCTATGCAAACGATGTTTACGGAATGTGGGATGCCACCGAGTGGATCATCGACTTCTATACCACCGAGGTTGATGAAAATACTTACAGAGACGATATGGACGGCCTCACCCACGCAGAGCAGGTGGCAAGAGGTAATATCGGAGAAAACATATCAGAGGGCGACCTTCTTCTTTATAGAGGCTCTTACTATTGTGTTGGTGGCGCTATGTTTACGCTTCGTTTCAGAGAACGAGTCAATCTTGATGGCGTTACCGAATATTACTTCATTTGCGGTGAAGATTGGTGCTTGGAAGGCTCGGACGGATGGGATTATATAACCGATACTACTCCCACCAACGATACGCAGTACGCAATATCCCTTTATCGTTATGACGTTCCCGCTGTTGAGACTCATACCTGTGAGTTCGGCGAGTGGACAAAGGACAACGATTCTACACACTCTCGCAGCTGTGCTTGCGGCAAGGTTGAGCGTCTTTCTCACGCGTGGGAATCCGGTGTTACCACCGGTACTGCTTCCTGCGGTCAGAGCGGTGAGATCATCTATACCTGCGGCGATTGCAGAGCGAGCAAGACAGAGATAATTCCTGCACTTGTGCACAACATGAGCGCGTGGACGTCTGTTGATGATGCAAATCATACTCGTCATTGTCTGCGTGATTGTGGACATAGCGAGACTCTTTCCCACGAATTCGACGATGGCATTGTAACGAAAGAGCCCACCATAAAGGAAGAGGGCGTAAAGACTTATACCTGTGATGATTGCGGATATAAGAAGACCGAGGTTCTTGATAAAATCGCCCACAGTCACGACTGGTCGGTGTGGACAGATAGCGGCGACGATCACGCTCGCACTTGTCAGACGGCAGGCTGCGGCGCGACAGAGAGCCTTGCTCACGCTTGGGACGAGGGCACAGTAACAAAGGACCCCACCGAGGACGAAAAGGGAATCAAGACCTTTACCTGCTCGGATTGCTTTAAGACAAAGGAAGAGCCTATTGCAGAGCTCGGCCACGAGCATAGCTGGGGCGATTGGGTAGCAGACGGCGAGGATAATCACTACCGTACCTGCCGCTGTGAAGAGAAGCAGACTCAGCCTCACGCTTGGGGCGATGGCGAGGTAATGCAGGCTCCCACTCATACCGTAGTTGGTCAGATCAAATACGTTTGCTCCGATTGCTTCTATGAGCGCTTCGTTGATATGCCCACTACCGACGAGCACGAGTGGTCTGAATGGGAAGCTAACGACGAGACAACTCATATAAGACGCTGTCCGTGTGGAGAGAGCGAGACTGATGCACATAGCTTTGACGACGGTGTTATCGTTGAGCAGCCTACCCACACGTCAAACGGTATAAAGAGGTTTACCTGCGCAGACTGCGGACATACAAAGAGAGAGCAGCTTCCTACAACCGAGGAGCACAACTTCGGTCAGTGGATCGGCGATGCTACCGTGACCGGCAAGCACTACCGTGAGTGCGCTTGCGGCGAGATCGAGACCGGCGACTGTAATTGGGACGAGGGCACTATCACCAAGGAGCCCTCCAATACCGAGGAAGGCATAAAGACCTATACCTGTTCTCTTTGCGCACAGACCAAGAGCGAAGCTATCTCCAAGCTGGTTTCCAAGATAGAGAACGCTGACGCCGGAGTAACACTTGACGTTCCCACAAACAGCCAGGCATCCCTGCCTGCAGGTACTGTAATCGACGTTATTGAAAAGCCCGTAGAGGAAATTCCCGAGCAGGTTCTCGGCGAGATCGCAGTAACTGCCGAGGGCGCGGCAAAGCCTCTTGGAATGTACGATCTCTCGCTTCTTCTTGATGGCGCAGAGATCCAGCCCAACGGTGCCGTTGTGATAACTCTTCCTGCTCCCGCTCTTGCGGCAGAGTATGATCGCATCATCGTTGTTTACATTGCTCCCGACGGAAGCTATGAGGAGTGCAAGACTACCGTTAACGAGGACGGCACGATCTCCTTCGAGACCGATCACTTCTCGAACTATGCACTTGTAGGAATCACCGCGGCTGATGGCAATAACGGACTTGGCGTAGGTGCTATCATCGGCATCGTTCTTGGTGCGATGGCACTTATCGGAGGCGGCTTCTGCCTCTATTGGTTTGTTATCAGAAAAAAGATAAATAAGTAATCCTCAAAAAGATAGCCGTCTGCTGAAAAATGCAGACGGCTGTTTTATTGCTATCCCACTTTCTATTTTATTGAGACAATAGTATTGCAGTATGTATTATTTTGTGATATACTATATAATATACGGAATGCAAAAAACCGATAAGGATAAGAAAATGAACGCTGACAGAATGAACGAGAAGGCAAATCCGAGCCCGAGAAAAGCCTATTCTATGCGGTTTAGGTTTTTGGCCACACTCATACTTGCGATGCTTGCCATTACGATTTTGATCGGTGGACTCAGCATTTATGAGGTTGACAAATACATTTAGACTCAGGCAGAGGACCTTGTAAGGGTAACCTGCACCAACGAGAGCGAGCAGATAAACGAAAGCCTTGAAAATATGGAAAAGTCGGTAAAGATCATGGAAAGCTATCTGATGGACTTCTTCGGGAGCAAGGCGGACGTTGAGGATCGCGCGCTGATGGAGCAGGTCATAGAGCGCGCCGATCAGATGTTCATCGACGTAACGAAGCACACGAGCACCGACGGGGCGATCGCCTATTACTTCAGACCCGATCCCGCGATCTCCCACAGCACGGCAGGTCTTTTCTACAGTAAGATCGACGGCGGAGATGAGTTTATATCTCTTACTCCGACCGATATTTCGCTCTATGACAAGGATGATACCGAGCACGTCGGATGGTTCTGGCAGCCCTATGAGGCAGGCGAGCCCATCTGGATGCAGCCGTACTACAATCAGAACAACAATTCGTTGATGATCTCCTATATTATACCTATGTACTTTGAGGACAAGTTCATCGGCGTCGTCGGCATGGACTTCGATTACGTCGTTTTGTCCAACAGAGTGCGCGGGATCGAGATCTATGATAACGGCTTTGCATATCTTGAGTCCGACGGAGCTATCGTCTCGAACGGCGATGCAGAGCTTGAGACCGAGATCAAGGAGCACGCGAGAAGGTATCTTCGCGTATCGGAGGAGCTGGCCAACGGAATGACGCTCGTCCTCGCCGCAAGCTATGAGGACATCAAGCAGATCAGATACAACATCACCTTTGAGATCTTGTTCGCGGTATTGCTTGTCTCGGCGATGTTTACAGCTGTAGCTATTTTCATAGTTAAGAGGACCGTAGCCCCCTTGAAGACCCTGACCGAGGCCGCAACCAAGCTCTCTGACGGAGACTATGACGTAGTGATAGAGCAGAGCGACACGCAAGAGATACAGCTTCTCGGCGCGGCGTTTGAGAATATGACGGTCAAGCTGCGCGAGCGAGAGGAGCTTCTGCGCCTTTCTGCAAACCGCGATTCCTTGACAGGACTTCGCAACACCACGTCCTATGCCGCCTGGATCGCTCAATTTGACGCAAAAATCGAATGCGAGCAGGTAGACTTCGGCGTTATTATGCTCGATCTGAACGATCTCAAGAAAACGAACGATGCATACGGACACGAGACGGGTGATAAGCTCATTGTGACCGCCGCAAAGATCATTTCGGACGTTTTCAAGAGAAGTCCCGTGTTCAGAATCGGCGGCGATGAATTCTTGGTCGTTCTTCAGGGCGCGGATCTCGAGAACCGCGAGGAGCTTATCGAGCTTTTGACCTCGACCTGTGAGAGCACCTATATAGCCGATACGCGCGAGTCCGTTAGAATCGCTCTCGGCGTCTCTCTCTTCGAGCACGGCAGAGATACACGATTCGCAGACGTGTTCAAGCGCGCCGACCGTGCGATGTATGATAACAAAAGGCAGATGAAATCGTAAATTTATAGCTCCCGACGGCAAAAAGTGTTTAGGAAAGCCACTCCGGATTTTTTGCCTGCGGCTATTGCAAAACCCGAAAAAGCGTGATATAATATTTCTCCGGAATAAGAGGGGAAACCCTACGTTAACGAGGTGTTTTAATGTCAAAAGCTAAATTGCTTAGCAACCTGAAGGATTTTTCGATCATAACCTTCGGCGCGGCGCTCGCGGCCGCAGGAATATTCTTCTTTATGCTTCCCAGCAAGGTCGCGATCGGTAGCGGCTCGGCACTTGCGATGGTGCTCCACGAATTTATCCCCCTGCCCGTGTCGGTGATCAGCCTTATGATCAACGTGATACTTCTGATCATCGGATTTATACTGATCGGTCCGGAGTTCGGAGCCAAGACGGTATACGCATCGATCACGATTCCGGTATGCCTCGGTATTTTTGAGCGAATCTTCTCCGAGAATTTCCAGTCGCTCACCCAGGATCCCCTGATCGACGTGCTCTGTTACATACTCGTCGTGGGAATCGCGATGGCTATTCTGTTCTCGCACAACGCCTCGTCGGGCGGTATGGATATCGTAGCCAAGATAATCCACAAGTATTGCAGAATTGAGCTCGGCCGTGCGGTTTCCATCTCGGGAATTGCCGTCGCACTGACCTCGGTGTTCATTGCCGATTCGCCCAAGATGGTTATCCTCAGCGTGCTTGGTACTTATTTTGCCGGAATGTTCGTCGATCACTTCATCTTCGGTCTGAACATCAAGCGCAGAGTTTGTATCATCTCTCCGAAGCTCGATGAGATCGTGGACTTTATACTCTACGATCTTCATAGCGGTGCATCCTTGAACGAGCTCACAGGCGCTTATGACAAGGTGCAGAGAAGAGAGGTCATCACCATCGTGGATAAGAGCGAATATCGCAAGCTGATGGCATTTGTCCGTAAGACCGATCCCAAGGCATTCGTGACCGTCTACTCGGTCAACGAGATCCGTTATCAGCCGAAAATAAAGAAATAAGCCAAACGCTCCTCGAAAGAGGGGCGTTTTTTACATCGCTTCGGTGACGTTTTCGCTACTTCTATGAACAAATTGTATAATTTTTTACGAATATGTTGACATTTTTTTGCTGTATTGTATAATGTAAGTGAAATGAAAATAAAAAATGGAGGTATTTATGAAAAGCAAGAAAATATTATCCTTGATTTTATCCTCAGTTCTCTTGTTATCGCTCTTCAGCATTCCTGCCTCTGCGAATTCAAGAGTGCCGGTCTGGTCCGGCCGCGATGCCAACGGAGTTATAGTTAAAGATAGCGATGTTCCGATCGTGGTTGAGGGAGAGCTTCTGACCTTTGACCTCTCGACTCTCCCGTACGTCAGATATAACGACGTCGAGAGCTTCCTTGCATACGACGGCAAGGTGACGGCAGAGTACACCTTCTATAACCCTACGGATATGGAGATCACAGCGACGCTTATGTTCCCGTTTGGTAGCCGGCCGGAGTATGGCTCGGCAACCTCTACGCAGGAGCTTAGCAAGTATGGTGCTTATATCAATGGCGAGCAGATCGAGGCTGCTCTCCGACACACATTTAATAGCTATAGGTATGAGCAATATTACGGTGGTAAGTTCGACGCGGATCGACACCTCGCCACCCTCGGTGATGAATATATCGAGGATGATTTCTACACTAAAGATCTGACCGTGACGAAATATAGCTACAAGCTCGTCTGTCCGCCCGGTGCACGCTCGTTCGCTATTGATATTGATAATATCGGCAGCGAGAGAAAGATAGTGCTGTATGAAGGACGCGTAGGCGGATACGTTACGGACACCGGCGGCTTTTGTGTATCGACCCATCCGAGCGAGGGCGACGAAAAAATTATATATTTCTACGTTTTCGGCGAGCCGCTGTCTGCTATGCCTGAGGCTAGCTGGTATAAGAGTGACTTCACATATTCCGAGGGCAACAAAGTGGACGGCGAGTTCGACTATCTCGGCAGCGAGACTATGACGCTTGAGGACTTTGTTTTTGATGAGATGGGTACAAGAGAGGGCGTGTCAGCGGTCGATTGGTACAACGCTTGTATTACCGCTATGAATGAACGTGAGGAGCGTGGCGGCGCGATACGATATCTCGATGGATACATATCTCTTATGCGTTGGTTCGAGTACGAGATCACGCTCGCGCCCGGCGAGAGGATCACCAACACTGTTGTAGCACCGATGTACCCCGAGGTCGAGGCGTGGGATCACCCCTATGAATACCATTACACCTATTTGCTTTCTCCCGCGAGCTGCTGGGCGGACTTCGGCACGCTTGATATCGTTGTAAACACTCCTTACAAAATGAGCGAATCGAGCATTGGCGCGTTCGAGAAGACCGAGGGCGGATACAAACTCGTCCTAGAGGGACTTCCGCAGGACGAGAGCGGCTATCTTGATCTGAGCTTTACGCTCATGGGCGACGGAAGCACGCCTAAATATCAACCGAGACCCGATAGCGATAGCACCGTCGAATATGCAACAAACGTGTTCGATGTTATCGGCGCATTCTTCGCTAGTGTATTTAATGCCATCGGCGACTTCTTTGTTCGCATATTTAGCACGATAGGATCGTGGTTTTGACATATTGACGGCAACTGAAACGGATAACGCTTTAATAACACATATGGGAAGCGCTCCTCTAATCGAGGAGCGCTTTTTCTATTCAAAGTCATCCTTTTTCAACCGAAAGAGGATGCTTTTCATTTTTTTGGGGTTAGAGGGGCGCAGGGGGAAGAGATAGTACCGCCTGCCGAAGACTGTGTTGTTGGTGGCGATGGCGAGGACGAAGAGGAGCATTCCGAGGATGAAGCCCGGCACGCCAAAGAGGTAGACCAGGCCGAGCGTGAGCATTCGCATAAACTTGAAGGCGTAGCCGAGCTCATAGTTCTGCTGGGCGAAGCTCGAGATCGCCACGAATGCCATATAGAGTATCACGTCCTCCGAGAGCCATCCAACTCCAACGGCAAAGTCGCCGAGTAGTAGCGCTCCCACCACCGATAGCGAGTTCGAGAGCATATCGGGCGTGTTCATCGAGGCGATCTTCAGGCCGTCAATGGCGAGCTCGGAGAGAAAGAGCTGCAGAATTATCGGCAGATACCCCGGCTCGTCGGGGACGAGGAACTTCAGCGCCTCGGGCAGATATTCTGCCTGCTCGATGGCGAGATACCATAGCGGCGTGATTATCACCGAGAGGATCAGTATCGCCGTTCTGATTATCCGCAGATAACTGCCTGTCAGAGGCGGGAAGTAATAATCGTCCGCCTGCTCGAGATAGCTGAAGATCGAGGTCGGTAGGATCATAACCTGCGGCGAGGTGTCGCAGATGAGGAGAATGCTCCCCTCCATCAGCTGTGCCGCGGCGGTGTCGGGACGCTCGGTGGTGCGGATCTTGGGAAAGGGATTCCACCATCCGCGGCGGATGAGACACTCGGCGAGGCTCTGGAAGCCGAGCGTCATGCTCTTCGGCTTTGCCTCGGCGAGCTTGATCCTGATGCGCTCGATCAGCGCCTCGTCGGCGATGCCCGACATATAGCAGATCACAACGTCGGTCTTTGACGCGCCGTCCATGCGTGTGTGCTCCATCGTCAGCCGCTCGTCGCGTATTCTGCGGCGGATCAGGGCGGTGTTCATCACGAGCGTCTCGACGAATCCGTCGTGCGATCCCTGCATAACTCTGTCGCCCGAGGGCTCCTCGGTGTTTCGCGCAGGATAGGTGCGCGCATCGATCAGGATCGCCTCGCCGCCAAAGCTCTCGGCGAGCACCGCGCATTGTCCCGACAGCACCGCTACGGCGATGGCGTCTATATTCGACGATCGCTCTACCTCGACGTAGGGCAGACGGCGCTCTACTGACTCGGCATCGAAGCCCTCGTTCAGATTGAGCAGAAACTGCATCACCCTCTGCATCTCGCCGTCCTTGGTGAAGCCGTCAATATAGAAAAAGCACATATCGCGCTCGAGCACCGTCAGATGCCGCTCGATTATGTCGTAGCTTGCCGAGACGCGCAGGCGTTTTCGCATCTGTGCGACCCCCTCGGCGTAAGAAAGGTTAAGTCTTTGCATCTCGCCCTCCTTTTTATCTATAGCCGAAGAGAGCCGAACTCATACGGTTTTGTGTGACAAATATCCGCATCTGCGGCAGATAAAATGCTTGCAATATCTTATATTACTGCGCATTTTCTCTTTACATCTGCAAAAT
>JAZRFQ010000047.1:0-30487 GCA_045643725.1 Eubacteriales bacterium | reverse complement strand
CCTCAACAAACGTCTTTTTACCAACCTTAAGAGCGGTAGCCTTGTTTTTCTTCTTAGCCCAGCCAAGGAACTTGAAGAACAGAAGAAGAACAAATATACCTATAATAAGAATAGGAAGAAGCCATACGGAAAGGAAATCCTTTCTCCACGCTGCGAATGCCTGAGAGTAAACCTCGGTCTCGTATGCATTCTTAAGCATTTCCATTGCTCCGTCGTAGTCGCCAAGGTTGTAAAGTGCCTTACCGATACCAACGTATGCAAGGTCGAAGTTGTTGTTTCTGGTAAGAACGTCCTTCCAGTAGTCTATAGATACCGAGTAGTTGTGCTCGTTCTCATTGCGGATAGCCGCCATGATGGTGTCACAGTAATCGGTGGGGGAATAACGAGTTACCTTGATACTACCGCCGAAAGCGTTATCGAGGGTAAGTATGTAGGTGGTATCACCAACAGTCTGGTATGCGATACCTGCAAGGTTCTCACCGTTACCCGACTGGTCACCCATATCGCCGAATGCGTAAAGGAGGTCACCGTTGGCGTTATAGGTGAAGATTCTCGATCTCTTGGAGTCGAGAATAGACCAAACGCCGTTGGGGCCGATCGCAACGTCCGTGATCGTGGAAAGTTCTCTAGGTGTCACCGCACCAACCTCACCCGAGGGATCGAAGAAGCCGTTACGCTTCATGATCTCTTTACCGGTGGAGTTGAGCTTCTTAACGGGAGAATATGTGGGAGACTTAGACTTAAGTGCCTTGAGCTGCTGACCGAGGTCGCCCTGCTCTGTGAAGGAAATGGTCGCGTAAACGAAGCCCTCGTTATCAACGGTAAGGTTGTTGAAGGAGCTCTGGATCTTGATGTCGGTGAGTGCACCGCCAACCATGAGCTCGAATCTTCTCCAAACTGCGTCCATCGCGGAAAGAGTAACCTTCTGCGCGCCGATGTATCCTGCGAAGAGACCCTCGCTCGAGAGTACCATGATACCCTCGTAGGTTCCGGGAGATGCAACGAAGATTCTGCCGTAAAGGTCAACTGCGATAGAGGTGGGAGAATATGCGTCGGGAGCGACGATATTATCCGCAGGCTTGTTGATAGTTCTGACGTACTCGTAGGTAGCACCGTCGAATACGACGATCTTCTTGTTACCGGTATCTGCAACGTAGATGTTGTCCTCGCCGGTAGAAGAGATGGTGGGGTCGGTAACGAATACTCCACGGGGAGACTTAAGCTCACACCATCTGCCGTTATCATCGTAATATCCGCTGATGGTATGAATAACCTGGAAGTGCTCGTTGAGGACTACGATTCTGTTACCGTCGGGATCGGTGATATATACCTTACCCTCCTCGTCGGTAGCGATGTCGGTACTGCTGGCAATCTTCTTGCCGCCGAACTTCTTGGTAAGTCCCATATCGGTGGAGTTGTATACCTCCTGCTGCGAGGTAGTGTATGCAGCAGGGGAATCAAGAGGCTCACCGTCTATGGAATAGGTGTAAGTGTTATAGGATTCGGATGCGGAGGCTGTCACTGTGCCGATCGCGACGATCACAAGCAGTGCAAAAGCTAAAATCTTTGTAATTTTACTTTTCATCTTTACCTCCTTAATCCTTCATACCGGAGGAGCCCATGGTCTCGATGATCTGGCTCTGGTTAAGGACGAATACCGAAATAGGAACGAGCATCATTACAACCGTAGCTGCAGCACCTGCGCCCGAACGGGCGATACCGCCCGATACGATCTGACCGATCGCATAGTTGAAGGTCTTGAGCTGCTCGGAATGGATGTAAATGGATGCACCGGAGTTCCACAAGGTCTTGAAGCACTCGATGATAAGAGTGAGCCAAGCGGGCTTAACCATCGGCATCGCAATAGTAAGGAAGGTTCTGAACTCGCTCGCACCGTCAAGTCGTGCAGACTCGAGGACGGTATCGGGAACAGAGGACTCCATAAACTGCTTCATCAGGTACAGACCCATCGTAGTAGCCATGGAAGGTACTATAATAGAAAGGTAAGTATCGATCCAACCGAAGGAGGAAAGGATGATGAAGTGAGTTACCTGGTTAACTGTAGAGTGGAACATGAGCGAGGTAACGATGAGCTTGAATATCGCACTTCTGCCGGGGAAACGGAGCTTGGAAAGCGAGTACGCCGCCATAGATGCGAAGATCAGGTTACCTACAGTACCGCAAAGGGTAATGAATACAGTGTTGAATATGTATCTCGAGAACGGAACCCAAGAGTCACTCATAAGAGTAACAAGGTCCTTGAAGTTATCAAAGGTAGGTCTGATAACGTAGAATCTCGGGGGGAACATAAAGAGCTCGTCAAGGGGCTTGAGCGACTGAACTACAACGTAGTACATGGGAAGGAACATAAAGAGTCCCATGATAGTGAGTGCAATGGTAATACCGGTGTCACCACCTGCAGATCTGTTGAGGACGACTCTGTGTCCTCTGGTTCTTAATTTAGTTGCCATTGTTACTCACCTACCTTCGAAAGCGCCTTCTTAATAACGACGTTCGAGCCGTACATTATTATGAAGAGGATAACCGCGATAGCAGAGGAATAACCAACCTCGTATCGCTGTCCGCCGTAGTCATTGAGATGGTGCATGATGGTGTGAGCCGCGTAGTCAACCGAGGGGAAGCCGCAAAGTGCGTCAACGACAGCACCGAAGCCGAAGGAGTTGGTTATCGCAAGCACCGCACCGAACATAAGCTGCGGTCTCATAGTGGGAAGAGTTATGTACCAGAGCTCCTGCCAACGGTTCTTGATACCGTCAACGGCAGCTGCCTCGTACATAGAACGGTCGATGGTCTGAAGACCTGCGATGAACGCCAGGAAGGACGTACCGAGCGAGGTCCAGAGTGCAACTACGATACAGAGACCCATAACGTATTTTGCATCCTCAAACCAAAGTATAGGTTTATTCAGAATACCGAGATCCATAAGCGTTGCGTTCGCCCAACCGTAAGAGTCGGAGGAGAACAGAGTCTTCCAAATCAGGTAAACCTGACCCGAGATAGAGGGTGCGTAGAAGACGAGGGTTACTACCGCACGGATCTTGGGAGGAAGCTCGTTTATGAACCAAGCTATAAGAAGCGAAAGAAGATAGGACACAGGTCCTGTTACAGCCGCAAATATCAAGGTGTTCTGGCAAGCCAGCATGAAGATCTCATCCTCGAGGAAGAGTCTCGTATAGTTCGTGACTCCCTTCCAGGAGGGGAGCTGGAGCATATTAAAGTCCGTAAGGCTGAGGATTATGGAAAGCACAACGGGCAGGACGGTAAATATGATGAACAGAAGGAAGAACGGTGCAAGCATGAAGTACGCCGTCTTATTCTTCTTCATCTCCTTCCATGTCCACTGAAGCTTAGACATTTCCGAGCGCTGTGTTGGACGCTTAGCTTCTGTCTGTTTAAGTGACATGATTTCTCTCCTTTATAAAATCGTCTTGTTAATCAACGTTCTTCATCGGAGGCTCGGTGCCTTCGGTGCCGTTGTCGATCCAAAGATCGAACTTATCGCTCTTGAACTCCTCACGCTTACGAGTGATCTCGGCGTTGATAGCGTCAACGTAGTTACGGAGTGCCTCAACGGGATCCGCACCGTCGTTTACTGCTTCAAGGAATGCGAACTTCATGTATCTGTTGATTATGTAAGAGCCGGGATAGTTAACGATGGAGGAAAGGTGACCGTCCATCTGAGCCTTGATTGCGGTCTTCTCGGAGGTGGTCCAGGAAAGATCCTCAAGAGCCTTCTTGTTTGCGGTAGCATACTTAGCGGAGGGACCGATGAGGGCGACCATTCTGTTACCGTACTCGGACTGAGACTTGTCGCTGGTCTCCCACTGCATATACTGCCAAGCTGCGAGCTTGTTCTCACAGCCGTGAAGCATAACCGTTGCGGTTACGCCTGCAAGAGAGTCGTAGTTGTAGGTTCCGTCTGCTCTGACAGAGCCGGGCAGCGAGCAGAACTCCCAAAGACCCTCGATCTCGGTCGCGTATACAACGAGAGTGTTGTAAATGCTTACGTAGTCACCGATAAGGATGGGCATCTCACCGGTTCTGAAACGGTTAGCCGCATCGTAGGAAACGGGGAAGGAATAGTCGCTGTAGAGACGGCAGGTGAAGTTGAAGGCCTTTGCCGCGATCTCGGAGTCGAGGTCGATCTTCGCACCTGCGTATCTGGAATCGTAGAGGTCGGGATCTGCGTACTTCCACATGTTACCGCCCTCCTGATAGATCATGAAGTCGATAGCGTTGATGTATGCAACACCGATCTCCATGTTGTTAGACTGAAGAACGGGAAGGATCGAAAGGAGCTGTCCCCAGGTCTCGGGAACCTCCTGACCAAGGCTTGCAAGGATGTCCATACGGTAGAACATCATAGCGAAGGTCATGGTCTGGGGAATACCGTATGCAACGTCGAGAAGAGTTACGGTATCCATAGCCGCGTCAACGAATCTGTCGTCAACGAGTCTGTCGAAGCTCATAGTCTCGAATGCCACGCTACCGTCATCTCTCTTGGTGGTAGTGGTGGTGTAGCCGTCGGCATCCTTGTAGGTGTAATGATCCTGCTTGAAGATCTCATCCTCGCTTATGCTGACAACGGCATCACGGATAGCGTAGTTGATAACGTCGGCAGCACCGAGACCCATGTATACGTCAGGACCCTTACCCGAAAGGATCGAGGGAAGAAGAGTACCTGCGGTAACGAGCTTCAGGGTTACTGCAACACCGGTAGAATCGGTGAAGCTGCCTGCCGCGTCGATCATAGTACGCCAGATCTGAGACTGGTCACGTCCCTCTGCAAGCCACACGTCGATGGTAGTGGTGTTAGCATCGGGAGTTCTGGTAAGACCCATCGCGTCGTAATCAACGAAGAAGGAGCTGAAGAACGCCTTGATCTCGTGCCAGAGGCTTGCGAAGAAGCCTGCATTCGCCTTGATGCCGGTTTCCTTGATGGCGATGTCGGCGGGAACAACCGAGATGGTATCAAGCACGAGCTTGGATGCCTTGGAGTCGTTGATCCAGGTACCGAGAGTACCGAGGTAGGTCTTCAGAGTGGAAAGGTTGGTGGGAATGTCCACACCGTCGTTTCTACCCATCTTATCGAGGATACGTGCGATATTATCAAGGGTTGCAAGGTGAGAACCGTTGGTTCCGCAGATCTCTGCGAGATCGTCTGCAACCTTGGTGAGATTTCTCGCCTCCTCAAGAAGCGACACGAGAACCTCGGGCATAATGCCGATGAAGTTGTAGTTACCGTACTGGTCGGGATCACTACCGGTGAGCTTGAGGATGGTAAGATAATCGTTGTTGATGTTGAGAAGAGACGTCTCAACCTTCTGGATGTACTCTCTAAGGCTTCCGAGTGCACACTCGAGATAGATGGTGTACTCTACACCCTCCTCGAAGTAGAACTGGAAGTCGCCTACTTCTCTGTTGGAGAGGTAGCTTACCTGCCAATCCTCGCTGTAGTGGAACTCTGCGTTAGCTGCCTCTGCATAAGGAAGCTGGGGAGTCTCACCGTAATGTCCACCCGAGAGCTTCACGCTACGGCAGATGAACATACCCTGGAGGGCAGACTGCTTATATCTCATTGCGAACTTATAAAGTCCGGTCTCGTTAACCGTGAACTTGTAAGCCGCCCACTGACCTATGGAGCTGTAGCTGGTCTCGCCGATAACGTTATGCAGCTGTGCATTGGAAACGACGGGATAGGTAGCAGCGGAGGTGTTATCGTTGGACGAGGAAATGGAGGAGTCCGAAACGAAGTTGGGGAACTCACCTTCAAGCTTGATGATCTCGCCGCCGGTTGCGGGCTTGTAACCATTTGCCTCATACTGGTTCATAACCTCATCGTAGCCGGGAACGTTAACCTCGGCACTCTTTGCGGGAACGAACTCGATGGACTTAATGATTACGGGCTCACGCTCAGCCTGAAGCGTGAAGGTGTGGCTACCGTAAGGAATATAGAACTCAAGGTACTCGCTCTCATAGCCGCTGGGGTCGGAGCAAATGTAGGTGTTCCACTTACAAGTCTCGGTAACCTCGGGCGACATGGAGTTGCCGTTGATGTCCTGAGTAATAGTATAGGTAACGGTCTTGACGATCTTGCCGCCTTCAACATAGTCAACTATCTTCTGATACTGACCGGTAGCGCCCTTCTTTGCCGCCTCTCTCTCGTATCTGGTGTGAACACCGTCGGAGAGATCGGTGGAGATAGGCTCTGCGTGAACTACAACGTCTGCGTTATCGTATACCCAGTTCTTCGAGAGAGTAAGGGTTGCCGCCTCACTGAAGGGCACCTTATCGTTGATGAAGAGCTTTCTCTCGATGGAGCTGATACTGCTCTCATCGGTCTTGCAGTTGTAGTAAACGATCTTGAGGTTGTAAAGGCCTGCGAGATCCTTATCGTTGATCGCGAACTGCCAGGTAACCGAGCCGTCGGCGGGGAGATAGACGCTTGCGCCCTCGTTCTCCTTACCGAATTCGGTCCATGCAGGATCGTGCGGATTGTTGATGCCTTCGAACTTCTCAAGGCTACTGTCTACGATCACGGCGTTGCCATCAAAGTTGAGCACGTCTACCGAGATCGAGGGCAGTCCTTCTTTGTTCACTACGTGAGCGTACTGCTGCTTGTACGCGGCGTAGGATTTGGTGTCGACAAGAGCTTGCATCTCTTCAAGCGTTGCCGAGGTGCTATTTTCACCCTTCAGCGATCCGGCAGCAGCCGAAACGCCAACAGCACCGAACAAAGTTGTCACCGAAAGAATGAAACAAAGGACTTTTCGGAACAAGTTTTTCTTCATTTGCTGATTTCCTCCAAGAAATACTTTTTTATACAACACGCTTTGCCCTTTTATTGGGCGATAATATCACCGAGCATCCTCAGGCTGAAAGAGGAGGCTGGATGATATCATCGCGGCAAAGTAATTATATACGTAAGAATTATAGCACACGCGAGGCGGAAAGTCAACACTTATATTATAATAGGAACGGGACGCCATGACGCTCGTCGAGGCAAAAAAGCGAGCATCGATACACAAAATGTAAACAATTATTTACACATCGCTGTTTTGCGAGCATCTCAAACGCGGCAAAAGTAAATGTGATTTAGCAAAATGCAACGATTTTTGGGAGTTTTTCGCGCCAAATTTCGTTTAGGTAAATATATTTTACCTTTTTGACGCAAAAAAGCCTTTTTGCGATGTGTGCAAAAAGGCTTTTAGGGTTTTGTGCAAATTGTATAAAATATGAATAGCTTTTTCTACAGAAGATTTTACACCACATTTTAGTGTGCTACAGCGTTTGCAGCGCAAAAATGGCAGTTGTTTCCATTTTCTGCATTTATCGTCAATCTATGACTCCGCCGGCTACAAGGCAGTCGCCCATATAGAATACCGCCGATTGACCGCTTGTAAGCGAGCGCGCGGGTGCTAAAAGATGCACCTCTGCCCTACCGTCAGGATAAAACGTGACGCGCGCGGGGATGCGCGGAGACTGGTATCTGTGCTTGACGGTGAGCTCGTATTCGGTGGGCTCGGTGGGGGGCTCGATGCCCGAAAATACAACGCCGCTGACGCTGAAATCGCTACTCTCGCCGCTGGTGAACGAAAGGGTGATCCTATTGGTCTCGGGATCTATCTTCGATACGAATGCGCGTGCGCCGAGGGCAATTCCGAGGCCCTTACGCTGACCGACGGTGTATCCGATGATGCCGCGATGACGTCCGAGAACGCTTCCCTCCTCGTCGACGAAGTCGCCCTCCTCGCATTTTCCGATGCGAGACTCAATAAATGAGGCGTGATCGCCCTCGGGAATGAAGCAGATCTCCTGGCTATCGGCTCTGTCCCAGGAAATAAGCTCCTTCTCGCGCGTTTTTTCCCTTACTTCATCCTTCGTCATCTCCGAAAGGGGCAAAACGAGGTGCGAGAGAACCCTCTGCGAGAGTCCCCAGAGCATATAGGTCTGATTTTTCTTGCCGTCGGCGCAGTCGCTGATACAATATCTGCCGCCTTCGGTTTTGGAAAGCTTGGCGTAGTGACCGGTAGCTATAGCGTCAAAGCCGTTCTCGAGAGCAAAATCGAGCAGGCAATCAAACTTAACCTTACTGTTACAAACGATACAAGGATTCGGGGTTCTGCCGTGACGGTACTCGTCGATGAAATCGGAGACAACGGCCTCCTCGAACTGTTTTCTACAATTAATATTATATAGAGGGATGCCGAGAGCCGCGGCAGAAGCCTCGGCGGCAGAAACCTCGGTGTAGTCGTGCATCACAAGGATAGCGCCGCACACCTCGTGCCCCTCTTCTATGAGCTTATATGCGGCGTAGGTACTGTCAACGCCACCGCTCATTCCAACAAGAATTCTCATAGCAGGTCCTTTCTTCAGGGTGCTGTTTTTCTTGGTTTTTGTAAAGTTTAATTTACATTTTCGCCATTTAGTGCCATACCGTGTTAAATTAAGAGTGCGGCTGGTCGAGGCGCGGCGGTTTGTTCTTCCGTCGTTTTTTCGCTCGCATCAGCCGCACTTTCGGGTATTAGTCCTCGTGGCTCTTCTCTATCTCGAAGTCAATGGGTCTGCCGATCTTGGTGTAATAATCGGCAACTGCGGTCTTAACCGCCTCCTCGGCGAGAACCGAGCAATGAACCTTGACGGGAGGAAGTCCCTCGAGTGCCTCAACAACAACGCTGTTGGTAAGCTTGAGCGCCTCATCGATGGTGTGTCCCTTGATAAGCTCGGTAGCCATAGACGAGGTCGCGATAGCCGCGCCGCATCCGAAGGTCTTGAACTTACAGTCGGTGATGACGTCGTTCTCTATTTTGAGGTATATTTTCATTATATCGCCGCACTTTGCGTTGCCTACTACGCCAACGCCGTCGGCATTCTCGATCTCACCTACGTTTCTCGGGTTGGTGAAGTGATCCATTACCTTTTCACTGTACTGCATAACAATCTCCTTTTTCTTTTACTACGTCTTCCCAGAGGGGGCTCATCTCGCGGAGTCTCTTAACTATGCCGGGAAGAGTCTCGATGATATAATCAACGTCCTCGTCGGTCGTCTCGTGTGATATGGAAAGTCTGAGCGAGCCGTGTGCGCGCTCGTGGGGTACGCCCATCGCGATAAGAACGTGCGATGCCTCAAGTGCCGCAGAGGAGCAAGCCGAGCCTGTGGAGGCGCAGATTCCTGCCGCGTCGAGAAGCAGAAGCATTCCCTCACCCTCGATAAACTCAAAGCCGATGTTCACGTTGCCTGCAAGGCGGTTCGTTCTGTGTCCGTTGAGCTTGGAATAGGGGATCTTCGTGAGTGCGTCGATGAGTCTGTCGCGCTTTGCGCGTACGCTATCAAGCTCGGAAACCCTCGCCTGTGCTATCTCAAGAGCCTTTGCAAGACCAACGATATAGGGAAGGTTCTCGGTACCGCCTCTCTTGCTACGCTCCTGTCCGCCGCCGTCGATAAGGTTGACGAGCGAGACGCCGTTTCTTATATAAAGAAGACCGATGCCCTTGGGGGCGTGGATCTTGTGTCCCGAAAGCGCGAGTATATCAACGCCGAGGGTCGCAAGGTTGATCTGAACGTTGCCGATAGCCTGAACGGCATCGGTGAACATAAGCGCGCCCTTCGCGTGAGCGATCTCTGCGATCTCGGAGATGGGCTGAAGCGTGCCGACCTCATTGTTCGCGTACATAATCGCAACGAGTGCGGTCTTATCGGTTACTGCCTCGCGGAGCTCATCAAGCTTCACAACTCCGTCAGCATCAACGCCGACATAGGTAACGCTGAAGCCCTCGCGCTCGAGCGCGGCGCAGGCGTTAAGAACGGCGTGGTGCTCTATCGCACTTGTAACGATGTGATCTCTTCCCTTCGCACGAAGGCGCTTTGCCGCGCCCTTTATAGCCCAGTTATCAGACTCTGTGCCGCAGGATGTGAAATATATCTCGCCGGGCTTGCATCCGAGAGTAGCCGCGATGCGCGCTCTGGCGTCTATGAGCAATCTCTCTGCCTCAATTCCCTTTGAATGCATGCTTGAGGGGTTGCCCCAAGCGGTCTCAAAGCAAGGCTGCATAGCGGCGATGACCTCGGGAGAAACAGGCGTTGTTGCCGCATTATCCGCATAAACGAATCTTGCCATTTTTATCCTCTTTTTAACTTATTTTTTCGTATTTTCGGGGTGCTTGGCTTGTCCATTTTTCGCACCCGATATATTCTATACCTTTTTCGTGTATTTTTCAATAGGTAGGCGCAAGAAAATTGTTAACTTTTTATGAACGGAGAGTCAAAAGCACTAAAAAATACAAAACTGCTTGACAAAGCCGCGTTATTTATCTATAATATGAGTGTTGATTAACAAAAAAAGAAAGTGAGAACCACTATGTATACTATCGGTGTTGACCTTGGCGGTACTAATATCGCCGTTGGACTTTGCGACGAATCGCTCAAAATGATCGACAAGGGCTCCGTACCCACCCTCGCGGACAGAGACGGCGAGCTTATCGTTCGTGATATGGCAAATCTTGCCGCAGAGATCATCAAGAGAAACGGTCTGACTGTTAACGATATCGCATCCGTAGGTATCGCTACTCCCGGTGCGGCTAACTCCAAGACCGGCGTCGTTGAGTACGCGAACAACCTCCCCTTCCTTAACTTCCCTATCGCAGAGATATTCAAGAAGTACCTTCCCGTTGAGAAGGTCCTCATCGCTAACGACGCGAACGCGGCGGCACTCGGCGAGGCTCTCGCAGGCGCGGCAAAGGGCACGAAAAACTCTGTAATGATCACCCTCGGCACAGGTGTTGGCGGCGGTGTTATCATCGACGGCAAGATCTTTGACGGCGGTATCAACTGCGCGGGCGCAGAGCTCGGCCACATCGTTATCGTTGCAGGCGGCAGACAGTGCTCCTGCGGCAGACGCGGCTGCTGGGAGGCTTATTCCTCGGCTACCGGTCTCTCCAGAATGACCAAGGAGAAGATGAATGAGCTCAAGCTCAAGGGCATCCCCTCGCTTCTCTTCGATGAGGCGGAAAAGGACGGCAAGGTCAGCGCGAGAACCGCATTCAACGCTATGAAGCGCGGCGACAAGCACGGCGCGATGGTCGTTGACGAGTACATCAAGTATCTCGCAGAGGGTATCACCAACATCATCAACATCTTCCAGCCCGAGATCCTTACCATCGGGGGCGGTGTTTGCAACGAGAAGGAGTACCTCACCAAGCCTCTTCTTGAGATCGTTGAGAGCGAGCAGTACACCAGAAACAACATGAACAAGACTAAGGTTGTTACCGCAGTTCTCGGCAACGATGCCGGCATCATCGGCGCGGCAGGCCTCAGATAATTTATTGCATATAAACAATGAAGCGGAGAGCATCAGCTCTCCGCTTTTTGTGTTGGTGTTTTTTGCTCGGCTTACTTATTCTTGAGCTCGGCGAGGATTTCCTTGAGAAGATCCTCGGTGGTGGGGTTGGCGAGTCTCTCAAGGCGAGCCTTCTCTGCCGCCTCTGCCTCTGCTGCCGCCTTTGCCTCGGCTTCCTTCTTTGCCTTCTCGTCGAGGAATGCCTTTACGGCCTTCTTGTCGCAGAGCTTGATGCCCTGCTTCTTCATCTCGCGCTTCTCTTCCTTGGTGGGAATGTCGTCGAGAACGTCCTCTGCCCACTTCTTGTGTCCGTCTCTGAGGTTATTGAAGACCTTGACGATGATGAAGAGGACGAATGCTACGAGGAAGAAGTTGATGATCGCGTTGATGAACGCGCCCCAATCGATGTAGATCGAGCTCGCAAGGTCGACCTCGGTGGTTGCGACGCCGTCAACCATAACGTACTCTTTTTTAAGGAAGGTAAACGCATCCGCAAGAGCGCCCTCACCGAAGGCGATCGCGAGAAGATAGTTGATAAAGGGCTTGAGAATGTTATTGCTCAGGGCGTTCACGATCGCGGTAAAGGAGCTACCTACGATAACACCGACAGCCATATCAACTACGTTGCCACGGGTTATGAATTTCTTGAATTCACCAAAAAACTTTGACATTTTTATTTCCTCCAAATGTTTTATTATCGTTTCGTCTATTTTGATGCGGGCTGTCTGCCCGCATTGTATAGAGAGATGATATCGATCTCGGATTCAAGGCGCTCGGCGCTGACGGTCTCCGAGGTCTCAAAGGAGATACGCTTGGGTGCGTTATCTGTAATATCAAAGCCGTTCTCGCTGAAGACGGCGTCGGTATTCGCAAACTGCAGCCAAACCTTGCCTGCAAATCCCGCGGAATAGAGCGTCACGTCAAAGTGCTTTCCGCTACCGCTGACGGTAGCGCGGATGAGGGGATTTCTGAACTTGAAGTGCTTTTTCGGCACAAAGAGGACGGTTGCCTCTCTCGTGCGGATGCCGTCGTTATAGGAGTAGACGAGGTATCTCTCGCGCTCGTAGCCGTCGACGTACTCGGCAAAGTTCAGCGTGCCGAGCTCGCGCGAGCTCGCAGGGGCGAGGTCCTGACACTCGAGAGTGCCGCGGTAGAGCTCGAGGTTATCCGAGTCGAGCACGCGATAGGTGAGCGTGCCACTATAGCTCTTCAGCTTATCGTTGTAGGCGGTGAAGGTCACCGAATGTCCTACGCGCTTATGCAGTACCACAACGGGCGAGAAGAGGCGCAGAATGCCGTAATGCGAGGCCTTCCATCTGCCGAAGTAATCGAGCGAGGAGGAGGAGATGAGCGGACGCGAGTCGCCGAGCCTGTCGGCGAAGAAGTAGCGCGCGCCTGAGGCTCTTGCACCGGAAAGGCGGCTCTCGAGACAGTCGAGCGCGGCAAGCTGTGAGAGATATGCGAGCGAGCGGTTGCCTGCGGGGAGCTTGTACTCTGCGCTCATCGAAAGAAGCGACGTCGGGAGCTCTCCCCGAGGCTCGGTCGCCATCTCGCCTGCATAGGAGAGGACGTTCTCCTCACCGTCGGCAAGGAGCTCGCGCAGAGTGCGCGCACCTGGCACGGACAGAGGCATCTCAACGTAGGGCTCGCCTGCGGCTACGATAGCCGACGCGCCGAAGCAATATGTCTCGATAAACTCACGGAGCGCGTTCGCGCTCGGAGTGATCTCGGAGTTGATATAGAACGCCGCAAGGCAGGCGTGGTAGGATATACGTCTCGGGCCGTCGACGATCTCGCGCTTTGCGGCGTCGTCGGGCGAATTCTCGGAGGGGCTTCTGTCGCTGACGCCGATGACGGCGAGGATTCCCTGCTCGTCACAGAGCTCGAGGAATCTGTCGCTCGGTGCCTTGCCATAGGGCGACACGTAGAGGGCGTTAACGCCTGCCCTCGCCGCCGAGGCGATGACCGTGGCTAGTCTTTCGGGATCGGCGAACTCTGCGCCGAATCTCTCGGGGAGAATACGCATACCCTTGAGGAATACGGGCACGCCGCCAACGCTGACCGACATCGAGCCCGACTCTGTCGAGACGGCAAGGTCACGAAGTCCGACGCGCATCTCAAAGACGTCCTCGGCGCTGTCGCCGTGGTAGAGATTGACCGCCAGATCGTAAAGATTGGGAACTCCCATTCCCGACGGCCACCAGAGAAGCGGATCGGGAATACTGATAGCGCCCGAGCCGTCGGCAAGGCCGCTGTAGTATATCTTTCCCGTAGGGGAAACGAGGGTAGCAACGGCGCGAACCTCACTTCTGTCGCCGATCATACCCATATTTACGTTAAGAGTCACGCCGCCCTCGCCGTGTGTCTGCGTCACGTTGACGCTACTGATAGCGGCGGCGTTAAAGGCAAGCAGGCTCACGCTCTCGATGGCGGGATCGTAGACGTCGCCATCGCGGAATCTGATGCCGGAGGGAGACTCGCCTCGCTCGGAGCGGGAGAATCTGATAGAAACCGTGTTATATCCCGGGAAGAGCCTGTCCTTTACGTTATAAACGTAAATTCGGTCGCGGCTATCAGGAGTGGATATGGCCTTGCCGTTGAGGATGACCTCGGCAGGCTCGGAGACGCCCGAGAGGCGCAGGCAGACGTGCTTCATAGCGAGAACGTGAGGCTCTATCTCGATGACGCCTGCAAACTCTACCATACCAACGTCGGTGTTGACCTGCCAGGGCTCGCACCCATCGGCCGCCGCGAGAGCGGTACAGAGAGAGCAAGGAAGCACGCCCTTGACACCTACTCTGTCGTCGATATTCAGTTTAAAGTCTTTGATTTTCAGTCTGTACAAGGAATCCTCCTCCTTTCTCCGTATTTATGCGATTCGGGTGTGATTTTCACCCGTTTTTTACCTTTTAGCCGATTTTTCGTCGCTTGGCGCGGATGGGCAAAACTCGGGGACGACCTTCTGCAAGGCGTCGATGAGCGAGGGTGAGCAAAGCTCGTCCTCTGCCGCAAGGATCGCGCGGCGAAGCATATCAAGTCCGTCCTCCACCGCCTCGCGCGACGACGGATCCGCGCGCTTGACGAGGATCATACCGTTTGAGGTCGGAACGAGGCTCTCGTCCCTCGTGAGAAGCTCCTCGCAGAGTCGCTCACCCGGACGAAGTCCGATCTCGACGATATCTATATCGCGGTAGGGCTCGAGTCCCGAGCGCCTGATCATATGCTCGGCAAGATCGAGTATGCGTACAGGCTCGCCCATATCGAGAACGAAGAGCTCGCCCTGCTCTGCCATACAGCCTGTCTGCATAACGAGGCTTGCGGCCTCACCTGCGGTCATAAAATATCTCGTCATACGCTTATCGGTGAGGGTGATCGGGCCGCCTCTCGCGATCTGCCGCTTAAAAAGCGGAATGACCGAGCCGTTCGAGCCGAGAACGTTGCCGAATCTGACCGACGAGAACACCGTTTGCGAGTCGGTGCGGCAATGAACGACGCTCTCGCACATACGCTTGGTCGCGCCCATGACGCTCGTTGGACTCACTGCCTTGTCGGTTGAAATGAGTATGAATTTCGAAGCACCGTACCTCTCCGCCATATCTGCGGCGTTACAGGTGCCGAAAACGTTGTTCTTTATAGCCTCGGAGGCACTATGCTCCATCAGCGGCACGTGCTTGTGCGCGGCGGCGTGGAACACGACCTCGGGTCTGTAATGCGAGAACACGGCGGCGAGCCTCGCTCTATCCTGAACCGAGCCGATCTCGACTGCGAGGTTGAGCCTGCCTGCATACTCTGCCATCAGCTCCTCTTGAAGCTCGTAGGCGCTGTTCTCGTAAATATCGAAAATTATAAGCCTCCGCGGCGATAAGGCGGCAACTCTGCGGCAGATCTCGCTGCCGATCGTTCCTCCGCCACCTGTGACGAGGACGACCTTGTCGGTATAATAGACGAGGCTCGCGGCGTCTGCAACCGATCTCGCATCGCGGAACAGAAGCGCGTCTGTCTCGACGCCCACCACCGCATCTATCTCGGGAAGAGGATGCCTTCCCTCGCACGCCTCGGCGTGACTGTGACTATTTTCAAACAGGCTCATGGAGTCCTCTAAAGCATATTTATTATAAATATTATATACCAGACGCAGGCGAATGTCAATGAGAATTATTATTTTTGGGTAAAAGTGACAAATTCGCCCCGCTTTTATTATGCAAGGCGTGTTTTGCGAAATTTTGGTCGAAGATGCCACCCGTGTTAAGTTTTTGCGATAAAAATAGCCGATTTTGCAAACTTTAGTTTACAAAATCGGCATCAGAGATATTAGCTTAAAGCGAGAAGATCTTTGTAAGCTGCTCCTTGATCGGACGCACGACGGCGATGATTATCAGCATAATACCGATGAGCGTAAAGACGCTCGCGGGATAGAGCGACCAGACCATCTTATCGTGAATGCTGAAGGCGTGATGCAGGAAATACTCGAGAAAAAGACAGAACGCGCCGATCGATATGATCGCGCCTGCCGCGATGTAAAGCTTTCCTTTTTTCAGATAGAAATCAAGAATGGACACGGCCGAGCATATCAATCCTGCCGCAACCGTCACGGGAAAGGCAAAGGAGAAGAACCAATTGCCGTCTACGTAATAGTTGATGTAGTGCAGATAAAGCGCTATCGCCAAAAAGCTACAGGGCACGAAGATCGCCGGGGTGGGACGCTTGAACCAAGACGGGAGGATAAAGAAGAGGTAGAACAGAAGCATACCTCCGATAACAAGGCCCGACCAGGTAAGCCTGTCGTTGAGGTTAAAATCGCAAAGAGGCGGAATCGCCGCCACAATGACGTAAAAGCAGGTTATAATAAAGCAGATGAGAGCTCTGTGGCTGTGCTCCTTGCTCTTTTTCTCCTTCGGATAAGGAGTCTCGGGGTTAGGATCGAGGTCGGGAAAATAAACCGGAGTTTCACAGAGGGGACAGACGCGCTCGCTGTCTGCCAGCTCTACTCCGCATTTTACACAGTACATATTATACCTCCTTTTCGCTGTTATTCGTGGGTGGGGTGCGGAAGTTGCTCTCCACCTTGACCTTAACGCCGCGTGAGCGAAGCACCTCATAGAGTGCGCGCTCGAGCCTCGGCTCTCTGATATTTCTGATTATATTGAGTCGCGCCATACCTCCGTAGGTGATCATACCTGCGTTATAGGGGGCGGATGACTGCGGACTGAGGACGAAGTCGAAGTGATCGATATAGGGGCGCATCACATCGGGGATATCCACGATGCCGAGGTTGGAGAGCGAGAGCGTCGAGGTCTTCTCTCCCACAAGGTTGAAGACCGTCTTCATGACTATGTTCTTTAAGAACAGAGGTGCGATCTTCAGAAGCGGATTCTGCTCGTCCTTGACGTTGGGGTGGATCTTGGCGCTCATGCTCTTCTTCGTGATATCGAGCTGCATGAAGCGCGTTATGATGTCGGCAACCTCCTCGAAGGTGTACTCGCCGAGTCTCGGATCTATGCTCGGGATGCTGAAATAGGCGAAGTTACGAAGCGTATTTCCACCGAAGATGCGTCGCAGGTCAACCGGCATCTGCACCTTGACCTCCTTCTGCTTCACAAGCCTCGGGCAATCGGCGTTCTGGAGCTCGATACACGCCATAGTGAACGCCGCCGCCATAAAGGCAGTGACCGTCACGCCAAGCTCGCGCGATTTGCTACGCAGAAGCTCGGAGTCCATAATAAAGGTGACGTTATGGCAGAAGCCGTCGGGCTCGTACTCGCCGAGAAGGCGATAGGCATCGGTCTTATAGCGGTCGCCGCTGCCAACGGGTGCCGCATTCTCGGGGAAGAGGTCGCGCATCTCATCCTCACGCGGAGGCTCGAGGCGGTCAAGAACGCCGCGCTCTGCAGGGATGACGATACCGTGCTTCTGCGAGAGATATTCGGCGACGAGAGTCTTGAGGAACACAAGTCCGCCCGTGCCGTCGGTGAGAGAGTGGAAGAACTCCACGGCGATCCTGCGCTTGTAGACGAGGACGCGGAAGCCACAGGTGTTTCTGTCATCGAAGGGCATTCTGACGAGGGGATACGCCTGCTCATCCCTGATCTTCGGGGCGCGGGGGATCTCCTCGAGATAATACCAGAACACTCCGCGGCAGAGTCTGACCGCAATGGAGGGAAAACGTCTGACCGTCACGTCGAGGGCAGACTGAAGAACCTCGCGGTCGACATCCTCGTTAAGAGTAGCCGAGAGGCGATAGAGATTAGACCAACGGCGAGTCGCCGCGGCAGGATATATCTTCGCCGCGTTGTCAAGATGCATCCAACGGAGCTTGCGCTCGTTGTCCTTAGGCATCACGCGACGGATAAAGTCGGATATAAGATCGTAGTCCTCGCGGTTGGACTCGAGAGAATACATAAGATAGGCGTGCCACATGCCTTCCTTGATGCGAAGGGTGGACTTCGCGCCATGCTCCTTCAGTGCCGCGTGCATACGCTCGGCATCCGAGCGAAGTATCTCGCTCTCGCCTGCAAAAATGAGCGACGGCGGCATTCCGCGAAGGTCGGCGTAGACGGGGGAGACGTAGGGATCTCGCTTCTTCCCGTCATCATCGACCGAGACGTGCTTGATCGGCTTGTCGTCTGCGTTGCTCTCACCGAAGAGATAGCAGTCGGTGAAGAACTCAAGGCGCTTCTTCGAGAGCGAGGGGTCGCTCTGCTTGTTGGCCTCGTAGGATTCGCCGACGAGGGTGAGATCGCACCAGGGGGAGAGTGCCACAATACCGGCAGGCATAGGATCACCGCACTCGCGCAGTCTCTGACAAAGTGCGTAGCAAAGTCCGCCGCCGGCGCTCTCGCCTGCGAGAACGATGCGGTCGGGGGTGTATCCCATCTCCATTACCCAGCGGTACGCCGCGTGGACGTCGTCGATAGCGGCAGGATAGGGATGCTCGGGGGCGAGGCGGTACTCGGGAGCGAAGACTCTGATGCCGAGCTCGGCACAGATCATAGAGGCACAGCCGCGAACGTAGTCAAGGCTGCCGCAGGTGTATCCGCCGCCGTGAATATAGAGCACTATTCCTCCGCGAAGCTCATCGCGGGGAATCGCAAGGACGGCACGCATACCGTTATTCTCTTTTTGCTGCTCTACGACGTCTTGTCTGTGAGTAAAGCACACGAGTGATCCCAAGGTATCCTGCGCGCGACGTGCCGCGGCGAGCGAGAGCTTGTCCGTGACACCGCTCGTTATCTCGAGCTGACGGCGGACGAAAGCGTCATGAAGTCTCATTTATGCGCACCTCCCTTCTTAATCTGACTATTACAGTATAACATTTGTAAACTGTTTTTTCAAGTGGTTTTTTGCGGTTTGTGCTTTTTCGTTGACATTTTTTTAAAAGAGTGCTAAAATAATAGTGATTTTAGCACCGAACCCTACGCTCCCCGGAGGTTATATGAACTATTCCGATATACAAAAAATGAAGAGGCTCGCCGAGACGGTATCGCGTAATTGCAGGATCACGCAGATGTACGCGACCTATCTTGAGAGATTCCCCGAGCTCATAACCGCCGAGATGGTGGACACGCTCACCGAGGACGGCGTAATAACGCGCGAGGAGGCCATCGTTGCCATACTCTCCGAGGCCTTCGGCCTTGATATGGACCGCGGCGTCGAGGACAGGCGCATAATTATGGATTATCTCACCCCGTCGGTGAGGATGATGGATCCCTCTCGCTACACCGAAAACCCCTACTACAAGAACGTGAAGATAGAGAACGTTGTTGACGGCGACTGGGAGCTTCGGCTCGAGTCCTACGAGCCCTACCGCGCGGTGATCGCAGGCGATATGATAATGGGCGCGGACTACACCGAGGTGCCGCCGCTTGGCTTCTTTGCCGAGAGGTTTGACTTCCCTGCCGTGCTCGAGGGCGGCAACGAGTGGATGACGCTCACACCCGTGGATCTCGACACCTGCGACGAGGCGATCGAGGCGGCGCGGGGCAAGGTCGTGACCTTTGGTCTCGGGCTCGGATACTACGCCTATATGGTGGCGCGAAAGGACGAGGTTGAGTCGATAACCGTGGTCGAAAAGAGCGCCGACGTGATAAGGCTCTTCGAGCGATACATACTTCCCTACTTTGAGCATCCCGAGAAGCTGCGGATAATCTGTGCCGACGCCTTTGAGTACGCCGAGTGCGAGATGCCGCGCGAGAGATATGATTTCGCCTTCGTTGACACCTGGCGCGATGCCTCTGACGGCGCACCGATGTATGAAAAAATGCGCGCGCTTGAGCATTTGTCGGAGGGTACGCGCTTCGAGTATTGGATCGAGAACTTCCTCGTCTCGCGCCTGCGCTATCTCAAGTATTGCGAGATCACCGAGTCGATCGAGCGAGGCGACGAGAGCGCTCCGCAGAGCTTCGCCGAGGTCGAAAATCTGCTCGATTTTGGTAGATAACAAAGAAAAAAAGCCCACGGTTGTGGGCTTTTTGTTATTCTTCGGGGAAGGTTATTCCTCGTCCTCGTCGTTGGGGGCGAGGAGGCGCGCTTCCTCGGCGTAGGTGCGGAGGAGGTCTGCCATACCGTCGGTAAGCTGGAGGGCGATCTTTGCCTTCTCGTGTCGGTTCTCGACCGTCATAACGTAGTAGGTGCTCGGCATCATGGTGGGAAGATAGAAGTAGCGCTGATGCTCCTTGTGAATCAAATTGCTACGCAAAACGGCATTTGCCAGACGTTGATCGGCAAAATAGAGACCGTCGTCGTCTTTCTCGCCTCGCTTCTTTTTCTCGATGGATACCACCGAGGCAAGACCTACGCGGCAGAGGGTGGTATATCGCTTGCCGGATTGCTGTCCAACGACGAAAAGCCACTCGCCGTCCGACTCGGTGATCTCGTAGGTGAACTCCGAGAGGATATACTTAACCGAGACGGTCAGAGCCGCGACTATGAGCATCATACCGCAGAGCGCGACCACGCCCTGATAGCGCGCGATCTGCATACTGACAAGGAAGATTATACCGCCGAGGGTGCCGAGGATGGCTACCGCCACCTTCGCCTTGTTATTCTCGGGCTTCGGATTGATTCTGAAGGGAGATATCATCAGGGGCGCTCCTTTGCAGAGAGCTTATACTCGTCGAAGGAGGAGTAATCCGAGTGATTCTCATAGACTGGGATCATAAAGACGGTCGGCTTCTCTGTGCCCCCAAGCTCTATCTCAAGGCGGATCCACTCTGCCTTGTTCTCTCCCTCGTCGAGACCGAACTCAACTCCGTCAAAGACGAGCTTCGCGTAGCGGTACATAATGAGGGAGTCGGTGATGATCTCGGGATTCTCGGCAAGCACCACGGGCTCGCCATCCTCTGTCTCGGGATTGCGGACGAGTCTGAAGGTGAATGCATCGAAGCCCGACTCGGAAATATCAACGCCGTACTTCTCGAGGAAGGTCGCGTGGATCGCATCGTTGTAGCGCAGAGATATCTGCAAATGATCCGCCTCGGTAACGACGAGAAGATTGTCGCAGAAGAAGTTGCCTGCGTCCTCATCGTCATAGGGCGCGCGGAGCTCCTGCGTGAGAACCTCCATATCGCCGTCCACCGAGCTGTAGTACGCGGTGAGCGCGTCGCTGAAGTAAAGATTCTTTATCTCTCTCGGATAATAATTGAAAATGATGATTCTGAAAATCAGAAAGCCTATAACCAAGAAGCAAACCGCCATAAGCACGACCTTAAGCACCGTGGTCACGGGATTTTTCGAGGGGGACTCGTCCACCTCGTTATAGTCGCCGTAGCGCTCCATATCTTCCATATTTTTTCTCCTTTCGCGAGGAAAAGCGTAAAATAAACTAAAATCCTCTCTATTTTACCACAACCGCGCCCCGTTGTCAACCGAGTGGGCGGAATGTTTATATTTACTTTACTTTTGGTCTCTGGTCGTCGGGGTAGCGAAGCGGCGCGAGAGTGTAAGAAAACAACACGGTGCGTTGTTTTCCCTCGAGCGTGACCGAACCGCAGTAGACTGCCGACCCCTACGGTCGTTCAGAACAAAACAAAACGCTCCGCAAAGCGCGGAGCGAAAATATGTCAAAGCGTCAAGGTTCGTCGGCCGCTTTTATCCTCTCGAGACGGTATTCGGGATTTTTTATAAGTATTCCTTCCTTGGTGGCAACGACCTCGACCTTGTTTTCAAATAGGTATCTGTCCCTCAAATCCTTTGGAATAACTATTCTGCCGAGTCGATCTATTTCTTTAATTACACCGATTTGATCCATCTTATATTTCTCCAAGGCTCAAATATTTTCAAATTTCTTATCTTTAACACAATTATAGCAAAAAAATATGTTAAAGTCAAGTAAATTCTTATCATTCACACAAAAAGCGGGGTAATATGAAGATTTACGACTTTAACGGAAAGAAAAATATTTGCGGCGAAAAAGTAAAGCAAGCGAGAAAAAAGCAAGGCCTCTCGCAGGAAAATCTTGCGGCAAGACTGCAGGTTGAGGGTATCAACATCGAGCGAGACAGCGTCAGCCGCATAGAGATCGGCACAAGATTTGTTGCCGACTACGAGCTTGCAGCACTCTGCAAGGTCTTAAACGTCTCGCCCGAATATCTTTTGGGCATCTGACAGCCTACCTAAAAAGAGCCACTCGTGTGAGTGGCTCTTTTGTTCTCTTGCAAAATGCGCGGGTCTTTAATTATGCGAGTGTAATTGGCATAAGAGAACCGCTGAAGATTAGTGCAGAAGCGCGAGGGGAAAGCGAAGGCATAGTCACCTATGGCGAGCTTTTCGCTTGGCGCTAAAAAAGACCCGCCGAAGCGGGTCTTTTTGGTCTGCGCTGATATTCAGCGAGTTATCTTAAGCCAATTCTGCGAAGTACTTGATAGTACGAACCATCTGGCTGGTGTAGGAGTTCTCGTTGTCGTACCAAGAAACTACCTGAACCTGATAGGTATCGTCAGAGATCTTTGCAACCATGGTCTGGGTGGAATCGAAGAGAGAACCGTAGGAGATACCGATAACGTCGGAGGATACGATCTCGTCAACGTTGTAACCGAAGGATGCGGAAGCCTGAGCCTTCATTGCTGCGTTGATGGAGTCAACGGTAACGTCGGTGCCCTTAACAACTGCAACGAGGATAGTGGTAGAACCGGTGCAGGTGGGAACTCTCTGTGCAGAGCCGATAAGCTTGCCGTTGAGCTCGGGGATAACGAGGCCGATTGCCTTTGCAGCGCCGGTGGAGTTGGGAACGATGTTCTGTGCGCCTGCACGTGCTCTTCTGAGGTCGCCCTTTCTGTGAGGACCGTCGAGGATCATCTGGTCACCGGTGTAAGCATGAACGGTGGTCATGATACCGGACTGGATGGGATATGCATCGTTGAGAGCCTTTGCCATGGGAGCAAGGCAGTTGGTGGTGCAGGAAGCTGCGGAGATGATCTTGTCATCAGCGGTAAGGGTGTTCTCGTTAACACCGAATACGATGGTCTTGAGATCCTTGCCTGCGGGAGCAGAGATAACAACCTTCTTTGCGCCTGCGTTGATGTGAGCCATAGACTTCTCGGTGGAGCAGTAGAAACCGGTGCACTCGAGAACTACGTCAACGCCAAGCTCGCCCCAAGGGCAGTTAGCAGCGTCCTTCTCAGCGTAGATCTTGATGGTCTTGCCGTCAACAGTGATGCTGTCGTCGGTAGCGGATACGGTGCTTGCAAGAGCGTAGGTGCCCTGTGCGGTGTCGTACTTAAGAAGATGAGCGAGCATCTTGGGGCTGGTGAGGTCGTTGATAGCTACGATCTCGTAACCCTCTGCGCCGAACATCTGTCTGAAAGCGAGACGTCCGATACGGCCAAAGCCGTTAATTGCAACCTTAACATTTGCCATTTTGAAAATCCTCCAAAATATAAAAATTTTTTTATAAACTGACTTGTGCGGAAGAGTCCCTTCTCTTCCACCGTAAATTATAACACATTCTTTTCTAATATACAAGAGGATTGTGGAAAATTTATCAACTTTGTTGCTTTTATGCGATTATTCTCGGTGGCGAGGGCTCTTTTTTGTGTATTATTCTCTCTATTCTACACTATAGTGTAGGGGGTGTACCGTGGGTGAGGCGGCTTTTACATTTTGCTCCTTGACAAATCCTGCGCTTTCTGCTATAATTTATCCGACTGAACCGGGCAATCGCGCGATATCATGCCGAAAGGTCTTATCGCGAGGAAAGTCCGTGCATCAAAGAGCAGGATAACGGATAACGTCCGCCCGGGGCGACCCGCGGGAAAGTGCAACAGAAATAAACCGCCACAACTGTTATACAGTGTGCAGAATATACGTTTTGAGACGATAGGCGTACATAGGTACGTCGAGGCGAAAAAACGTATATAGCTATCTCCTGAAGGGAGATGCGTTCTGTGCTCTGTATAGCAGCTGTGGTAAGGATGGAAAGGCGAGGTAAGAGCTCACCCGTTTCTATGGCAACATAGATCCGCTGTAAACCCTATCCGATGCAACACCCTGAGAGCCGAGCGATCGGCGGGCTGCTCGCCCGAATTCTCTCGGTGGCAGAGCCGCAAGGCTCGAACCCGTCAGCAATGGCGAGTGAAGATAGATGATTGCCGCGCCGCATAGGCGAACAGAACACGGCTTATAGGTTCAGTCACTATTTTAAACAACACAGCAAGACAAAATACGGCTCCCTCAAGGCTTCCCTCGGGAGCCGTATTCGATTGTTTTATTTTTGTAAAATTTGGCGTGAGGTACTTGCAAAAAGGCCGCGGTGCATATATAATAATATTAAGTATTTTGCGAGGTGCATCACGGAAAAGCTGTCCCTATATTTCAAGGACGTTAAAAGTGTCGGCCTTTTCGGCTTTGGAAGATCAAATCGCGCTATCTTCGAGAGGCTGTCGCGTCTTTCGTGGCTTGAGTTCACGCTCCGCGATGAAAGGATGCGCGAGCGCCCGGAAGGAATCGCGAGGCTTTGTCTTGGCGAGGATTGCTTTGCGCCGCCATACGAGGATATTCTCTTCCTTTCTCCGTCGGTCAGGCGAGATCGCCCCGAGCTTGTGAAAATGCAACGGTCGGGAACGCGGATGTGCTCCGACGCCGAGCTGTTTTTCGCCCTTTACGATAGACCGATTCTCGCGGTATCGGGCTCTGACGGCAAGAGCACGACGGTCACGATGACCGAGGCGATACTGAAGAGGCGCGGCGTGAGTGCTCTTGCCTGCGGCAATCTCGGTGTGCCGTTTATCTCGGCACTTGAGGGCGACTATGATTGTCTTGTTACCGAGATATCGAGCTTCACTCTTGAATATCTCGCGCCGAGGTCGACTCGCGCGCTGATTACCAATATAACCGAAAATCACCTTGACTGGCACGGCTCATTTGCGGCATATATCGCCGCGAAGGAGAATCTGATCCGCGATACCGGGTGTGCCATTCTGTCACCCGACACCGAGGCGGCAGAGGCGCTGATCGAAAAGCACAGACCTCGGGGTATATTCTCGGGCAGATACGCCTTTACCGAGCTTTTACGGCGCTATCCCTTCGCCGAGAGGATCTACACCTGCGAGGATAAATACCTCTCTATCAACGGCGAGGCGGTCATCCCCGTGCAAAATCTCGCGAAAAAAGAGGCACATAACCTCAAAAACGCCCTCTCGGCGATAGCTCTCACGGACGGTTTATTTAACACGGGTGGGGGGATAGAGGCTCTTTCCGACTTCTCAACTCCATCTCACAGGGCCGAGCTGATAGCTACCGCAGGCGGCGTCAGGTTTGTCGATTCATCGATCGATTCGAGTCCTGCGAGGACCTCGGTGACGCTATCTGCGATGCCGAAGAGCACGCATATAATTCTCGGCGGACGGGGCAAGGGGCTATCCTACGCACCGCTGATACCTCCGCTCCTGCACACCTCGGGTGCGATAATAATCTGCGGTGAAAACCGCGAGGAGATCGCCGCGGCGATCGGCGGTGTTACGGCACTGCGCGAGCGGATGATGCTCTGTGACACTCTCTTCTCGGCGGTAATGACGGCGATAAGGATAGCGAGACGCGGTGACACCGTACTGCTCTCGCCTGCTTCAACGAGCTTTGACGCTTTCTCGAGCTTCGAGGAGCGCGGAAATAAATTCAAGGAATACATCAAAAACATAACGGAAGGTACAAAATGAAAAAAATCACGGCAGCGGCTTTGACAATAATAACTCTTTTGCTCGCGCTCTGCGGATGCTCGCAGGGGTCTGATGCGCCCGACGGAATGCAGCTGGTGCGCGGCAGCGATGCCATCGGCTACTACTTCTACTCTCCTATCGGTTGGATCGTAGCGAGCCAGGGCAATATCGCATCCTCATACGTCTCCACCATCGACTCGACCTCGGTGACACTCGTTGAGGCGAAGATGCCCGAGGGCACGGTAAAGGAATATTTCGAGGCGGCGAAGGCAGACTTCACCTTTGATATCGAGGTCAAGAACGAGGGCGGTGAGCCCATCGCCACAAAGCTCGGCAACGCCGAGGAGGCACTGCAGTACACCTACGATTACGAATATTCGGGCTTCAAGTTCAGAACCATACAGATCTTCGCCAAGTTTGAGGGCAGATTCTACATCTTCACCTTCACGGCGCAGCTCACCGAGAGAACCGAGGGCGAGAGCTACTACGACTTCCATTTTGCAAAGAGCTTCCAGAGCATCGTCGATAACGTCAAGTTCGTGACCAAATCGGGCACAGAGCCTGCTCCCGAGTACACCGAGGTTGACGGATACCTTCTCGTCTCTGACAAGAAGCTCTGCGGCTTTGATATGTACGTTCCGAAGGACTACAAGGTTGACTACTCCGACGGCATCGTCAGCGTAACGCGCGAGGACGGCGCGAATATTACAGTATCAAAATCCACCGCGACAGGTGTCTCCATCAGGGATTATTGGGCAAACCGCAAAAATGAGCTCGAGGTCATCGTCGGCACTGTCACCGAGATCGAGGTCAACAAGTCAGAGGGCGTGACTCTCGGCAATCTCGCGACCGCGGCATCCTACGAGTACACCTACGAGCTCGGCGGCGTGAAGTACCACGTCTATCAGGTGTTCGCCGTTGACACCTTTGAGGGCTATGCCTTCACCTTCACCGCGCCCGAGTCTGTATATGCAGAGCGCATCGGCGAGGCTCTTGACGTTGCGGCAAGGCTGGAGTTCTGATGGACAGATTTATTTATCTTGACAACAGCGCCACCACCGAGATCTCGGAGGGCGCACTGAACAAATACGTCGAGGTTTCGCGTAGCGTGTGGGGCAACCCATCGTCGCTTCACTCCTTCGGTCTTATGGCCGAGCGCGAGATAGACGGCGCACGAAAGATCATACTTGATTCGCTCGGCGCAGGTCTTGACTCGGAGGTGATATTCACCTCATCGGGCAGCGAGGCAAACAACCTCGCTATCGTTGGTCGCGCGCTCTCAAAGGACAGGTACAGACGCGGCGCAAAGATCATCACCACCCTCGGCGAGCACGCCTCGGTGTCCGAGCCCATAAAGCGCGCCGAGAGCCTCGGCCTGAAGGTCGCATACATACCCACAAAGGACGGAAAACTTGACACAGGTGCCCTCCTCTCGGAGTTAACGCCCGACGTTGTGCTCGTCAGCATCATGATGGTCAACAACGAAACCGGCGCTCTCTACGACGTGGCGGCGGTCGCAAAAATGATAAAGTCGCGCTGCCCCGAGGCATATCTGCACGTGGACGCGACACAGAGCTATATGAAGGTCGCCTTCACCAAAAAGTCGATAGGCGCCGATATGATAACCATCTCCTCTCACAAGATCGAGGGCCCGAAGGGCGTTGGCGCGCTCGTCATCGACAAGCGCATCTTCAAGGATCGCGGACTCTCGCCCATCATCCTCGGCGGCGGTCAGGAGGAGGGCTTACGCTCGGGTACAGAGAACGTGCCCGGAATTGCCGCATTCGGCGAGGCGGTGAGACTCTCGCTGGCATCGCGCGGTGAGAACATCGCAAGGACCGAGGAGCTTCGCTCCTATCTTATAGAAAGATTCGCAAGCGACGAGGCACTCGCCGAGATCTCGGTGACGAATCCCGAGTGTCACGCGCCGCACATACTGAACGTCACGCTCCCGAAGATCAAGAGCGAGACGATGCTCCACTATCTCTCCTCGGAGGGAATCTTCGTCTCGAGCGGCTCTGCCTGCTCGTCAAACTCACAGCATCTGTCATCGGCGCTGATAGCCTACGGCAGAAGCGAGGCCGAGGCAGACTCGTCGATACGCATCAGTCTCTCGCCGAGAAACACGAAGGAGGAGCTTGACGCCTTCTGTGCGGCACTCGCGGCAGGACTCTCAAGACTCTCGAGGATAAGACGATGATACTGCAGATAATTACCGTCGGCACGCTGAAGGAGGGATACCTCAAGGACGCGCTCGCCGAATATAAAAAAAGGCTCTCGCAGTACGCGAGAGTTGAGGAGACGAGCATCGCCGAGGTGCGTATCGCAAACGAGGATGACAGATCCGAGATCGCGCGTGCGCTAGCGGCGGAGGGCGATAAGATCATCGCCGCAATGCCAAAGGATGCCTACAAGATCGCCCTGTGCGTTGAGGGGCGCGAGTACGACTCTATCGCCCTCGCCGACCTGATCTCAAGAGGCGGCGACAAGAGTGGCAGGATCTCGCTTGTTATCGGCTCGTCCTACGGACTCGACGAGCGCGCCAAGGCCGCCTGCGACGCGAGGCTCTCGGTATCGAAGCTGACCTTCCCGCATCAGCTGATGCGCGTGATTCTCTACGAGGCGCTCTATCGCTCATTCACCATCATTGCAGGAAAAAGATATCATAAATAACAAAAAAGCGAGCAAAAGCTCGCTTTTTTTATAGCTCCTCGGGGAAGCTTTTTGACATTGCGGCGTTGGAATATCGCTTGTCGCCGGTGACCTCGGCGATGATGCGGATAAAGTCGGGCATCTTCACCTCGGTGTCGCGCGAGGGGAGCTCGGTCTCCATAATGCAGGTGCGCTCCCACTCGGGATAGACGTCGATCTCGAAGGTCTGACCGAGATAGTCGAAGGTGTGGCGCGTTTTGGTTATCGGGCGTGTATCTTGCGCTATTTGTAAACTAAAGTTGTCAAATTCCGCCTTTGTGATCTCGCGCTCGCGCTCCTCTGCCGACATTTCGTCGACTTTTCGCTTCTCGGTTTCAAAATACTGTACTCTGCCGCCAGAGTAAGCTCGGCTTCTGACTCTACGGGTGACGCCTGCCTCGGCATCAAGGTAGATCTGCACGATCTCGCTCGAGGTGTATGCGCCGCACTCGCGCATTTTATCGATCTGCGGCTTTTCTATGACGTATTTGCGCTCTATTTCAAGGTTTGTCACGGCGGCTCTCCCTTCGTTTTTCTTCTATATTATCATATTGGGGCTTTTTTTGCAAGGAGCTTTAAAAAAATTCCCACAAATTCTTGACTTAAGTGAAATTATATGGTACAATAGATGCGTATAAAGATTTTCACCCATTCAGGAGGTTACGAAATGACCGAAGATACCTTACTCACCGACGAGCAGCTTGCCAAAAAGAAGAAGGTTGCCGCAATTGTTGACAAGATCACTACCGGTATTCTTATCGCGCTTATGATCTCTCCCTTTGCTATCCTTGGATACATTTTCTTCTGGTTCCTTACCATCGCGCAGGCTATTTAATTCACTATGAGTGAACCTTCCGCCGAGAGCGGATGTAAGAGGCGTGCTCTCTATCCCGAGAGCGCGCTTGTTTTTTTGTCGGCATTTGCAGAATACAAAAAGCGAGGCACGCTTTGTGCCTCGCTTGTCTTTTTGTTATGATTTAGAAATTAAGCCTTGGGAGCAGCGTCCTTCATAGAGAGGTTCTGTCTGCCCTTCTCGTCGGTGCCGAGATACTTAACTCTAACGGTATCGCCAACGCTTACAACGTCCTCAACCTTCTCGGTTCTCTGCTGCTGAAGCTTGGAGATGTGTACCATACCCTCCTTGCCGGGAGCATACTCAACGAATGCGCCGATAGGAATGATTCTGGTAACGGTACCCTCGTAGGTCTCGCCTACTACGGGCTCGAATACGATAGCGTCGATGATAGCCTTTGCCATATATGCGGCGTCACGCTCAACAGCGGCGATGAATACGGTACCGTCGTCGTTGATGTCGATCTTCGCGCCGGTGTCGGCAACGATCTTCTGAATTACAGAGCCGCCCTTACCGATAACCTCACGGATCTTATCGGGATCGATGGTCATGGAGATCATCTTGGGAGCGTACTTGGAAACCTCTGCTCTGGGCTCTGCGATTGCGGGGATCATAATCTTGTCGATGATCTCGTTTCTACCCTGGTGAGTAGTCTCAAGCGCCTGCTTGATGATAGCGGGGGTAAGACCGTCAACCTTGAGGTCCATCTGGATAGAGGTGATACCGTTCTTGGTACCTGCTACCTTGAAGTCCATGTCGCCGTAGAAGTCCTCAAGACCCTGAATGTCGATCATAGTATCCCAAGAGCCGTCCTCTGCAGTGATAAGACCGCAAGAGATACCTGCAACGGGAGCCTTGATCGGAACGCCTGCATCCATAAGTGCAAGAGTAGAGCCGCAAACAGAGCCCTGAGAGGTAGAACCGTTAGAGGAAACAACCTCGGAAACAAGGCGGATAGCGTAGGGGAACTCCTCAGTGGAGGGGAGAACGGGAACGAGAGATCTCTCTGCAAGTGCGCCGTGACCGATCTCGCGGCGGCCGGGGCTTCTCTGAGCCTTTGCCTCACCGGTGGAGTAGCCGGGCATATTGTAGTGGTGCATATATCTCTTCTCGGTCTGGTCGTCAAGTCCCTCAAGCTTCTGTGCATCGGAAAGAGTGCCGAGAGTAGCGATGGTAAGAACCTGAGTCTGACCACGGGTGAAGAGACCCGAGCCGTGAACTCTGGGAATAAGGCCAACCTCTGCTGCGAGAGGTCTGATCTCGTCCATACGGCGTCCGTCAACTCTCTTCTTGTCAACGAGAAGCCAGCGGCGAACGATCTTCTTCTGAATCTTGTAGATAAGCTCGGGGAGAATTGTCTTGATGTCCTCGTACTTCTCCTCGAAGTTAGAGGCGATGTCCTCCATAATGGGCTGCATCTTCGCATCTCTTACGTTCTT
>JAZRFQ010000046.1:0-4115 GCA_045643725.1 Eubacteriales bacterium | reverse complement strand
CATACGGTTTTGTGTGACAAATATCCGCATCTGCGGCAGATAAAATGCTTGCAATATCTTATATTACTGCGCATTTTCTCTTTGCATCTGCAAAATATTTGTTCACTCAAAACTGCAAAGCACCCTCCGGCGTTGAAATTTTTGATGGATTTAGTCAAAGCGAGTTGAAGCAAGATGCCGATCTTGCAAGACGAGATTTGGCGAAAGACGCAAAAATTGCTCGCCGCAGGGCGTATGCGTTCGACTCTCTTCGGCTATGCTTTTGTAAGGATCTCTTCAACCTTTGCAAGTGCCGCGTCGATCTTGGAGAGGTCGGTTCCGCCGCCCATTGCAGAGTCGGGACGTCCGCCACCCTTACCGCCGCAGATAGCCGCAACCTCGCGCAGAATGTTGCCTGCGTGAGCGCCTGCCTTGACTGCCTCGGGACCTGCCGCAACTACGAAGCCGAGCTTGCCGTCTGCAACTGCCGCGAATACCGCAACCGCGTCGGCATACTTTGCCTTAACGGTGTCGCCGAGAAGTCTTGCAGCGTCGGGACGCATCTCAACCTTTGCGGTGAGAAGCTTGTACGCGCCAACCTGCTTCATTCCTGCGAAGAGAGCCTCGGTCTGCATCTCGGAGATCTTGGAGTTCGCGCTGTCAAGCTCGCGCTTCATTTCCTTAATCTCGGTCTGGAGAGACTGTGCCTTCTTTGCGATGGTTGCAGGGTTCTGTGCCTTCAGCTCGCGAGCGGTGTCAACGATGAGCTCCTCCTTCTCGGAGAGAAGAGCAAGCACGCCAAGACCGGTAGTTCCCTCGATACGGCGTACGCCTGCGGCAACGGAGCTCTCGGAGATAACCTTAAACAGACCAATGTTACCGGTGCTCTGCACGTGAGTACCGCCGCAGAGCTCGGTGGACGAGCCGCCGATCTTAACAACTCTTACGGTATCGCCGTACTTCTCGCCAAAGAGTGCCATAGCACCCATCTCGCGTGCCGACTTGATGTCGGTAACGGTGGTAGAGCAGGACTCTGCAAGAAGAATGCTCTCGTTTACGATAGCCTCAACCTTTGCGATCTCCTCTGCGGTCATAGCCTGAAGGTGAGTGAAGTCGAATCTTACGCGCTTTTCATCAACGTAAGAGCCTGCCTGCTCAACGTGAGTGCCGAGCACCGCACGGAGCGCCGCCTGAAGAAGGTGGCAGGCAGAGTGATTGCGCTTGATAGAGTTACGTCTCTCTGCGTCAACGGTGAGGGTGAAGCTGTCGCCAACCTTCACAACGCCTGCATCGATAGTAGCCTCGTGGATGTATATGCCGTTCGTTTTCTTGGTGTCGGTAACGGTGAGAGATACGCCGTCGGCACAGATAGTACCGATGTCGCCTACCTGACCGCCGCCCTCGCCGTAGAATACGGTGGTGTCGAAGATGAGAGAGCACTCGCCCTCGCTGATCTCGTCAACTCTGCCGTCCTCGGTGATGATAGCGAGAAGCTTTGCAGAGCAGGAATCCTCGGTGTAACCGATGAAGCTCGACTCGGGAAGTCCTGCGAGAAGCTCCTTCGAGGAATCAGCCCAACCGGAAACGTTGCCGCGTGCGGCTCTTGCGCGCTTCTTCTGCTCGTCCATGAGAGCCTTGAAGGCGTCCTCGTCGATGGTGAGGCCTGCCTCCTCTGCGATCTCACGGGTGAGGTCAACGGGGAAGCCGAAGGTATCGTAGAGCTTGAAGGCGTCGTCGCCGGAGATGGTCGACTTGCCCTCTGCCTTTGCAGACTCGATGATGCCGGAGAGAATGCCAAGACCTGCATCAATGGTCGCGTTGAAGCGCTCCTCCTCAAGAACGATAACCTTGAGGACGTAATCGTACTTGGTCTTGAGCTCGGGATATGCCTCCTGGTTCTGTGCGATAACTATCTCGCAAAGACCGCGAAGGAACATACCGTCGATGCCGAGAAGCTTACCGTGACGGCAAGCGCGGCGGATAATTCTACGAAGAACGTAGCCGCGGCCCTCGTTGGAGGGAATAACGCCGTCGGAAATCATAAAGGTAGCAGAACGAACGTGGTCGGTAACGACACGGATGGAGACGTCGGTGAGCCACTCCTTGCCGTAGGTCTTGCCGGAGATCTCGCATACGCGGTCGAGAAGCGCGCGCACGGTGTCAACCTCGAAGAGGTTGTCAACGCCCTGCATTACGCAGGCAAGACGCTCGAGACCCATACCGGTATCGATGTTCTTCTGTGCAAGCTCGGTGTAGTTACCCTTGCCGTCGTTGTTGAACTGAGAGAATACGTTGTTCCAGATCTCCATGAATCTGTCGCAGTCGCATCCGGGCTTACAGTCGGGAGAGCCGCAGCCGTACTTGATGCCGCGGTCGAAGTAGATCTCCGAGCAGGGACCGCAGGGACCCTGGCCGTGCTCCCAGAAGTTGTCGGCCTTGCCGAGCTTGACGATGTGCTCCTCGGGAACGCCGATCTCGTCGCGCCAGATAGAGTATGCCTCGTCGTCGTGCTCGTAAACCGAGGGCCAGAGAAGATCTGCAGGGATCTCAAGGGTCTCGGTGAGGAACTCCCAAGCCCACGGAATAGCCTCGCGCTTGAAGTAATCTCCAAAGGAGAAGTTACCGAGCATCTCGAAGTACGTGCCGTGACGCGCGGTGTGACCTACGCGCTCAAGGTCGGGGGTTCTGATGCACTTCTGGCAGGTGCACACGCGATGACGCGGGGGCTCTTCCTCGCCGGTGAAGTACTTTTTCATAGGCGCCATGCCCGAGTTGATGAGCAGGAGCGATTTGTCGTTGTTGGGAACGAGGGAGAAGCTCGGGAGTCTAAGGTGTCCCTTTGACTCGAAGAATGCGAGATATTTCTCTCTCAGATCATTAAGTGAAGTCCACTTCATATTTAGTCCTCCGTGCCGATTTCGGCATAAAAACAATAATTTTACCCTTTATTATAACACGCTCACGCGCATAAAGTCAAGAGGGGAAATGAATTTGTTGGGGCGAAAAATGTCAAAAATAAGTTTTCAACAAATTGTAAACAAACGCCTTTTTTTTCGAATAGGCTTGACAAATTGTGTGATTTGGAGTACAATCTATGCAAGCATGGAGGGGTTCGCCCCTCAAAAGAAAGCTTAAAAAAGAGGTTTTAAAGTGAAAAAAAGCTCGGAGTCGGCCTTGCGTAAGGTCAAGAATTTCGTGGCTGATAACTATAAAAAAATCGGTAAGATTCTCCTGATAGCTGTCGTCCTGATCACTCTGTCGATCGGTGCGTTCCTGCTACTCTCCGCCTTTGACGTTGTTTATTATGACGACGGTGTGCAGATAAACGAAGAGCTGTTCGAGCAGTTCCTCGGAACCTGGTACGGTTGGATCATCATAATTTTGGTTCAGGTCCTCGTTACTACGCTGCTTTGCTTTGTGCCCGGCGCGTCAATGGCGTTCATCATGTTGCTCAGCCATATATTCAAAAGCCAGCTCGATGCATTTCTCGTAGCCTTCTGCGGAGTTATGCTCTCGAGTCTGTTAATGTATATCACAGGCCGCCTCGGCGGCTACGCGATCTGCGTCAAGCTTCTTGGCAAGGATGATTGCGTGAAGGCATCGAAGCTTCTCAACAACCGCGGAGTTGTCTTCTTCCCACTTATGATGCTTATGCCGGTATTCCCCGACGATGCGCTCGTTATGATCGCGGGAACGCTTCGCATGTCGCTCAAGTGGTTCGTCCCCTCTATCGTTATCTGCCGTGGCGTTGCCATTGCGGCGATAGTGTTCGGACTCAGTAATATTCCGTTTGAAATGTTTACTACTCCTTGGCATTGGATACTCTTTATCTCGGAGTGCGCTATCGGTATTGTAGCAATCTTCTGGGCGGCGAACAGGCTTAGCCTTTATCTTGAGAAGAGAAGCTCCGATAACAAGGTGGTTCGCGCCGCACTTGCCGCACCGGCAGAGTTGGCGAAGCTTCCTGCGCACGAGGATGTTGCAGTCGAGGCTGAAAGAGAGGCGCCCGTAGCAGAGGAATCTGCGGAGGCACAAACAGATAATACCCTCGTATAAAACGGGGAAACGACAATTTGAGTTATGAAAAATAAGATTATATTGCTTCTTGCACTTATGATTGCCGTTAGTATGTCGCT
>JAZRFQ010000045.1:0-50086 GCA_045643725.1 Eubacteriales bacterium | reverse complement strand
ACACGCTCTGCGCGTGGCACTGATCCTTGCCATCGTGATAGGCACAGCTTTTTACTCCGCATACTATGCCCTTGATTGCCTTGCCGTCGCATCCGCTCTTGCAATTTCCACTTTTCTGTTCCATCTTTTTTACCGTTCCTTTCTTTCGTCAGCAGGATCGCTGCTGACGCGGTATGTACCGCCGCAACGTTCTCTGCCGCTATTATTGTTTGACGGAGTGAGGACGTTTATTCACGCAATTTCGTTTTTTTGTGGAGGTGTATTATGTCGGTATACGTTATTGCCGATCTACATCTGTCCACCCTTGACACCACTAACAAATCTATGGAGGTCTTTGGGCACAGATGGCAAAACTATATAACGCGTCTGAAGAACTCATGGTCGCATCTTGTTGATGAGGATGATACCGTCATCGTTCCAGGCGACGTATCCTGGGCACTCTCGCTTGACGAGTCGCTCTCGGATATGCGCTTCATCGATTCTCTGCCCGGCAAGAAGATCCTCGGCAAGGGCAATCACGACTTCTGGTGGTCGACTATGGCAAAGCACAAGGTCTTCTTCGAGAAGAACGGCATCACGACAATATCGTTTCTATTCAACAACGCATTCGCCGTTGAGAATCTAATCATCGCAGGTACGCGAGGCTGGTATCAGGACGAGGACTGCTCGAATATTCCCGCGGGAACGGATTACGACAAGCTGATCCGCCGCGAGTGTCAGAGACTGAAAATGAGTCTTGACGAGGCGAAGCGCCTGCAGGTCGATCATCCCGAATCCGAGATCGTGGCATTCTTCCACTTCCCTCCCTATTATAACGGCAAGGGTTGCGAGGAGTTTATCGATATTCTGAAGGAATACGGAGTGCGCCGTGCCTACTACGGTCACATTCACGGCGACTACAATATACCCCATACTGTTAGCCATGAGGGGATCGAGTTCTCGCTGATTTCTGCCGATTATCTCGAATTTATACCAAAAAATATACCGCAGAAGGCGGTTTCGAGTGATATTTTAACAAAAATAGCCGAAGATACTTGACAAAATCCGCTATTTATTCTATAATAATATGGTTATTTTTTAATTTTGCTAATAATATAATTTTTCGGAGGAAGAAAAATGAGCCTTATAAAAAAGGAACTTACTGAAAAATCCGGTTTTGTGATCGAGTTTTCCGTAGACAAGGAGACCTACGCAAAGGCGGAGATGGAGGCCTACAAGAAGAACGCTAAGTCTATCAACGTTCCCGGCTTCAGAAAGGGCAAGGCGCCCAAGCACATCATCGAGGCATACTACGGCAAGGGCATCTTCTTCGAGGATGCTATCAACGCTTGCATTCCCGAGGCATTCGAGGCAGCTGTTAAAGAGGCAGGCCTTGACATCGTTGGCAATCCCAAGTTTGACCTCGTTTCCGACGAGGGCGACATCGTTCTCAAGGCTGAGGGTTACGTAAAGCCCGAGGTTTCTGTTGAGGGCTATAAGGACATCGCCGCAAAGAAGAAGACCTCTCGCGTTACCAAGGACGAGATCGAGGCTGAGGTTCAGCGCGCAAGAGAGAGAAACGCAAGATCTATCGAGGTTACCGACAGAGCTGCAGCTATGGGCGATACTGCTAACATAGACTACGAGGGTTCTGTTGACGGTGTTCCCTTCGACGGCGGCCGTGGCGAGGGTCACGACCTTAAGCTCGGCTCCGGCTCCTTCATACCCGGCTTCGAGGATCAGATCGTTGGCAAGAACATCGGCGAGGAGTTCGACGTTTGCGTTACCTTCCCTGAGGAGTATCACGCAAAGGAGCTTGCAGGCAAGGCTGCAGTCTTCAAGACCAAGCTCAACGCTCTCAAGGCAGAGGAGCTCCCCGAGGCTGACGATGAGTTCGCAAAGGACGTTTCCGAATTTGACACTCTTGATGAATATAAGGCTGACATTAAGGCTAAACTTGCAAAGAGAAATGAGGAGAAGGCTGAGGCAGAGTTTGAGAACGCTGTTGCAGAGGCTCTCATGTCCAAGCTCGTAGCAGAGATTCCCGAGCCTATGTTCGAGGCAGAGACCGAGAACTACGTAAGAGATTACGACACAAGACTCCGTCAGTCCGGTCTTGACCTTCAGACCTACTTCAAGTACACCGGTCTTACTCTCGAGGCACTTCGCGCAGAGATGCGTCCCCAGGCTGAGAAGCAGGTTAAGATCAGACTCGCACTTGAGAAGGTTGCAGAGCTCGAGGCTATCGAGGTTTCCGAGGGTGAAATCGATGACGAGTATGCAAGAATTGCAAGCGTATACAACGTAGCTGTAGAGGACGTTAAGAGAATGATCCTCGCAGAGGACGTTGCGGCTGACCTCAAGGTAGCAGGCGCTATGAAGAAGGTTAAGGAATACGCAAAGGCTAACGCAAAGGCTAGCAAGTAATTCTAAAGACAGATAATATCATCAGCCGACGGTCACAGTTATTCCCTGACTGTCGGCTGTTTTAAAAGAAGATCAAAGGAGATAAATAATGGCACTCGTACCTATGGTCGTTGAGCAGACCTCACGCGGTGAGCGCTCCTACGACATTTATTCAAGACTTCTCAATGACAGAATCATATTCCTCGCAGACGAGGTAAACGACGTTACCGCATCGCTCGTGGTAGCACAGATGCTCTACCTTGAGGCGCAGGATCCCGACAAGGATATCTACCTTTATATTAATTCTCCCGGAGGATCTATCTCCTCGGGCATGGCGATCTATGACACCATGAACTACATCAAGTGCGACGTATCCACCATATGCGTGGGTATGGCGGCATCTATGGGCGCTTTCCTGCTCTCCTCGGGCGCGAAGGGTAAGAGATTCGCTCTCCCCAACGCTGAGGTTATGATCCATCAGCCTCTCGGCGGTATGCAGGGTCAGGCATCCGATATCAAGATCCACGCCGACCACATTCTGCGTATCCGCGCAAAGCTCAACAAGCTTCTCGCAGAGCAGACCGGCAAGCCTCTCGAGACCATCGAGCGCGACACCGAGCGCGACAACTTTATGAGCGCTGACGAGGCCTGCGCTTACGGCCTTATCGACAAAGTTATCACCAAGAAGGAAATATAAAATGGCTGATCAGTCAAACACCCGTATCCGCGCCTGCGCCTTCTGCGGAAGGACTGAGGAGGAGGTTAGCTTCCTCATTCCTGCACAGGACGGTACGACCTATATTTGCGAAAATTGCATATCGGTTTGCGCCGAGTTTCTCGATACTCACGCCGCGGCTTTTGATGAAGAAGTAGATGACGATGAGGTCGAGGCGCTCACTCTTGAGACGCTTCCTCGCCCCGTAGAGATCAAGGCGATGCTCGACGAGCACGTCATCGGACAGGAGGCGGCGAAGCTTGCGCTGTCGGTTGCAGTATATAATCACTACAAGAGAATATTGACCCTGGAATCTGAAAATCAGCCCAAAAAGCGTGGCAGAAAGAAGAAAGAGACCGATGAGCTCACGAAGAGTGACGTCGAGATACAGAAGTCCAACGTGCTTCTTCTCGGCCCTACCGGTGTTGGTAAGACCTATATTGCACAGACTCTTGCCAAGAGCTTCAAGGTTCCCTTTGCTATCGCGGATGCGACAACTCTGACCGAGGCAGGCTACGTTGGTGAGGACGTTGAAAACATTCTGCTCCGTCTGATCCAGGCGGCGGACTTCGACGTTGAGAGAGCCGAAAAGGGTATCATCTATATCGACGAGATCGACAAGATCTCTCGCAAAGGTGAGAACCGTTCTATCACTCGCGACGTATCGGGCGAGGGCGTTCAGCAGGCACTTTTGAAGATCCTCGAGGGAACGGTCGCAAACGTGCCTCCGCAGGGCGGCAGAAAGCATCCGAACCAGGAGTTTATACAGATCAACACGAAGAACATCCTCTTCATCTGTGGTGGTGCATTCGACGGCATTGAATCTATAATCGAGCAACGAAAGGGCACCCAACAGATCGGCTTCTCTACTGACAAGGCGAGCAAGCGTGAGCGCGTTGAGCGCGGCGTTTACAAGGATGTGACCGCGCACGATGTAGTCAAGTACGGCATTATCCCCGAGCTTGTGGGCAGACTTCCCGTCATCGTAGCGCTCGACAATCTCGACGAGGACGCGCTTGTCAGAATTATCTCCGAGCCGAAGAACTCGCTCTCGAAGCAGTACGTCAAGCTCTTTGAGATGGACGGCATTGAGCTCGTCTTTGAGGATGGTGCATTCCGTGAGATCGCGCATCAGGCGATTGAGCGCGAGATCGGTGCGCGCGGACTTCGCTCTATCATCGAGGGTATTATGATGAAGCCTATGTTTGAGCTTCCCTCCCGCACCGACGTGAAGCGTGCGATCATTACCGCGGAATTCGTCCGTGGCGAGGCCGAACTGAAGCTGGAGCTGAAAAATATTCCCGAAATAGCTGCGGCAAACGAGTAAAAACAAATATTTTTTAAGGCGGCGAGAGAACTCGTCGCCTTATTTTTATTTTAAATATAGGAGCGGTGACTTTTGTGTATTGTATACATAAACACATTGTGTTTTGAAAATTTTTTAGTAATTTTTATCAAAAAACTATTGACAAAGCGAAAAAGATGTGCTACAATAAAGATGCAAAGGGACAGAGAGAAAGAGAGGTCGACAAAAGTTGACCGTGTATGAAAGGTTCTTATGGACGGTTTCTCTCTACACCGCAAAATCTGAGAAATGGAGGGCCACGCCAGTGCACAGTTTTGAAGATCCGATAAATTTCATAGCCTGCCGTCGTGCAGGACACGAAATAGCGCGCATTTCGTGCACAGCGGCAGGTTCTGAGCAAGGCTGATTCGGACAGCCATCTTAAAAATTGAATATATAGGTTGTATGATACCGCTCTACTCTATTAAAAAGATGATATCTCGCTGAAAGATTATCAAAAAAAGAAAAGTACTTTATACTTAAGAAGTTATGTGAGTTTGGTATCGGATTCATTGAAAAATTAGAATTGTTTTTATATGAAATCTTTTAAAGGCGGAAAAGCCGAAAAATAAATAAGCAAGACGGTTGCTCTTCACCGAGCAACCGTTTTTTGGATATTAACCGAAAGAATATATTGAGACTATTCTTCACTGTTATAATGCGCCAGTAAAACTATAGGTCGGTAGGTGAAAAATGAAAACACAGATGTATTATAATTTGCCCTTTGATGAGAATATTGCTTCCGTTTTAGAAGAACACGGAATAAAATATAATCATTATGATTTCGGAATTGAGAGAAAAAGTCCGTATATGTCCTTTTATATCTTCAAAGAAGATTCTGTGTGGGACGTATTGAAAGACACTTTGCCGAAAAAGGACGCTCACGGACTGGTTTTCACAGACGAGGAATTATCGTGTGCGAAATGGTTGATGGTACGTTCAACAAACATGAAAATTGATTCCTTGAATGAGAATACGTATGATTACACCTGCCCCGAAGCAACAGATCGGTCAAAAAGATACGGCGCACATCAACGACAGATCGCACCATTTGAATTTAAACCTGTAAAATGGACGACCAACAATCATTTTTATGCTTGCTACGACGGTGCCTATTACACTATTTTCTGCGATGATCTTGCAAAATCCATTATTGAAGATAACAGATTTGTTGGTATGAGATTTGATGATATAATATGGCATAAAAAGAATTGTATTCTTCCGAACGTGCACCAAATGGTCTTCAAAACCGTACTTCCGAGAGAGTCAATCGTTTTGGACGATCACGTTCGCGAGGTTGCCTGCAAGGGATGTGGAAAAATACAATATTTTTACACCAATGATTTCAGACTGGGCATCAAAGAAATGTATTTGAGCGAGGGCGTGGATTTCTATTCGACTCCTGCTATGTTTGGCGAGGGCGGCGTTTATGAGCTTTCCATAGTATCTCAACGAGTCTACCGCACACTTAAAGATCATAAAATGATAAGAAATCTATGCTTTGAGCCTGTTGTTCTTTACTGATTTTAGACTTTTGGCTTACATAAAAAGGTCTAGATCGAAAAATGAAGCAAAGCGGCTATCCTAAAATGTGGATAGCCGCTTCTGATCGTTATTCTCTTTGCATTTAAGGATTAAGCCGCACTACAAGAGTGCGGCTTAACTGTTCTCTTTTAAGCATTCGCCTGCTTTGCCGACTTGCGATATGCAAGGGGGCTGGTGTCAGTGTACTGCTTGAATATCTTGTGGAAGTAGTTGGCGTTACAGAAGCCGATCTTATCAGAGATATCGGACATAGGCATATCGGTCTCGACGAGGTACTGCATCGCCTTATTGACTCGCAGGCCGTTTATGTAGTCGATGGGAGTCTTGCCTATACTGTCTTTGAACATCTTGATAAAGTAGTCGTTTGAGACGTTGATGATCTCGGCGAGATGGTCGACGTAGATCTTCTCCTCAAAATGCTCTGCCACGTAATCGATAACGGGAATGAGTCGCATAACGTTGTGATAGATCATTCTGTCGCGCTCGTTGCGAGAGTCGCTATAGCTACGGAGCATGGATGCAACCATAAGGAACACCGAGGACTTGATGACGAGGCGGTAGCAAAGCTCCTTTGCCATAAACTCGTCGGTGGCGGTCTCCATATAGCGAGAAAGCTCGCGAGCGATGGACTCATCTGCGCGGAATACGGCGGTACTGTTGCGGGATCTGACGTAAAACATCGAGAGCACCTCGATATCGAAGTTCTCAAGTGCATCATCGAATATCTCTGCCGCGAAGCTAACGCCGCGGAGCGATGCGTAGCCATCAACGGACTCAACACGCAGCATCATCTCGGTAGGAACGTAGACGATATCGCCCGAGCGCATCGTGATAAGCTCTGTGCCTATCTGCACCGATGCCTCGCCTGCCGTGATCTGCAGTATCTCCATCTGCGATCCCGTGGGACGCGGTGAGATCAGGGCGCCGTTGCCCGATGCAACGTAGGTATTTATAAGTTCTGTACTGTTCACCTTATCCCTCCTTTTATGATAAAATCAAAACGCCTTTTTATACATTATACCAAAAAAGATCGCATTTGTAAACAGAAAACCGCAATTTTTCTATACTTTTTCGAACTGGGAGCAGTAAAGCTCGGAGTAGAAGCCGCCTCTTGCGAGGAGCTCGTCATGCTTGCCCTGCTCTACCACGTCGCCGTCACGAACGACGATAATGTTGTCTGCGCCGCGAATTGTGGAGAGTCTGTGAGCAATGACGAAGCAGGTGCGATCCTTCATAAGTCTGACCATAGCGTCGGAGATGTCGCGCTCGGTCTTGGAGTCGACGTTGGAGGTTGCCTCATCGAGAATGAGCATCTTCGAGTCGATGAGCATAGCGCGGGCTATGGTGAGAAGCTGCTTCTGTCCCTTCGAGATATTTGTGCCCGACTCGGATATTACGGTATCGTAGCCGTCACGGAGCGACATAACGTAATCGTGAATGCCTGCGGCGCGACAGACGCGCTCGACCTCCTCGTGACTGACGCCCTCTCTGCCGTAGGCAATGTTCTCGTAGATCGTGCCGTTAAAGAGCCAGGTGTCCTGCAAAACCATAGTATACGCCGAGCGAAGACTGCCGCGGCTGACCGAATAGATGCTCTCGCCGTCGATAAGGATATCACCTTCGTTTATATCGTAGAAGCGCATCAGAAGATTGATTATCGTGGTCTTTCCTGCGCCTGTCGGGCCAACGATCGCCGTGACGCTTCCCGGCTCTGCGGTCAGAGTGAGGTTATGAAGAATCACCTTATCCTCGGTGTAACCGAAGCGGACGTTCTTGAACTCTACCTTTCCGTGCGGGCAGGCGAGGTCGGGTGCGCCATCGGCATCCTTCGGCTCGCGCTTCTCATCGATGAGATGGAATACGCGCTCGGAGGCGGCGAGTGCCGACTGAATGTCAGCGTAGATATTGGCAATCTCGTTGATCGGGCCCGAGAACTTACGCGAAAGCAGAATAAACTGCGAAAGGTCGGTAAGCGAGATGCCCGAGTTGATAAACAGGATCGCGCCAAAGATATTGACTAAGGCGAGCGAGAGATTGTTGACGAACATTATGGACGGGCCTGCAAGCGTTGCATTCTTCTCTGCGTTGCAGTATGCGTCGGTTGCCTTGGCGTTCTTCTCGGCAAAGGCGTCGATGATCTCCTTTTCTCTGCCGTAGGTCTTGATGGTCTTGTGACCTGCGATCATCTCCTCAACGTAGCCGTTGAGCTCACCAAGGGCGGCGCTTCTCTTGCGGAAGAGGGGACGTGTGATCTTCTTAATGATAGTGGTGATAGCAAAGGAAAGCGGTATGGTTACGGCGAAGACGCATACGAGCTTCGGCGATACTGTGAGCATAAGCACGAAGGAATAGACCACCGTTACCGCACTCAAGATTATCTGAAGGAAGTCGTGTGCAAGCGTTTCCGACACCGTGTTGACGTCGTAGGATATGGTACTGACGATCTCGCCTGCCTGACGTCTGTCGAAGAAGCCGACGGGAAGCTCGACGAGGTTCTCGTAGACGTCGGAGCGCATTTTTGCCACCATATTCTGCGTGAGCTTCAGCATTATTACCGAGCGGACGTAGGATATAACTGCGGCGGCGGTATAGCAAAGCGCCATTACTGCGACGTAGAAGAAGACATTGTACTCTCCCTCGCCTGCGATAGCGCCGATAGCCTTACCTGCGAGCGACGTACCGGTAATACTGAGCATACCGGTGGTTACCGTCATAAGAATAGCAAGCGCGAAGAGGAGCTTGTGTCGAGAAAGATAGCGCCAAAGACGCGAATATATGTACTTCATATCGTGACCGCGAAGGAGGTCACGGCCTGCCGATCGCGACTGCTTGCCGTACATGGAATCCATATTTCTCATATAGACACCTCCTCGAGCGGCATCTGCACCGCGGCAATATCACGGTACTCGGCGTTGCTCTTAATGAGCTCATCGTGAGTGCCGAGTCCTACTGCTCTGCCACCGTCGAGAACAATGATCTTATCTGCCGATCTGACCGATGCAACTCGCTGTGAAACGATAACCGTGGTCGTGTCTACCTTATGCTTTATAGCCGAGCGAAGTGCGGCGTCGGTCTTATAGTCGAGGGCGCTGGAGGCGTCGTCGAGTATAAGTATATCGGGATCGCCGAGCACGGCACGCGAAACGAGGAGTCTCTGTCGCTGACCGCCCGATACGTTCATACCGCGCGTGGCGATCTCGTAATCGAGTCCGCCGTCGAGCTTATCGATAAAATCTTTAGCCTGGGCTATATCGACGGCGCGTTCGATCTCGCTATCGGATCTGGCACGGAAGAAATCGATGTTCTCGCGCACGGTGCCGCGAGGAACAAAGTCGTTCTGATATGCGACGCCGAACATAGAATAAAGCTCGTCGAAGGGGATCTCGCGAAGGTCTCTGCCGCCAATGCGGATCGAGCCCTCGGTGACGTCATAGAGGCGCATCAGGAGCTTTATTACGGTGCTCTTACCCGAGCCCGTACCGCCGATGATACCGAGCGTCTCGCCGCGATTAAGCGTGAAGGAAAGCTTATTGACATCGGCGCGTCTGCCGCCGTAGGAGAAGCTGACGTTGTCGAATACGATATAAGGCTCGTCCGCTCTGCTCTCAAGTGTAGCGGCATCCGAGGGGATGACCTGCATATCTCGCTCGGTAAGAAGAACCTCCTCGATTCTCGCGGCGCTAGCGGCAGCCTTGGACATCTGTACGAACATACGCGACATGACGAGCATACCGTTGAGCACCATTGTGAAATAGGTCATAAAGGCGAGGAGTGTACCCGACATCTCAGATCCCTCTGCCGCAGAGAGAATCGCGCCGAGGGTGACTACGATACAGAATCCGAAATAGAAGATAAGGTCGTTGACGGGAGTTGTGAGCGAGGATATTCTGCCTGCTTTTATCTCCTCATTCGAGAGATTTATCGCGGTTTTGTCAAATCTTGATTTCTCAAAATCAACCTTTGAGAGCGCCTTGATGACTCTGATTCCCGAGGCAGTTTCGTCTACTCGGCGAACCATATCGTCGAGGATCTTCTGCTCTTTTTTGTAGATGGGAACCGTCTTTTTCGTGACGAGATAGACCGTCAAAGCCACGAGCGGAAGCACGAGAAGGAATATGAGCGCGAGCCTTACGTCAAGAGTGAAGGTTATGATTATTCCGCCGATAAGGATCATCGGAGCACGCATTCCCATTCTCTGCATTCTGCCAAAGAACGCCGCGACGTTGTATGTATCGCTCGTAAGTCTCGAGGTGAGCGAGGCGAGTCCGAGCTTATCGGTTGCCGCCGTATCGAGCTCAAGAGTATGCACGAAAAGATCGTGGCGCAGATCATGTGCAAGACGCGAGGAAGCGATAGCCGCAAGTCTGTTGCCCATAATATTCAGTATGAGAGTGGCAAGCGCAAAGGCGAGCATAAAAGCGCCGGTGCGATATACTCTGTTTATATCACCCGTAGGAATATCACTGTCGATCATTACTGCAAGAAGGCGCGGTATAGCTAGGTCGGTAAACGCGCCGAGTGCCTTGAAGAGTATGCCAAAGATGATGATCGATAGGTGTGGCTTTGCATACTTCAGTACCGTTTTCATTGTTTCTCCGTTTCAAAAAAATGCAAAAGCCCAGCCGCGAGCGAAATTCGTCCGTGGCGGGCTTTAATTTATCAATAGAAGGTTGCGACCTCTTGGATGGGCTTGTCTGCCTTGGTGATGGATTTCACCTTGAGGACGGGGCCCTTGGCGCGATAGAGCTTGGAGTACTCCTCGACGAGCTTACCCTCGACGATTACCCAATCGCGTGTATCGAGCTTGAGCGCGCCCATACCGTCGGCAACTACGCCGCGGTAGGCGATGTCTGCCTCACAGCAGGTCATAATGTGTCTGCCAACCGCGTACTGACCCTTGGGAAGCGAATTATCAAGAGCAACGATGCCCTTGAATCTGACGGTTTTTCCCTCGTACTTTGTGAACTCCTCGGTCATATCGCGGTAGAAGAGTGCGAAATCCTCATCCTTTATATCGATGACGGGCGCGTTGATATCGAAGGGCAAGGGATCCTCGATCTCGTCGAACTCGATCTCGCCTGCGGTGTCCTCGTAGCAGATATTCGCCTTGCGCGAGATACCGCGGACGAGCTTATGGAGCTCCATCTTATCGGTCTTATCGCTGACGCGGTTGAATACTACCATCTCGCAGCTGGTGAGCTTATCCACCGTCTGCTGACGCATATTGGCATTGTAGGTGAGAATGGTGGTGGAGTCGGCGATGAAGATCTCCTGATAGACGAGCCAATCCTCGGGGATGGCGTTATAGAAGCTATCAAGAGTCCACATACCGTTGTACTCGACGATGAGAATATCGGCGCCTGCGCGCTTCTTGAGCGCATTCAGGCGGTCGGGCGAGAGCGATGCCTCGTCCTCAAAGGTAGCGAACTTAACGTTCGGACCGAAGTCGGTGGGATCGAGCTCCTCTTCTCCGTCCTCACAGCTGACGATAAGGTAGGTACGCTTGCCGTCGTTGAAGTTGGGATCGCGGAGGGTGTCTCTTATGAAGGTGGTCTTACCTGCCTCGAGGAAGCCCGTAAAAAGATAAACTGCAGTTTCCATTATACACCAAAGATTTCCTTAATTTTTTCCTTGTTGAGTCCTGCGCCGATAACGCAAAGGCGGCCGATAGTGCCTGCCGTGCCGCGACGAACGTCGGGCTCGCCGGGAACGTAATCGAAGTGAATCCACTCACCGTCGGTGGAGGCAACGATACCCTTGGCACGAAGAACCATTCCGTAGGAATCGTCCTCAACGAATGCCTCGAGTGCGGCGGTGATCTCCTCTGCCGTGAATTTTCTAGCGGTTTCTACGCCAAAGCTCTCAAAGACGTCATCTGCGTGGTGATGATGGTGATGGTCGTGGTCGTGGCATCCGCAATCGCAATGCTCGTCGTGATCATGGTGATGGTGATGCTCGTGATCGTGGCATCCGCAATCGCAGTGCTCATCGTGATCGTGGTGATGATGCTCGTGATCGTGGCATCCGCAATCGCAGTGCTCATCGTGATCGTGGTGGTGATGATGCTCGTGGTCGTGGCATCCGCAGTCGCAATGCTCGTCGTGATCGTGGTGATCGTGGTGATGGTGATGGTGGTGATGCTCCTCCTCAAGTGCGCGGATAGCATCGTCGAGGGTATCCTTGTGCTCCATTGCCGCAAGAATGTCCGCGCCTGTAAGCTGATCCCAGGGAGTCGCGATTATGGTGGCGGTAGCGTTATTCTCTCTGACGAGAGCGGTAGCGTCCTCGATTCTCGCCTGCTTTGCGGTGTCGGTATGAGAAAGGACAACGGCGGTAGCGTGGCGGATCTGATCGCCGAAGAACTCGCCAAAGTTCTTCATATACATCTTACACTTACCTGCGTCAACAACGGTGGTGAGGCAGCCGATCTCAAAATCTGCGCCCTCAACACTCTTCACCGCCTTGACAACGTCGGAGAGCTTGCCAACGCCCGAGGGCTCGATAAGAACTCTGTCGGGGTTGTACTCTGCCAGCACCTTGGCAAGAGCCTTGGAAAAATCGCCAACGAGCGAGCAGCAGATACAGCCCGAGTTCATCTCGGTGATCTCGATGCCGGCATCCTGAAGGAAGCCGCCGTCAATGCCGATCTCGCCAAACTCGTTCTCGATAAGGACGAGCTTCTCGCCGGCGTAAGCCTCTTTTATAAGCTTCTTGATGAGCGTGGTCTTACCTGCGCCGAGGAAGCCCGAAAAAATATCAATTCTTGTCATAGTTTATTCTCCATTTTTCATTTCACATTTATCATTTTGACCTGCGGTCAAACAAGTCCCTCAAAGTCCCAGGATCTGAGCACCTCGTAGGTGACGATCGCAACGGCATTGGAGAGATTCAGACACCTGAGCGTCTCGCGCATAGGCAGACGGTATGTGCGGTGGAGGTTCTCCTCGATGAGCTCGGCGGGAAGTCCGCGAGTCTCGCATCCAAAGACTATGTATGCGCCGTCGGGATACTCCGCCTCGGTGTAGCACCTCTTGCCCTTTGAAGAGAAGAAAAAGAGGGGTGCATCGTGGCCGACCTTATCAAGAAAATCGGCGTAAGAGTCGTAGTAGAAGACCTCAAGCTTATCCCAATAGTCGAGTCCCGCGCGCTTGAGAGTTCTGTCGGATATCTCAAAGCCTGTGGGGCGAATAATGTGCAGAGCCGCGCCCGTCACGGCGCAGGTGCGCGAGATATTGCCCGTGTTCTGCGGTATCTCGGGAGTGTAGAGGACGATATTGAGCTTTTTGATAATATCACTTCCAATCTTAACGTTCCTATCCTTATTATTATACACCTAACGCGCGAAAAAATCAATATATAGGGGTATAAAAATATTTTTAATTTGTCACCGAGGACATTTCATTCCTGATTTTATATAAAAAACCGAGGCGGTTTGCCTCGGCTTTCTATTTTACTTTTTATCGGAATCGTTCTTACCGCTGAAGAGGTCGAAGAACTCATCCTCGGGCATCTTGCCGTCGGCCTCGGCCTCCTTGGCGCGCTCCTCTGCCTCGGCGCGTTCACGCTCGCGCTTCTCGGCTTCTTCGCGCTCGTTATTCTCGTGAGCGGTCTTGTTCTCTTCCTCACTCTGACGACGCTTCTCGTCGGCGATATTCGCGATGTCCTCAATGGTAGGATTCTCGGTCTCCATTGCCGCGCGGAACTGCTCCTCATCCATAGACTCATACTTGAGAAGGAACTCTGCAACGAAGTGGAGCTTGTCGACGTGCTCGGTGAGATACTTCTTGCATCTCTCGTAGGAATCCTTGATGATGCGGCGAACCTCCTCGTCGATCTCTGCGGCGGTCTTCTCGGAATAGTTCTTACCCGAGGAGAAGTCTCTGCCGAGGAATATCTCGTCGGAGGAGTGCTCCGAGCCGTAGAGGACGGTGCCGAGCTTGTCGCTCATACCGTATCTTGTAACCATCTTATTGGCGATGGCGGTAGCCTGCTGAATGTCGCTGGATGCGCCGGTGGAGATGTCGTCGAGAACGATCTCCTCTGCAACACGTCCGCCGAGATCAACGACGATTCTGTCGAGCATCTCGCCGCGAGTCGCGCCCATTCTGTCCTCGGTGGGAACAGAGAGAGTCACGCCGCCGGTGTTGCCTGCGGGGATGATGGTAATGTGCTTGATGGGATCGGTCTTATCGCAGAAGTAGGATGCAACTGCGTGACCTGCCTCGTGATATGCACAGAGCTTGTTGTCCTTCTCGGTTCTGACCTTACCGCGCTTGCGAGGACCGAGGAGCATCTTCATGTAGGACTCCTCGATATCGTCCATACCGATAAGGGCCTTGCCGCGTCTTGCGGCGCGGAGAGCCGCCTCGTTCATAAGGTTAGCGAGGTCTGCACCGGTGAAGCCGATGGTGGTCTGTGCGATCTTGCCAAGATCAACGCCCTGCTCAAGAGGCTTATTTCTTGTGTGGACTCGGAGGATCGCCTCTCTGCCCTTGATGTCGGGATAATTAACGGTAACGCGTCTGTCGAATCTGCCGGGACGAAGAAGCGCGGGGTCAAGGATGTCAGGGCGGTTGGTCGCCGCCATAACGATAACGCCCGAGCTGGTGCCGAAGCCGTCCATCTCAACGAGAAGCTGGTTGAGGGTCTGCTCACGCTCGTCGTGACCGCCGCCGAGACCTGCGCCTCTGTGTCGACCGACAGCGTCGATCTCATCTATGAAGATAATGCTTGCAGGGGTGCGTCTCGCACTGTCGAAGATGTCTCTGACACGCGAAGCACCTACACCGATGTACATCTCAACGAAGTCGGAGCCCGACATCGAGATGAAGGGCACGCCTGCCTCGCCTGCAACTGCCTTGGCGAGAAGGGTCTTACCCGTACCGGGAGGGCCTACGAGAAGCACGCCGCGAGGAATTCTCGCACCGAGCTTGACGAACTTGGTGGGATCCTTGAGGAACTCAACGACCTCCTCGAGCTCTGCCTTCTCCTCATCTGCGCCTGCGACGTCGGCAAACTTGACGGCATCCTTATCGTTGTGGATAACCTTTGCCTTCGCCTTGCCGAAGCCATTTGCCTTGCCTGCTCCGCCCATCATGGGACGAAGGAAGAGGAAGTACATAAGAAGTATGCCGCCGATGCTGATAATGAGCTGGGGTAACAGCTCAAGATACCACGGCACGCTCTCCACCTCGTCTATCTGGAAGAAGAAGCTCGGATTCTGGCTCTGCGCTTCGGTTGCCAGGGCGTTCAGCTCTTCAAGCTGGAACTGATAGCTGACGCGATATTCGTGTACATTAAGTTTCTCCTTGCCGTTTTCGTCAAGTTGAACCAGAATTTTGCCATCCTGATCCTTTATGAAGTTGCCCTTCTCATCGATCTGCGGCTGATATGCCTCGACCTTTGCATTAAGATCGGTATCGATATGCAAGGAGGTGACCAGATTGTTTTTCAAGAGCTCCTTGAGCTCGCCGTAGGTGAACTGATCATTTCCCTCGAGTCTACCCGAGAAGAGAGAGGTCGCAATCACCACTACGAGCACGAGCGATATGAGCATCAGTATGCTCTTAAAGTTAGATTTCATTAAGTAAGCGTGCCTTTCTTTGTATCTTTATGCTTTTTTCTGACGTAAAATCCGCCCTCGTTATAGTAAAGCGTAGCGAAGGTGGGGTCTGTGCCCCCGTCATCGCGAGCGCCGAAGCCGGCTACCCAGACGATGCCACGGTCATCGCAAAGAATCGGGACTCTGTCGCGCAGGTCTGCAGGAATCTTTGCATCTATGAGCATCTTCTTGAGCTTATGCGTCATACCGCGGGAGCGATAGGCATCGCCCTGTCGCCTTGAGCGCAGGTGCAAGCTACCACATATTATAGCAGAGCTGATGTCTGCTTGTATTGAAAATTTGTAAACATTATGAGAAATTTCAGGTTTTTTGTCTGAAATCACAAGTTCTGCCGAGAAATCGGGGATCTCGGTTCTTCCCTTTTTCACAGGAATATCGAAGCTGATAGGATCGCCCTGAAAAACCACATAGCAAGATCCGCAGGAGGAGACGAATGAGCATCCGCCCGGCAGATCGTAGGAAAAGCTACCGCCGAGAAGCGAGCGTATCTTATCAATATGCACGCGCTCGAGCGATCTGTCGGTGACCTCTGCCACCATCGCCGTCACTACGCGATAGAATACCGCGGGATGAAGCTCGGCAAGAGATGCGGCATCGGGTGCGCCGTCACAATCGCGAAGAAAACGCTCTGCGACCGAGTCGATATATTCTCCGTCAACTCTTATGTTTTGCCCCATTCGGCGCACCGATACCTCGGGATTATCGGTAAGTTTTGACAATCGCGGAATAATCTCGTGTCTTATATAATTTCTAGTGTATGCGGTATCCGAATTCGTGCTGTCGGTGACGTAGGAAACGTCAGCAAGATCAAGAGCCGACGTGACGTCTGCCTTTGAAATATAGATCATCGGACGGATGATATTGTCGCGCACGGGAGGGATGCCGGAGATGCCGCGCGAGCCTGCGCCGCGCATCATATTGAAGATGACGGTCTCGAGGTTATCTGTGGCGTTGTGGCCAAGCGCGATATGCGAAATATCATTTCTGCTCGATATTATATCTGCAAAAATCGAATATCTTGCGTCGCGCGCAGTTTCCTCAAGTCCCTTACCGCTCTCGCGTGCGAGGGTCGGAACGTCGATATGATAAGCGACAAATTCAACGCCGAGCGATGTCGAAAGCTCTCTCGCAAAGGCTTCGTCACGGTCTGCCTCCGCACCTCTGATGCCGTGATTGACGTGGACGGAGAGGATCCGAAAATCCGCAGCCGCGCGATGTCTGTACTCGCAAAGAAGGTGAAGGAGCATTACCGAATCTGCGCCGCCCGAGAGTCCCACAAGGACACCCGAGCGAAGAGCCGACTCCATAGAAAAGTCGGACAAGGCCTCCGAAAACTGCTCATATATTCTCTGTCCAGTAGGCGTGGAAAAGATTCCTGCCTGCATGGTATTATCCATTGTGATCAAGGTCCTGCTCCAGAGTTCTGAACTTGGTGAACTGACCTATCCAGCCCATCTTAACGTTGCCGACCGAGCCGTGTCTGTTCTTTGCAATAATGACCTCTGCGGTGTTGGCGCTGTCTGCCGCCTCGGGACTGTTCTCCTGACCTGCGATGTCCTTATAGTACTCGTCGCGGTAGAGGAAGAGAACGATATCCGCATCCTGCTCGATAGATCCCGAATCACGAAGGTCCGCAAGAGTGGGACGCTTGCCTGCACCGGGACGAGACTCGGTACCACGGTTAAGCTGGGCGCAACAAACGATAGGCACGCCGAAATCCTTTGCCATAACCTTGAGGTTACGTGAGATTTTGCCTACCTGCTGTGCTCTGTTATCCGAGTTCGAGGTACTCTGCATAAGACCGATATAGTCGATGACCACAAGGCCAAGGTTGGGAAGTCGTCTGAGCTTGGACTTCATCTCGGTGGTGGTGATTTGCGAGGTATCGTCGATGTAGATCTCCGAGCCGGAGAGCGAGGAGACTACGCCTGCGATGTTATCCCAGTCCTCTGCCTTGAGCTGACCTGTACGCAGGGCGTGAGAGTCGACGAGCGCCTCACTCGAGATAATACGTGTAACGAGCTGCTCGCCCGACATCTCGAGCGAGAAGATGGCTACAGACTTCTTCGAGTTCTTTGCCACGTTTGTAGCGATGTTGAGCGCAAAGGAGGTCTTACCCATACCGGGACGTGCGCCGACGATAACGAGGTCGCCCTTACCCATCTGTACGAGCATACGGTCGAGGCCGGAGAAGCCGGTCTTGGCACCCGTGACGGCGCCCTTCATCTCAACGGTGGTCTCGATATCACGGTAGACGTTCTGAAGAATGTCCCTGATGTGACGGAACTCCTTGACGTCGCTGTTATTGGAGATATCAAATATCTTCTGCTCTGCCGAATCGATGATGGTTCTGACGGGAGACGCCTCCTCGTAAGCATCGCGGTTGATCTCGTCGCAGATGCCGATGAGACGGCGAAGAGTCGCCTTATCCTTAACGATTTTGGCGTAATCCTTGACGTTTGCCGCCGAAGGTACGGACTCGGCAATCAGCGTAATGTACTGAATACCGCCCGCCTCATCTCTGTCACCCTGCTCTACGAGGGCGTTGACGAGGGTGACGGTGTCGATCATCTTGCTCTGCGAATACATACGAAGGAGCGCGGAATAGATGTGCTTATGCTCCTCAAGGTAGAAGTCGTCAGAGCTGATCATGCCGCCGATCTGGTCGAAGCAGTCGGGCTTGATTAGAATAGAGCCGAGGAGCGCCTGCTCCGCCTCTATTGACATAGGCATTTGCCTGATAATTCCTGAAGAATCCATAATAATTCCTTATTCGGACACGGTTACGGTGAACTTCGCGCCGATGTCCTGAAGTATTTTAATCTCTACCGAGTATTTGCCGTACGCCTTGATGGTGTCCTTGAGATTGATCTTTCTCTTATCGATGTCAAATCCGACCATCTTCGAGAGAACCTCTGCAATATCCTTTGCGGTAACAGAGCCGTAAAGTCTGCCGTCCTGGCCGTGAGACATCTTGATAACGACGTCCTTTCCCTCTATCTTGTCGGCCTGTGCCTGTGCCGCCTTTCTGTCCTCGCTTATCTTAAACTGCTTGGCCTCTTCCTTGCTCTTGAGCTCGCTTGTAGCCTTTGCATCTGCGGGAACAGCCTTCTTCTGCGGGAAGAGGAAGTTGCGTGCGTATCCGTCGGATACGTTTATGATCTCATCCTTCTTTCCCTGTCCTTTTACGTCACAGAGTAAAATTACCTTCATTTTTTCGTATATCCTTTCGTTATTTATCGAGATAGTCGTCAATGCTTGCCTTCAGCGCCTCAAGAACAGAGGAAACCGAGTCGGCCTTGACCTGTGCGCCTGCCACGTCGAAGTGACCGCCGCCGCCAAGCTTCTCAAGTATGAGCTGAACGTTAACGGTAGCGCCTGTGGAGCGACCTGAAATGTGTATCTGATCGCCGATTCTGACGAGAGTGAACGCCGCGTCAACACCGCGGAGCGTAAGCATCTTGTCAGCCGCCTTCGATGCGATGATGCGGTAGGACTCGTCGGTCTCACCGTCACAGGCGGAAATGGCGATATTATCATTGTAGACGGTTATCGCGGTATGGAAGCGAGCCTCCTTGGAAAGCTCGGTGGGATCGGTCTTGAAGAGCGAGTAAACGTCGGTGGGATCTGCACCCGCGCCGCGAAGATACTGCGCCGCACCAAAGGTGCGCGTACCGGTATTTCGTGTAAACTGCTTGGTATCGAGAAGGATACCTGCAAGAAGCATATCAGCCTCTGCCTTGGTGATGCTCTGCGAGGCAACGGCGTTCTGTATCATCTCGGTAACGAGCTCACACGCAGAGGACGCCGAGGGCTCGATGTAGCTGAGAACTACAGAGTCGGACATCGCATCTATCTTTCTGTGGTGGTCGATCATAACGATCTTGGTTATCTTGGATGCAACGTCGGCAAACTGTGCTCTCTGCGGAGTGTTGAGGTCGACGAGAACGAGCAGCGTATCGGGACCAACGAGGTCAAGTGCATCTGCACTATCGACGAATATCTGTGAATAAAGCTCGCTCTCCTGCATCATCTCGATACAGGGAATGAGGTTTCTGTCACGGAGATCGACCGCGATATTAACCTTTGCACCGCTGAGCATCGCAAGTCTTGCAACGCCGACCGACGCGCCAAAGGAGTCGAAATCGCCGTAGCGGTGTCCCATAATAATGACGTTCTCGGATTTTACCATCAGAGAAAGAAGCTCGTTGGTGAAGGTGCGTGATCTGATATTGGAGCGCTTGTAGACCGACTTGGTTCTACCGCCGTAGAACTCCATCGAGCTCTCGGTCTTATAGACAACCTGGTCGCCGCCGCGCTGAAGTGCCATATCTATTGCTTCCTTTGCCGCGAGCTCTCTGTCGTGGAGAGTTTCGCCAACGCAGGACACGCCGATCGAAACGGTGATAGACGCGCTATCGCGCACGCGCGTTTCGCGTATGGTATCAAGTATATCGAAGCGGTTCTCGATGCACTTCTCAAGACTTCTTGAATCAAGAAGCATAACGTATTTCTCGTTATCGTAGGACTTGATAACGGCGTTCATGGAGTTTGCCCACTGCTTCAGCTTTTCATCTACCGAGTAGATAGCATCCGCGACCTTCTCGTGAACGTACTGAAGCACGTCCTCAACGTTATCGATAGCGATATACGCAACTGCCGTGCGCTCGTCGTTGTACTTCTCTTCAAGCAGTGCGAGAGCGGTAACCTCGGTAAGTGTGAGAAGATAGAGTCCGCCATCTCTCTCGCTGATAAGGAAGCCCTCTGCCTCAAAGCGTCTGTCGCCGATCGAAAGACCGAAGGCCGAGAGGCTATCCGCCGAGCACTCTACACCGAGGGCGTCGGATATCGCTCTGCCTACGAAATTGGTCTCGGGAGGAAGGATGCCACGCAGAGCATCGTTGTACCAGAGCACCTTACCCGATCTGTCGAAGGTTATAACAGGCTTATCGGTGGTACGGAATACCACGCTGCCCTCCTCACCCATAAGAGCGTGAATGCTCTCCTCGGGCGCGATCTGCACACGGGATCTGACACGAATCGAGAGGATCACCATCTCGAGAACAAAGAGCGCCGAGATCGCCACCGCAGGTATCACAGGAGGAATCTCGGTAAGCGTGAGTAAAAGCGCCATAGCCGCAATATCTACGAACGAAAGGCAGATCGCCGCGATCAGCTCTCTGCGCGAGGCGTAGGGGATATGAACCTTTTGATTCTTTTCGTTTTTCTGCATAAAAGACGTTGCTGAAATATCAGCTCTCCTTTATAGATTTTTGTCGCCGTGGTCACGTCTTCTGACGAACACGAAGGACGCGCCGAAATAGGCGATCAGCTCGATGGCAAGAGCTCCGAGTAAAATAAATGCCGCCACCATAGCGAATATTGCACGCGAGCGCTTCTTAAAAAGCGCCGTAAGAAAACTAACTACGACACCGAGTCCGACGTAAACGAAGACGTAAAGGAGAACGTTATACACGTTCGAGACCACGATGCTGAACATACCGCTATCACCGAGAAGTCCTGCGATGAGGTTGAGAGCGGCCGACACCCAGAAGGCAACGTACATAGTCTTTGGCAAAACGAAACGCCAAGCCGAGATGCGTACTCTGCTCTCCTCGTCGCAAATCAGACGAAGAATGGCGGAAAAGATCTTAAGACTCACACCGCCAATGACAAATCCGCAAACGATGATTATCGAGGGAATGAGAGACGCTATTCTTGAAAGAAGCGTCGGTATGAGTGAGGAATCTATCCCACTTATCCCATCGATGCCCGTGCCGGCGGTCGCCATAGCCTCCTCAAAGGCCGCAAGCATAAGCGCCTCCACCGTCTCGTAAAGGCCGATATAATAGTCGATGAATGCATCAACGTCAAAGGTGTTCGTCTCGCTATAGGCGAGGAGCGCCATGGAAAAGAGCGAGAAAATGAAAACCGTAAGAGTGAGCCAGAAGGAGCACTCTGCCTTCGATCCGCGAAGGAAGAACATCGCGATAATGACGGCAAGAATCGTTGCCTCAAGCGCGAGGTAGGAGAACGTGCCGTGTATGATCACGTCCGCCGCGATGGCAACCGCAGGGATCACTATCGAGAATATACGGCGTTTGCCATTCTCAAGCACGAAGACTATCGCCATAGTCGCCACGGCAAGAGGAAGCATTAGCTCGCCGATGAGTAAAAGCGATGCCGCCATGAACAAAATTGACAGTGCCGAAAATACGATTATGGTCGGTTGTGTCTTGAATTTATCGGATAAGGAAATCTGCATTTATATCTCCATTCTAACATTAAAAACGGGTGGGCGCCTATATAAAAATAATACGCGCATTTTAATCATTAAAGTATTATAGCACAAAAAATCGGTTTTGTAAAGCAAAAGCCGGAAATTTGTTATAATTATTGTTGGATTTGAATTTTTTTGGTGTTTTTTGGCTTTTTTATTAGGTTTTGTATTGAAAAATCCACCGTTTTGTAGTAAAATAGAGGGTAAGATTATTCAGAAACGGGGGTGTGTCTGTGAGTACGCGACTTGATACCGCTATAACCGAGCTGTCCGGTGTCGGCAAGACCAGGGCGGCAAAATACGAGCGTCTAGGCATCAGGACTGTGGGTGATCTCATAAGATTTACGCCCCGCGCATACGAGCGCCGCTCCGACGTGCTTCCCCTCTGTGCCGCAGACCTGAATTCGCCGCGCGGATACCTGTTGACTGTCGGCGGTCGAGTGAGCTCCACTCGCATAAGAGCAGGACTTACAATATCGAAGTTCAAGGCCTTTGACGAGAGTGGTGTGTGCGAGGTCGTATTCTTCAACGCACCGTACGTCAAAGACGTATTTCATGAGGGAGCGCAGTTCAGATTCTACGGCAAGGCCTCGCTCTCGCGCACTAAAGTTCAGCTGACTAATCCGAAATACGAGCCGGTGATAGAGGGTATGCCTCTTCCCGATCTCGTGCCCATATATCACACAACCGACGGTCTCGGCTCGAAGCTCACAGAGAAGCTCGTGGCATCGGTGATGGGCGATTCTATGCCGCCCGTGCCCGATCCTCTGCCCGAGGATATCCGTCTGCGCGTGGCTCTGCCTACGCTCTCATACGCTCTGAAGAACGCGCATTTCCCCGAGAGTGACGAGGCTCTTGCCAAGGCGCTCTCGAGGCTTGCATTTGACGAGCTCTTTGCCTTTGGGCTCAGCATTTCGCTCGCAGGCGCGAAGAAAAAGCGCGGCGAGGGTGTGCGCTTTGAAAAGATTTCTCTCACGCCCTTCACCGAGAAGCTCCCCTATGAGCTGACCGACTCGCAAAAGGGCGTAATAAACGATATTTACCGCGATACCGTACTCGGCGAGGACGGTCGCGTATCGCCTATGAGCCGTATCGTCGTTGGTGACGTTGGCTCGGGTAAGACGGTCTGTGCCGAGGCGGCTATGTATATTGCCGCGAGGTCGGGCTATCAATCGGCGCTGATGGCGCCTACCGAGATCCTCGCGACACAGCATTACAAGGAGGTCGCGGAGCTCTTCTCTGCCTTTGGCATCAAGGTCGAGCTCTTGGTCGGCTCTATGCGCGAGAGCGAGAAGCGCCGCGTGCGTGAGGCTCTCGCGAGCGGTGAGTGCGACGTGGTTATCGGCACTCACGCCCTGATCAGCGCATCGGTGAGCTTCGCAAGACTCGGACTAATTATTACAGACGAGCAGCACCGCTTCGGCGTGGCACAGCGCGCCGTACTCAAGGAGCGCGCAAATCAGGCTCATCTCCTGGTTATGAGTGCGACGCCCATACCGAGAACTCTCGCGCTCGCTCTCTACGGCGACCTTGACGTATCGAGGATAACCGAGATGCCCAGCGGCAGACAGAGAGTGGACACGTTCGTTGTGGACGAGAGCTACCGACAGAGGCTATACGGCTTCATGGAAAAGCAGATAAAGCTCGGCGGTCAATGCTACGTTGTCTGCCCCTCTATCGAGCGTGACGAGGAGGGCGACGTGCTTGTTCCTACCGCTATCGGCAAGGACGGAGTCGCGATGACAAGCTCGGCCGAAATGAAGAACGCCGTGGAGTACGCAGAGGAGCTTGCGGAGGCTCTGCCCCATCTGAAAATAGAGTGCCTGCACGGCAGAATGAAGAGTCCCGAAAAGGACGAAATAATGTCGAGATTCGCCGCAGGTGAGATAGATATTCTCGTATCGACAACGGTCATCGAGGTCGGTGTCAACGTGCCCCGTGCGACGCTTATGGTAGTGGAGAACGCAGACCGATTCGGTCTGTCGCAGCTGCATCAGCTCAGAGGCCGTGTAGGACGCGGAAAAATGAAGTCATATTGCGTGCTTGTCTCTGACTCTCACGCGCCGAAATCAATGGAGCGACTTGAGGTTATGAGGACCACTTATGACGGCTATACCATAGCCGAGCGCGACCTTGCGCTTCGCGGGCCCGGCGATTTCTTTTCTGCGAATTCGGCTGAAAATATACGGCAGAGTGGCGGTTTCGAGTTCAAAGCTGCAAAGAACCTTGGCGACACATCCATTATGGATGCGGCATTTGCAGAGGCGAAAGCTCTCGCTCTTGCGGATCCCGATCTGTCGCTTCCGGAGCATAAATCGCTACGTGAAAGTCTCGACGGTTACCTGCTCTCCGGTGGCTCGCTGATATCCTAAAATCGACGTTTTCCCGCGAGGGAAACAGGACAAATTTTCCTCGCTTTCACATCAAAAAAATACTACTCTTTCGGAGATAAAAATGGCAACACAACCTCTCGCGGACAGAATGCGTCCGCAGGATTTTGACTCTATTGCAGGCCAGGCTCATCTGGTCGGCAAAAACGGAATTTTAAGACGCCTCACAGAGCGCGGAAGGATACCCAACATGGTCTTCTTCGGCCCTCCCGGAACAGGCAAGACCACCGTCGCGAACATCATCGCGAAATCGTCGGGAATGCAGCTCTATAAGCTCAATGCTACGACCGCATCGCTTGCCGACGTTAAGGAGGTCATCGCCGGCGTTGACAATATGTTCTCGGATGCGGGAACACTTCTCTACCTTGACGAGATACAGTACTTCAATAAAAAACAGCAGCAGTCGCTTCTCGAGTTTATGGAGAACGGCAAGATAACTCTTATCGCCTCGACAACCGAGAATCCATACTACTGCGTTTATAACGCTCTGCTCTCGCGCTCATCGGTATTTGAGTTCAAGTCGATCACCGCCGAGGATTGCATACCTACGCTTGAGCGCGCGCTTGCAACGCTCAATGCCGACTTTGGCGAGGAAAAGACCGCCGACATATCGGTTCTGCGAGGAATCGCAAGGGCGGCGGGCGGCGACGTGCGTATGAGCATCGGCATTCTTGAGAATTGCTACTACGTTTCTGATAGCGAGATAACCGAGGAGACGGTGAAGGCTCTGCTCCCGACTGTTGTCGGTCACTTCGACCGCGACGGCGACGTGCACTACGATCTGCTCTCCTGCCTGCAGAAGTCTATCCGCGGCTCTGATCCAGACGCGGCAGTGTTCTACCTTGCAAAGATACTTGCAGGTGGCGATCTGCTCTCTGCCTGCCGTCGATTGCTTGTTATTGCAAGCGAGGACATCGGACTTGCCTATCCTCTGGCGGCGACTATCACTCACTCCTGCGTAGAGACAGCGAAGGCTCTCGGTCTCCCCGAGGCGGCGCTCCCTCTTGCAAACGCCGTATGTATGCTCGCGACAGCACCCAAGTCTAACACCTCGTACCTTGCATATCACGCCGCCTGCGATGACATTGCGGCAGGTCGCGGCATCGAGATACCGAAGCATTTGCAGAGCCCGGGATTTCTCGGATACAAGTATCCCCACGATTATGAGAACGACTACTGCCGTCAGGACTATCTGCCCCGTGATCTCATCGGCAGAAAGTACTATGAGTTCGGTCAGAACAAGACCGAGCAGGCGGCGAAGGCTTACTACGATTACATTCGCTCTTGCCCCGACAAGCGCAAATAATTCGTTGACAAACACTTGTGATTTGCGTGTTAACTTTGGCGAATTGCCTAAAAAGCGCGCGAGGCTTGACAAATTCTAAAGAATTTGGTATAATGGGCAAAGGTTCTATCACAAAGCACCGTGAGGATAATTTAAAATGATATATCACTTTATAATGAATCCCAAGTCGGGACGCCACAAGAGACTTGGCCATCTTGAGGATACCATAAAGGAGGCCTGCCAATCGCGCGGACTCAAATATCACATATACTACACCTCCTGCCAGGGAGATGCCACAGAGTACGTAAAATCGATGCTCCACATCACTCCCGATCAAAAGCAGAGATTCATCTGCGTGGGTGGCGACGGCACTCTCAACGAGATCGTAAACGCCGATCCTACCAACCCTAACGGTGAGTATGGCGTTATGCCCAGCGGCACCGGCAACGATTTTATCAAGAGCTTCACAAGAGAGGATCTCTTCTCCTCCGTCGAGGCTCAGCTTGACGGCGAGGCGGTAGCTCTCGATATAATCAAGTGCAACGAGTACTACTGCATGAATATGGCGAACATCGGCTTTGACTGTGCCGCGGCAAAGAAGGCCTCGGAGCTGAAGAAGTATAAGATCCCCCCTGCTCTTGCCTATATTTTCGGCGTTGTTATCGTCATCTTCAAAAAATTCGGCACGAAGATGAGGATCGTCTTTGACGACGGCGAGGTGGTGGATAAAAAGCTCACGCTTACCGCTATCGGTAACGGTAGATTCTGCGGCGGTGGCTTCAAGGCCGCCCCCAAGGCAAATCTCACCGACGGACTCTTTGACGTTTGTGCTATTAACAAGATATCACGCCTTACCTTCTTCACTCTCGTTGGCTCTTACAGAAGCGGAACGTACGTCGAGAAGAAGAAAGCGATGAAGGTCTTTAAGCTCAAGCAGGCATCGCACATAAAGATGGAATTCGACGGTGTCACATCCATCTGCCTTGACGGAGAAATCATCGAGGCTAGCAGCGCGGAGTTCACGCTCCTCCCCCGTGCCGTGAAATTTGTTATTCCCAAAGGAAGCGAATTAATTTAATTTTAGATGTATATTTCAAGGCAGAATTAACATTATGAATATATTTCACAAAAGACCGCTCAGCTTGATACTATGTGTTTGGCTGGGCGGTCTTTTGCTTTTTGCCGTTTTACCCGAGAGCTTGCGACCGCTCTTGCTCCTTGCTCTGCTGCCTCTTGCGGCGACTCTGGCGATAAAGAAATTCAGGCGTGCTCTACCCATTGCGGCGGCATCGGCACTCATTCTGTCGCTTCTGGTTTCCTTCCTTTACTTCTGTCTGTGGTTCCGCACTTACGAGCGTTTTGATGGCGAGGTAGAGATCGAAGCGGTGGTCACGGAGGTCAGGGAAAGCAGCTTTCCCGGTGCTACTGTCACGCTAAAAACGCGGAGCATAAACGGCGCGCCATTCAGCAGATACAAGCTTCTCGCAAGCCTTGATGCCGAGGAGGCGAGCCTTGTCAGAAAGGGCTCGGTCATAAGCCTGAAATGTCGGCTAACTGCCTTTGAGGGCGATGATTCCTTTGATGCGGAATCCTACTATACCTCGCGCGGATACTCTGCCAAGGCGCGTGATATAAGCGACATCGCCGTGATCGGCAAGACGTTTGTGCTTGACTTCTCGCGCTTCCGTGAGACTATCTCACGGCGCAGTATTCTTATGGCAGGATACGACGAGGGTGCGCTCTTCACAGCTCTGTTAACCGGCGACAAATACTATCTCTCGGGCAACCTGACGCTTAACTTCACGAGAACCGGCATCAACCACGTTCTCGCCCTGAGCGGAACGCATTTGGTGATTCTCTCGGTTATCGTGAGCCGTCTGCTCTCGCTCTTCAAGATCGGCAAAAAGCCGCGCTTGCTTATAACTGCTACCCTTGCGATATGCTACGTAGCGATGACGGGATTTTCTTCCTCCGTAACGCGAGCAGGAATCATGCTTGCGGTAGCTTGTGCGCTATTTCTGCTATCATCCTCACAAGATTCTCTGACGGCTCTGTGCGTATCGGTGTTCGTTATATGCACGATCGAGCCCTACGCTATATATGATATCGGTCTGTGGCTATCGGCATTTGCCACGCTCGGAGTCATCGAGGCGGGCGCTATAATCGGACGCGAGAAGGCCAAGGCGAGAATGAAAGGAAATCTGCGCGCGAAGCTCGGATTTGCCGCTATAGCGAGCCTGCTCGCCACTCTGCTTGCAACCGGCGCGACGCTGTTTATCAGCGTGAGTACCTTTGCTAGTATGTCTCCGATGACCTTCATAACCACGCCGCTATTCTCGCTCCTGTCGGAGCTCTATATCTATCTTGGACTTGTGATGCTGGCGGTGGGCGATATTCTGCCGTTTGGTATGCTGATGCGGCCGTTCTACGCCGTGATAGACTCTCTTGCAGAGGTGTTCTCGAAGAACTCGCTCGCTTGCTTCTCCACCACCTTCCCTGCGGTGAAGATCGCGGCGGCGCTATTCTCTGTTCTGCTCATTTGCTTCATTATATTCAAAATAAAGCACAAGAGGATCGCCACGGGTGTCATTGCCGTATCGCTGACGGCGGTGTTCGTGACCGCGGGAATCCTGACTGCAAATGCGCGCAACGTGGAGTCGATAATATACCGCACCGACGAGTCCACCGAGAGCTTCGTCATACGGTCGGGCGGCGAGGTATGTGCCGTGGATATTTCCACGGGATCGGTGCTATCGCACTACGATATGCTTGACGCGGTGCAGGAGGTCGGCCTCGTGGAGCTCGACTCGGCAATATTCACGAGATATTCCTCTAATCTGCCCGACAAGGTCGCAGGCACACTCGACACGGTGTGGACGAGAGTCGTATATATTCCGCGCCCCGAAAACGATAAGGAACGGCATCTTTCGGATAGTGTCGAGGAGATTGCCGCGAAGTTTAACACCGAGGTGAAATACTATGGCGAAGCAGGTAAAATCACCATCGGAGACGTAACTCTTGCGCAGAAGCACCGCGTTCCCTACGACGAGGGCACGGCAACAACGATCATCGAGGTAGCCTGCCCCGACGGCAATATCGCATATCTCGGCTCGGGAACTCTCTCGTCAACGGCAAAGGACACGGCGAGCGAGCTCATTCAAAGCGCGCAAACGCTGATCTTCGGCAAGTGCGGCAAGAAGTACAAGCCCGATTGCATCTTTGATCACAAGCAAGAAAATCTCGAGAGCATAATTCTCTCGGGCGAAAACCTGTTCTTCTCGCAGGAGTCGCTCAAGTTCTACGACGATCAAGGCACGGAAGTCTGTCTGCGACCGAAGAAGCTTGAGCTTATGCCGTAACTGCGGTAGACGAGAAATAACTATATAGTAAGTATATTTATTATCTCTTTATTATATATTTATTATTGTGTAACATTATGGTACGGTGAGTGTAACATTATGGTACGGTAGAATGAAAAGCGCACCGCTATTGCGGTGCGCTTATTGTTATATTTGTCGAGGGGGAGAGGTCGGCGGTTTGCGCCCAACATTCCAAGTTTTTAAGGCGATAAGTTTTGGATGATAAGAGTCGTTCTCCGCCCCGAAGACGTATAAAACATACGTCGAGTGGAAGGAAACGGCTCTTTGCGCCAAATATCTCAAATCCCATTAACGTCGGAAGATTGAGGTGATAAGCGTCGAGCGCGACCCGATGGCGTAGGTGTCTACGTCGAGCGGGAGAGGTCGGCGCTTAGCGCCCAATATTCCAAGTTAAACGTTGAAGAGGAATTCGATGATGTCGCCATCCTTTACGACGTACTCCTTGCCTTCGCTGCGAAGAAGTCCCTTTTCCTTGACCTTGTTGCGGTCGCCCTCGCGAGTGAGGTCGTCGAAGGAGACTACCTCGGCTCTGATGAAGCCGCGCTCGAAGTCGGAGTGGATCTTACCTGCCGCGCCGGGAGCCTTGGTGCCACGCTTGATAGTCCAAGCGCGAACCTCCTTGGGTCCTGCGGTGAGGAAGGAGATGAGTCCGAGGAGCGAATAGCCCGACTTGATGAGCTTATCAAGTCCAGACTCCTCGATGCCGAGATCGGAGAGGAAGGTCATCTTCTCCTCGCCCTCGAGCTCTGCGAGCTCTGCCTCGATCTGTGCCGAAACTGCGATGATCTCACTGCCCTCGCTCTCTGCGTGAGCCTTGAGCTTCTGATAGCCCTCGTTGTTCTCGTAGTCGCCCGAAACCTCGCCCTCGGCGATGTTAGCAACGTAGATTATGGGCTTCAGGGTGAGGAGTCTCGACTCCTCGATGAGAGCCTCCTCCTCTGCGTCGAGGCCGACGGAGCGTGCCGCCTTGCCCTCTGCGAGAGCGTCTCTGACGCGCTCAAGAACCTCGACCTTGGTGAGAAGCGACTTGTCGCTCTTTGCCGCCTTGGAGGTTCTCTCGATAGCGCGCTCTACGATCTCAAGGTCGGAGAGGATAAGCTCGATGTCAATAGTCTCAACGTCACGGATGGGATCGATGGAGCCCTCAACGTGAACGATATCGTTGTTCTCAAAGCAACGTACAACGTGGACAACGGCGTCCACCTCGCGGATGTTGGCGAGGAACTTATTACCGAGGCCCTCGCCCTTGGAAGCGCCCTTTACAAGTCCTGCGATGTCAACGAACTCGATGATGGCGGGAGTGTATTTGTCGGGATTGTACATCTCGGCAAGCTTATCAAGTCTCTTGTCGGGAACGGCAACCACGCCCACATTGGGGTCGATGGTGCAGAAGGGATAGTTTGCAGACTCGGCGCCCGCGTTGGTGAGCGCGTTGAAGAGTGTGCTCTTTCCTACGTTGGGGAGTCCTACGATACCAAGCTTCATTTTCTATGATTCTCCTTAAAAATCGGGATATTTTCTTTAACCTATATATTATATCACAGAGCTTTCGTTTTTGCAATACCTCTTCGGCAAAAATCGGAGGAAAATGCTTATATAAAAACGGCAAGAGCGTGAAGCTCTTGCCGTTTTGGTTATCTTATTTTTCGAGGAGGGGCTTTGCGAGGATCTCGGCCTTTCTGTCGATGAGGTCGCTTGTGGCGAGGGCGGCCTCGAGGGCATCTGTGCCCAGGCGGTCAACGGTAGCGCCGAGGCGCTCCTTTGAGTAGCCGTTCTCCTTATACCAGAGGATGACCTTCTCGATTATATCAGGGATCTCCTCTGTGCGATAGGTTCCCGAAAGAGGTGTGCCCATGCGCTGTGTCTTGCCCCAGGTTCCGCCGACGAACACGCGGCAGACCGACTCTGCCTCTGTGGGAGTAGCGCCAAAGGGGCACTTGCCGACGCAGACGCCGCATTTCGTGCATTTGGTGTCGTCGATCACGGCCTTGCCGTCTATCATAGAGACCGCTCTCGAGGGGCAGTTCTCTGCTACGAGGCACTTACCGCATCCGCGGCAAAGCTCGCGGTCAAAGGATACCGCGCGGCAGCCCTCGATGCCAACGTCGTTGAGGCTGGGCTTCATACAGCTATTGGGACATCCGCCGACGCCGATCTTGAACTTATGAGGAAGCTTGACGTCGCTCATACCGACGTAGAATCTATCGAAGATAACTCCTGCGAGAGCCTGGGTATCTACGTTACCGAAAACGCAGGTAGTTCCCTTGCAGGCGGTGATGGGACGAATCTTGGCGCCTGTGCCTCCAAAGCGCATTCCGCGCTCTGCCATAAAGGCCTCGGCCTCTGGGATCTTATCGAAAGGAATGCCGACTATCTCGGCTGAAAGTCTCGACGTGAAGCCTACCTTGCCGCTGCCGAATCGCTCTGCACATTCTGCGACGGTGCGAAGATCGTTGGGTGTGAAAACGCCCGCTATGGTAACTACTCTGCCCGAAAAACAATCGGTGCCTCTGTTGCGGAGGAAGCCTCTCGCCTTTACGCTCATTATTTGTTCTTTAGTCAGCATTTATCTTTACCTCTGTTTCATTGACTTGTGTGTTTTTTTATGATATAATTAATAATTATAACACTTTTTCACGGGTTTGTCAACGAACTAAACCGTTTATGAGGATATATGAAGCAATATATTTTTTCCAAAATTATTATCGCGGCGGTGATCATTGCAGTGATGCTCTCGTCTGTTGCTTGCGCCAAGCCGACGGCGGGCGATAGCGGCGACGCTGTCAGCTTCACCGATGCTCTTGGCAGGAGCGTCAGCGTGGAGAGGAATCCGAGGCGTGTCGCCGCTCTTCTCGGCAGCTTTGCCGACGTATGGATGCTCGCAGGCGGTGAGCTATGCGCGGCGGCAGAGGACGCCTGGGAGGACTTTGGCCTTGCGCTTGAGGACTGTACCAACCTAGGCGGTGCACACTCGCCGAGCCTTGAGCTTCTTGTGGCATCAGACCCCGATCTCGTTATTGCCAGCGCGTCTACCGCCTCGAACGTGGAGATGCGCGGTACGCTTGAGGCTATGGGGATCACTGTGGCTTATTTCGACGTTGATTGCTTTGACGATTATCTCTATATGCTGGATATATGCACAGAAATCACGGGCAGGCGCGATCTCTACGAGGCAAACGGCCTCGCCATCAAGGAAGAGATCGACAGAATAAAGGCGGAATACGCGGCGGCGGATATTCCTGCCGAGGAGCGGAAGATCCTCTTGCTTCGCGCGGCATCGAGCTTCGTGAAGGCAAAGGGCAGTCGCGATACGATACTCGGCGAGATGCTGGCTGATATGGGATGCATTAACATTGCTGACGGTGATGCTACTCTGCTCGAAAATCTGAGCGTTGAGGCGGTCATCAGAGAGCAACCATACCACGTTTTCGTCGTTACGATGGGCAGCGACACCGAGGCGGCAAAAAGGTCGCTCGAAAATATGATAAAGGATAGTCCTGCCTGGAGCACACTTGAGGCTATCAAGGACGGCAGGCTTCACATAATGGACAAAAGGCTATTCAACCTGAAGCCCAATGCCAGATGGGCAGAATCGTATGGGGTACTATATGAAAAGCTTACCGAAAAATAAGATATGCTTGGTATACGCCGCGGCGATCGGACTTCTCGCTCTGTCGGTGATGCTCGGTATCCTCCTCGGCTCGACGAGGCTTAATATCCTCGATGCCATCGCGGCGATCGTGGGCGGTGACATCAGCAGTCCCGAGGCGAGAATACTGATCTACGTCCGTCTGCCGAGACTGCTGGCAGGAATCATCTGCGGCATGGCGCTCGCGGTGTCGGGCGCGGTGATTCAAGGCGTGCTCGCAAACCGCCTTGCCTCGCCCAGCATTATCGGCGTTAACTCGGGTGCGGCACTCGCCGTCACTCTCTCCTCTGCGTTCGGTCTTATGGGCGGCTGGCAGGTGTCGCTTCTCTCCTTCCTCGGCGCGTTCATCACGGTTATGCTCGTGAGTCTCGGCGCGAAGCGATGGGGAGCTTCAAGAGGCACGGTCATACTGATGGGCGTTGCGCTTAACGCCTTTCTCGGTGCGATCTCGGACACCGTGACGACCTTTATCCCCGAGATCAGCGTGCAGAGCCTTGCCTTTAAGATAGGCGATTTTTCGTCGGCTACCTACACCGAGGTGATCCCTGCCGCGATACTGATCCTAGTGGCGGTTATGATCCTGTTGACTCTATCAAACGAGCTTGAGATATTGACTCTCGGCGACGAGAACGCAAAGGGGCTCGGACTGAACGCCGACGCTATGCGAGTGGTATTTCTGCTCTTGGCGGCGCTTCTTGCAGGAGCGGCGGTCAGCGTCTGCGGACTTCTCTCCTTCGTCGGTCTGCTCGTTCCTCACGCGGTAAGAAGGATCGGTGTGAGCAAATCCAGACATTTGATACCGCTCTGTGCTCTCTTCGGCGCGGGATTTGTATCGCTCTGTGACACCATTGCAAGAGTTGTATTCGCGCCCTACGAGCTGCCTGTGGGAATCATTATGGCATTTCTCGGTGCGCCCTTCTTTATCTTTATTCTGATCAAGGGAAAGGGAGGACACCGCAATGATTAAACTCAAAAGCATATCCGCAGGCTACGGTAAAAGTCTCGTTCTTGACGGCGTAAATGCGAGTCTTGAAAAGGGCAAGCTGACCTGCATTGTTGGCGAGAACGGATGTGGAAAAAGCACTCTGCTCAAATCTATCATCGGAATATTGCAGGTTACGAGCGGCGAGATAACCGTCGATGGCGATAGCATCTCCGCACTCGGCAGAGGTGAGATTGCGAAAAGAATTGCCTATCTTGCACAGAGCAAGAGCACTCCCGATATGACGGTCGGGCAGATGGTGCTGCACGGAAGATTCCCATATCTAACCTACCCGAGGCGCTATCGCGAGGAGGATAGGATAGCCGCGAAGTCGGCGATGGAGGCGGTAGGCATCTCGCATCTTGCAGACAAGCCTCTCGGCGAGCTGTCGGGCGGTATGCGGCAGAACGCATATATCGCTATGGCGCTGGCGCAGGATACCGACTATATTCTCCTTGATGAGCCTACGACCTATCTCGACGTTGCACATCAGCTTGACCTGATGCGCCTATTGCGAAGGCTTGCCGACGGCGGTAAGGCTATCGTTATGGTAATGCACGATCTACCCTTGGCTTTGGATTTCTCGGATTCCATCATTATAATCAAAAACGGAGAGGTCGCCGCTAACGCATCGCCCGCGGAGATATTCTCTTCTCCTCTTATTCGCGAGATATTCGGCGTGGCGGTCGAGAAGACCGAAAACGGCAAATTTTATTATAACTACTAATAGGTACGGAAGCGTTCCTGCTCAAGATGAGAGCGGGGCGCATTTTTCATAATTTTCTATTGATTTTTGGGGTGTTGTGGTGTATAATATTTTCATTAAACCACGCGCTTTCTCATGGAGGATATATGAAGCAACGCAGACTAACGCTCAAAATGATAGTATCGGCTCTGATGCTGGCGATGGCGTACGTTCTGCCCTTTATGACGGGACAGATACCCGAGGTCGGCTCGATGCTCTGCCCTATGCATATTCCCGTCCTGCTCTGCGGATTCATCTGCAGTTGGCCCTGGGGACTTGCGGTAGGCTTCACGGCACCTCTTCTGCGCTCTCTGACGCTCGGAATGCCGCCCCTCTTCCCCTCCGCCGTATGTATGGCGTTTGAGCTTGCGGTATACGGTGCGATCGCGGGACTTATGCACAGATTACTCCCAAAGAAACGCGGATACATCTATCTATCGCTCATCGTGGCAATGCTTGCAGGCAGGATCGTCTGGGGCTGTGCTATGTTCATCTGTCTCGGCCTGACCGGAAGCGGATTTACCTTCTCGGCGTTTATTGCGGGGGCGATAACTAACGCCGTGCCCGGTATCATTTTGCAGATAGTACTCATACCGATCACCGTAATGCTGATCGAGAGCAAGAAGCTCGTAAATCTCGGACTTGAGGAGTGACTATGGATTTCCGTGAGATACTGCTTAAAAATTGCCGTCGCTACCCGAAGCTCCGCGGTCGCGATCTTATCAAGCTTTTATATCAATTTTCATTCGGCTGTGAGCATCTTGTGGCAGACGAGACTACCGTCCTCGCGAGGATAATCTCCGAGGCGGAGTCTATCGAAAGCGGCACACCGAGTGAGGTCGAGGAGCTTGGCGATTACTGCCGAGTTGGGCTATCATATCTCGACTGCGGACTGTCGGCAGAAACGCTGGCGAGGATCTTCTGCCTCTCGGCAAGGCCCGACGAGGACGGCGAGAAAAAGCTTCACGATGGTATCAAAATCATCACAGAGCTTGCCGAGTTGGGGCTTCTGCCAATAAGCCGAGAGGAGTGGTCTGCCGCACTTTATGAGTGGAAAAACGCAAATTTCCCTGCCGTGCGGCACTCCGAGGAATACCGTGAAACGTACTCGCCCACCTATCGCGTTATAGCTAAAAAATACGCTATGATACTGCCGCTTCTCGCAAAAATTGACACTATGCAAAGGGACGGAGAGGTAAGGCTCGCTATCGAGGGCGGAAGTGCATCGGGCAAGAGCACGCTCGGCAAAATGCTCGCCGAGATATACGGCTGCACTCTTTTCCACATGGACGATTTCTTTCTGACTCCGAGTATGCGTACGGCGGAGAGACTCGCCGAGGCAGGCGGCAACGTTGACCGCGAGAGATTCCTCGCAGAGGTGCTGACTCCCCTATCGCGCGGCGAGGAGGTTGCCTATCGCAGATACGATTGCTCGACGGGTGAGATTATGCCGCCCGAGGCAAGAAAGCCGACTCGCCTTACCGTCACGGAGGGTGCATACTCGATGCATCCCAAGCTTGCGGATTTTTATAATCTGTCGGTCTTTCTCGAGATTACGCCCGAGCTTCAGAGGGCGCGTATTTTGAAGCGCAACTCGCCCGAGATGGCAGAGCGACACTTCTCCACCTGGATTCCTATGGAGGAGAGGTATTTTGATGCCTTTAACATACGCGAACGATGTGACGTTACGCTTCATGCGCAGGAAATTTAAGGTACTGTAACATATTTCTACCCTTTTATTTACAATTTGGACTTGACTTGTTCGCTTCTGTGTGTTAGAATTAAATTGTTAAGATTTTAATATTTTTGTCAATGTTAACAAATTCAGTATATGGAGGTAAAAAATGGACACTAAGCTTCTTATAGTTGACGACGATCACAACATCTGCGATCTACTCAAGCTGTATTTTGAAAATGAGAATTACAAGGTCAGAGTTGCTCACGACGGTATCGAGGGCGTAAACCTCTTCAAGACCTATGAGCCCGATCTCGTGCTTCTCGATATAATGATGCCTAAAAAGGACGGCTGGCAGGTATGCCGCGAGATCCGCGAGATCTCCTCGAAGCCCGTCATCATGATCACCGCAAAGGGTGAGGTCTTCGACAAGGTTCTCGGTCTTGAGCTCGGTGCTGACGACTTCATCGTTAAGCCCTTCGATATGAAGGAGCTCTCGGCGAGAGTCAAGGCGGTTCTCCGTCGCTATAACGCTCACGCAAAGGCAGGCGACGACGAGGTCGTACGCTTTGAGAACATCGAGATCAGTCTGCAGAAGTATGAGCTGAAGATCAACGGCAAGGCGGTTGATATTCCCCCCAAGGAGCTCGAGCTTCTCTACTTCCTCTCCTCGAACTGCAACCGCGTTTTCACTCGTGATCAGCTTCTCGACAAGGTTTGGGGATTCGATTATCTCGGCGACTCCCGTACCGTTGACGTGCACGTTAAGAGACTCCGCGAAAAGCTGGAGGGCGTGTCGGACAAATGGCTTCTCAAGACCGTTTGGGGCGTTGGATATAAGTTTGAGACTTTGAACTAACAAAAAAGCCTGCGGAATTTCCGCAGGCTTTTTATTTGCTTTTAGCGCTTTTTAGGAATCTTCTCGTCTGCCATAGCGTAGAACTCGGCAACGAGTGCGGCCTTATCGAAGGCGGGAGTCTCGCTCATAGCGGCGATGATACCGGAGGCGGTATCTGCCACGGGCTGTGCGTTGGAGATCATAAGATCGAAGAGAGGTGCGTGCTTATCAAAGCCGAGATAGTCGGCGATGTTCTGCTCCTTTCTCTTTGCGAACTTGGTGAGTCCGTCAACGGTGGGAGGATCCATATATCTCGCGTAGAGGCGCTCCTCAAGGGTGTTGAGGGTGTCGTAGATGTAGACGAAGAGGGTGTCGTCTGCGAACTCGCTCTCGCGAAGAGATGCGACGCCTGCAAGGTCGAGAATGAAGAGCGCGTACTTGCCCTCGCGCTCTGCGCGGAGGATCTCGGACTTGGGCGTTCCGTAGAGGTCGCCCGAGTACTCGGTGTGCTCGAGAATATCGCCCGACTCGATTGCGGCGAGGAACTCATCTCTCGTAAGATAGACGTACTCGTCGTCGTGTCCGTCGCCTCGCGGCGCTCTGGTGGTAGCCGAGCGGCTTAATGTAAATTTGTCGTTCTGCCTCATTATTTCATCGGAAACAGTGGTCTTTCCGACAGCAGAAGGGCCTGCCAAAACCAATAACTTCTTCATATCACTTAACGGGAACGAGCTGCTCCTTGCCTCCCATATAAGGTCTGAGCGCTACGGGAATATTCACAGAGCCGTCTGCGTTAAGGTTGTTCTCAAGGAATGCGATGAGCATTCTGGGAGGTGCAACAACGGTGTTGTTGAGGGTGTGTGCAAGGTAGGGCTTGCCATCCTCGCCCTTCACTCTTATCTTGAGTCTGCGAGCCTGTGCGTCACCGAGGTTGGAGCAAGAGCCGACCTCAAAGTACTTCTTCTGACGGGGAGACCAAGCCTCAACGTCAACCGACTTAACCTTCAGGTCTGCGAGGTCGCCCGAGCAACACTCGATGGTACGAACGGGAATGTCGAGAGTTCTGAAGAGATCAACGGTGTTGCGCCAGAGCTTGCCGAACCATTCGGGCGAATCCTCGGGCTTGCAGACAACGATCATCTCCTGCTTCTCGAACTGATGGATTCTATATACTCCACGCTCCTCGATGCCGTGTGCGCCCTTCTCCTTACGGAAGCAGGGAGAATAAGAGGTGAGAGTCTGGGGGAGAGTCTCCTCGGGAACGATCTGGTCGATAAACTTACCGATCATAGAATGCTCGGAGGTACCGATGAGGTAGAGGTCCTCGCCCTCGATCTTGTACATCATAGCGTCCATCTCAGCGAAGGACATAACGCCGGTAACAACGCCTGCGCGGATCATATAAGGAGGAATGCAATAGGTGAAGCCGCGATCGATCATAAAGTCGCGCGCATAGGAGATAACCGCGGAGTGAAGTCTCGCGATATCGCCCATAAGGTAGTAGAAGCCGTTACCTGCTACTCTTCTCGCGCTATCGAGGTCGATGCCGCAGAAGCGCTCCATAATATCGGTGTGATAAGGAACGTCGAAATCGGGGACTACGGGCTCGCCGAATCTCTCGAGCTCTACGTTCTCGGAGTCGTCCTTGCCCACGGGAACAGTGGGGTCGATGATGTTGGGGATGATGAGCATGATGTCGCGAACGCGCTCCTCAAGCTCGGCCTCCTTTGCCTCGCAAGCCGCAAGCTCTGCCGCCTGCTCTGCTACGATCTTCTTGGCCTCCTCGGCCTCCTCAAACTTCTTCTGTCCCATAAGTGCGCCGATGGACTTGGAGACCTTATTTCTGTTTGCTCTGAGGTCGTCGGCTCTCTTCTTGTTCTGACGAAGCTCCTCATCAAGAGCGATAACCTCGTCAACGAGGGGAAGCTTTGCGTCCTGGAACTTCTTTCTGATGTTCTCGCGGACAAGCTCGGGATTTTCGCGTAAGAATTTAATGTCGATCATAGTTTTTTCCTTTCGTGAAGATGGAATGTATTTTTATTTGTTTTTTGTGAGTAGAAATGAAAAAAAGAGCCCACGTCCTCACATTCTTGGGACGAAAAGCTCCGCGGTACCACCCATATTGCGCAAAAATGCGCCATCTTTCAAAAGTCTGTAAGGGGACTCGCCCCTCGGCTCATCGCCGAATGCTCGGGAAGCGGAAATCACACGTCCGACATATCTGCTCGCACCTGATGCAGACTCTCTTTGATGCTTTCGTGGAATATTCTTCCGTCATAACGATATTATTATATACCATCCGCAAAGAAAAATCAAGGGGTATTGGGAGATTTTTGATTTATTTCAAAAGTTTTTGGATTTCTATTGATTTTTGCGCGCGATTACTGTATAATATCTATGTTTGATAAAATAATGACAAGGAGATTCTAAAATGTTAGTTTCTGCAAAGGAAATGCTTGAAAAGGCAAAGGCTGGCCACTACGCTGTAGGTCAGTTCAATATCAATAACCTCGAGTGGACCAAGGCCATCCTTCTTACCGCTGAGGAGATGAAGTCCCCTGTTATTCTCGGTGTATCCGAGGGCGCAGGTAAGTACATGTGCGGCTACAAGACCATTGTTGGTATGGTAGAGGGCATGATCGAGGGTCTCGGCATCACCGTTCCCGTTGCTCTTCACCTTGACCACGGCTCCTACGAGGGCGCGCTCAAGTGCATCGAGGCAGGCTTCTCTTCCGTAATGTTCGACGGCTCTCACTACCCCATCGAGGAGAACATCCAGAAGACCAAGGAGCTTGTTGCTCTCTGTAACGAGAAGGGCATCTCCCTTGAGGCAGAGGTTGGCACTATCGGCGGCGAAGAGGACGGCGTTATTGGCGCGGGCGAGTGCGCTGATCCCGCAGAGTGCAAGATGATCGCTGATCTCGGCGTAACCATGCTTGCGGCAGGTATCGGTAACATCCACGGTAAGTATCCCGAGAATTGGCCCGGTCTCTCCTTCGAGACTCTTGATGCTATTCAGCAGAAGACCGGCATTATGCCTCTCGTTCTTCACGGCGGCACAGGTATCCCTGCTGATATGATCGCAAAGGCAATCGACCTCGGCGTATCCAAGATCAACGTTAACACCGAGTGCCAGCTCGCATTCGCGGCTGCTACCCGTAGCTACATCGAGGCAGGCAAGGATCTCTCCGGCAAGGGCTTCGACCCCAGAAAGCTTCTTGCTCCCGGCGTTGATGCAATCAAGGCAACCGTTAAGGAAAAGATCGAGCTCTTCGGCTCTGCAGGTAAGGCTTAATTTCAATTAGACGCCGTCCGCCCTGTCAAGTCGCATAGTCGTTATGCGTCGTGCACAGGCTTACTCCTATAACTCCTTGCTTTGTTGACTTCCCATCGCAAAAAGCATTATCAATGTTTTTTGCTTGCTCACCCGGCGTTGATGCAATCAAGGCAACCGTTAAGGAAAAGATCGAGCTCTTCGGCTCTGCAGGTAAGGCTTAATTTCCATTTAAATTATAAGAGGCTATCTTCGGGTAGCCTCTTTTCTTTTTTACTCTCCTCTCTCGCTTTTCACTTTCTTTCATATTTCTTGGGGTGACGTCATAGGTTTATGTAAAAAGATATTTTTTCGGAGGACGGAAGTATGGCGGATAATTCCATATATAAGGACATTGCAAGACGGACGGGCGGCGATATTTACGTGGGCGTGGTTGGCCCTGCGAGAACGGGCAAATCGACCTTTATTCACAGATTTATCGACGGTGTGGTGCTCCCTAACGTAGAGGACGAGTACGATAGGCAACGCACCATCGATCAGATGCCACAGTCGGCATCGGGCAGGACCATCATGACCACAGAGCCGAAGTTCGTGCCCGACGAGTCGGTGAGGATCTCCCTCGACGAGGGAATCGAGTTCAACGTGAAGCTCGTAGACTGCGTTGGATACATGACGAGCGGTGCGCTCGGCACCGAGGAGGGCGGCACGGCGCGAATGGTAAACACGCCCTGGTCAAAGGAGGCTATGCCCTTCTCCGAGGCGGCGGAGCTCGGCACGGGAAAGGTCATCAGCGAGCACTCGACCATCGGTATTCTCGTCACGACAGACGGCACGATATGCGATATTCCACGCGCCGGCTACGTTGAGGCCGAGGAGCGCGTTGCAGCCGAGCTGAAGGCTCTCGGCAAGCCATTTGCCATCGTTCTGAACTCTGCCGCGCCCGAGAGCGAGGAGGCGCACGCGCTAGCGAGCGATCTCGAGGAGAAATACGGCGCGCCCGTGGCTCTCGTCTCCTGCGTAGCGCTGACTGCGGAGGATATTCGCGAGATTCTCGCGCTTGTGCTCGGCGAGTTCCCTATCAAGATGCTCGCATTTGCGCCGCCTGCCTGGGTGAGCGCGCTTCCCGAGGATCACAGACTTCGCCGCGAGGTGATGGATAAGGTCACGGCGGTAGCGGATAAGGTAAGAAAGCTCGGCGATCTTGTGCCTGTGTGTGCCGCGTGCGACGGCGTTTCTATCTCGATGATAGATGCAGGTGACGGCACGGCGACCATTGATCTGCCCCACAGCAATGAGGAATACTACGCTACTCTCTCCGAGCTATCCGGCATTGAGGTAGCGGACGAGAGTGCCTTGATCGGCGTGATGTGCGAGCTCGCAGAGGTGAAGCAGAGGTACGATCGCGTAGCGTCTGCACTCGCCGACGTTGAGGAAAAGGGCTACGGTATCGTTATGCCTACCCTCGAGGATATGTCGCTCGAGGAGCCCGAGGCGGTAAAGCAGCCCAGCGGCTGGGGCGTGAAGGTGACGGCGCACGCAAGCTCTATCCATATGATAAAGACCGGCATCAAGGCAGATCTGTGCCCCGTTGTCGGCTCGGAGGAGCAATCCGAAAAGATCATAAAGTCGCTGGCCGAGGAGTACGAGGAAAATCCTGCTCGCGTATGGGAGTTCAACATGTTCGGCAAGTCGCTCTACGAGCTCGTTTCCGACGGAATGGCCGAGAAGCTCGGACATATGCCCGACGAGTCGCGTGAGAGGCTCAGCCACACTCTCGGCAAGATCATCGACGAGGGCGCAAACGGTCTGATCTGTATTCTGCTCTAAATAGAAAAAGCACCGCGGATGCGGTGCTTTTTGCTTATCAAGGTGCGATGTGCTCTTCTATGAAATCGAGGAGCTTCTCGGTGTTGTCGGTGGAGTATTCGATCTCGGCGGAATAGGCGCGAAGGGTGTCGACGAAGTCTTCACGACTCTTTGAAAGTGCCCCTACGATCATCGCCGAAAGTGCCGCAAAGGCCGCCACGGTAGCAGGCGAATAGAAGCTCTCACAGTTTATATGGCGGAAGATAAAAGCCGATGCAGTGCGCTCGATGAGATTCGAGTATTTCGCGAAATCGAGGTCAAAATCTTCGGCAGAAAGCAAGATTATGCGTTCTCGCCAGCTCTCATCAAGGATCTCGAGTGACAGAAGAAGCGACTTTGTTTCCTCTACCGTGGGGATATTCGGAAGCAATACGGAGAGCTTATCCACGGTGCTTAAATCTCGATTAGAGGCAAGAGAAATAAGGCGTGATTTCTCCTCTGCGACGAAGCGATCGTCCTCACAGAAAAGCTCTATCGGATACTCTGCTCTGTACTCTGCCGTCCTGAAATCCTCGCTATCCGAGACAAGAAAGCCGAGACTATTCTCGGACTCAAGGGCGAGCCTCGCCGCCTCCTCGCAGGAGAGGCCGAGACCGATCTCGGTAACTCCATCGTAGAAGCTGCGGTAGCGCGGATGGTCACTGCATATCTGACAGAGTGCAGACTCTCCGCACTCGGTGATTATGTTGCAGAGGCCGCACTCCGAAAGGTGTGGGCATCTGTCGCCTGCGGAAAGCCTGAAATGTGGCTCGCCATCGTAGTCTATGCTCTCTCTGATACGCTCGCCGTAAGGGGCGGTCATCGACTCGTAGGCACGATGTGTGTCGGCGTCGATATCGACCTCCCAGCCGATGCAGCAGCTATGGCGGCAGGCGGAGGCTATGCACTTAAAATCGCGGTAGTACGCGGGGGTTATATACTTCATTTTACACCTTCTTATCTTGCCAAAAGTGCCGCTAATCATAACGGAGACGCCGTGGCGTCTCCGTTAATTTCGATGTTATTACTGGTTGAAATTAAGTGTGTTATAAGTCTTGGTGCCGTCAGCGTTCACTACGGAGAGCACGCAACCGGTATAGTAGTTCTTGTCATTCCAGTTACAAGCCGCAACCTCAACGGTAACCTCCTGTCCTGCAAACGCCTTGAGCCAGTTATACTGACTTGCGTTGGAGCAATAGAGACGAAGGTTGGTGCCATTGAGCGAGAGGTGAATATTGGTGTAGTACATGGCCTCCTCAACGGTTACGGTAGCGGTAGTAACGAATACGGTGGTGGAATAATCAACAAGGGGATCGAGGCCGGCAATGTCGATGATCGTCTTGTCGGTAACGAAGGTGGCGGTGCTGTACTCGTGGATCGCGTAATCGTTAGCAAGGATCTCAACGTCTGCGATGTAGGTCTGACCGATCGCCGCGGTGGTGGTATCCTTCACGTTAACCTTTCTCACACCGGTGAGAATAACCTCGTTACCGATGGAAAGTCCCTCGAAGATGGTAGCAGGACCGGTAACGGCGATAACGCCGGTCTCGTCGATGAGGTAGAAGCCGGTCTTATTTACAAGAGAAGGACCAACAATACCCTTCACAACTACGGTCTCGCCCTTTGCCGCAGAGATCGCGCCGGATACGGTGAGTGCATCGATGTATGTGGATTCCGAGCTTGTAATATCGAGTGTCGCAGTAGCAGTCTTGCCTGCGTAGGTAGCGGTAATGGTAACGGTAGCCTTGCCGAAGCCAACGAGCTTCATGGAGGTTACGCCGTTCTCGGTGACGAAGGTAAGAACGCTCTCGTTAGAGGAAGCGTAGCTTACAGTTGCGTTCTCAAAGCCGAGGAGCTCGGAGGAAACGCTGGTGATAAGGGGGAAGGTGGGGGTGACAGCGGGATTCCAGGAGTAGCTATCAAGGAACTGTCCCTTGGTGTGATAGTCAACGACGAACTGCGCGGTGTTGTTAAGATCGAAGGTGTAGCCCTCGTCAACAACTGCTACGGGGAGGAATCTCCAAAGGCAGCCTGCGGTACTGGACTTTGCATTAAGAGCAGTGAGATAAACGGTGCAGATCTTGCCATCGAACTGATCAAGCCAATCGAAATCAGCGCCGTTGCACTGGGTATATACGTAGGAGCCGGTAGTACCGTCAAGATCGTCGATGTAATAGTTTACAAATCCAGATCCGGGAACCTTCTTAACAAGTGCGTTTACCTTGAAGATCTGGGTAGTGATATCCACGGTAACAGGGGTATCCATGATCTCCTTTACGGTAGCCTCGGGGAAGAGGGTCTTGTCATAGTCATTGACCTGCTGATCGTTCTCAAGGATTGTAGCGTCAGAGAGCTGATTGCATCCCTTGTAGCCGTACTTCTCCGCGTTATAGGTCTCGTCGCCAAGAATCCAATGATCCTTGATACCTGCAACTCTTACCTTATTGCCCTCGTCAACTGCGCCTGCAGCGTCGGAGCCATAAACGTAAATGGAATCGCCACCGGAAACAAGGATGAAGCCTGCAGGAACCTTACCGTTAGCGTAGGTGACTCTGGCAACGATACCCTCAAGGATAATGCTGGAGCCGTCGGCAGCATCGCGTGCATCTGCAACAGACATCTCGGTAAAGTCGGAAATGTCGACCTCATTATGCTTGAAGCCAACAAGGCGAGCATTCTTTATCTCTTTTGTTCCGGCGTAGTTCTGAAGAACACAATGAAGAACAACCTCGTCGCCTCTAACGGGAGTCTCGCCGATCTCGGGGAAGGTCAGCGCGCCGTCGTGGCTGTAGGTACCGTAAACGTAGATCTCGCCGGTCTCGTCCACAAGATACATCTCGCCGTATGCGCCGTTCTTTATAGTCGATACGGTAGCGCGAACATAGTATCTCTCGGTGGTGATGTTACCGGGCTCGCCGCAAAGCTCGAGAGCCTTGGCAACGTTAACGGTCTCGTAGGAGCTACCACAGACATCGCAGATACCGTCGATCTCGGCGTCTACGTGAGTCTCACAGAGGATTTCAGATCCACAAACGTCGCAGATTGCATCGTCGTTCATGTCTAAGTGCTCATCGCAAACAAAGGATGATTCCATATCTGCACCGCAAAGATCGCAGTAGGTGTCGCTATCCAAGTCAACGTGCTTGAAGCAGGGGATGTAGTCGCATCCCGCAAACGCCGTTACAACCATCGCAAGCGCGAGAAGAAGTATGAGGAGCTTGGTGTTTTTCATTGGTTAATTCCCTTTCATATTTAATTTTTATAACCACAAAAAATTATACAACTTTTGTCAAATAATGTCAAGTAAAAATAGAAAGAAAACAAAAAGAAACGAAAAGAAATCCGCCTTGCTTTACGAGGCGGATTTCTGCTTGTAATTATCATGGAAAATCGTTAAATTTCTTCAATCTTAATGAGATTGGTGTTACCCGAGTGACCCGTGGTGTCGCCGCCGGTGATGACGATGCGATCACCCTTCGAAAGACCGAGCTCACGCTTTGCGATATTCTTCGCGGTGTAGAAGAGAACGTCGGTGGAGGTGAACTTCTCGCACATAGCGGGGATTACGCCCCAGGAGAGCGCAAGCTTACGCCAGGTGTTCTCGTTGGTGGTGAGACCGATGATCGGCACGGGAGAACGGAAGCGCGATACCATTCTCGCGGTCATACCCGACAGCGAGCAGGCGACGATAGCCTTGGCATCGATGTCGATCGCCATACCGCAGGTAGAATGCGAGATCGCGTCGGTCATATTGCGGATCTGGAAATCGGAGGTGTAGAAGCGCTTCTTATAGTTGATGCTCGCCTCGGTGGTCTCGGCGATCTTTGCCATCGTTGCCACCGACTGAACGGGATACTTACCTGCCGCGGTCTCGCCCGAGAGCATTATTGCACTCGTGCCGTCGTAAACGGCGTTGGCGATGTCGGAGATCTCTGCTCTCGTGGGTCTGGCGTTGGTGATCATAGACTCGAGCATCTCGGTCGCGGTGATAACGCGCTTGCCGAGCATACGGCACTTGGTGATGAGCTTCTTCTGAATTGTAGGAAGATACTCGAAGGGGATCTCGACGCCCATATCGCCACGGGCGATCATAATACCGTCACAGCACTCGCAGATCTCCTCGATTTTGTCGACACCCGACTGATTCTCTATCTTTGCGATGAGCTCGATGCCCTCTGCCCCGATCTCGCGCATATAGCCGCGCACGTCGAGCAGATCCTGCTTGCAGGAGACGAAGGAGCAGGCGATGTAGTCGATGCCGTTATCAACACCGAATTTAATATCCTTCTTATCCTGCTCGGAGAGGTAGGGCTGCTTCATAACCTTGCCGGGGAAGCTCATACTCTTTCTATCCGAGAGCACGCCGCCGCAGATAACGCGACAGACGATGTCAGCGCCCTCGATCTTCTCTACTCTGAAGGACAGAAGTCCGTTGTTGAGGAGAATGGTATCACCGACGGAGAGCTCCTCGGGGAGCTTTGCATAGCTGACGGAAACGCGCTCGCTATTACCGACAATGTCGTCGGTGGTAAAGGTGAATACGTCACCGTCGGAGAGCGTAACCTTGCCGCCCTCGAAGATCTTGATTCTGTACTCGGGGCCCTTGGTGTCGAGCATTATTGCGATAGGCAATTCGAGCTCTGCGCGAACCTCCTTGACAATGTCGATCTTCTTCTGATGATCGGCGTGGGTATTGTGCGAGAAGTTGAGTCTCGCAACGTTCATTCCGGCACGGCAAAGTCCGGCTATTATCTCCTTGGTCTCGCTGGCGGGACCAAGCGTACATACTATTTTGGTTCTTCTCATGGTTTTCTCCGTAGATTTTAATTCTGTTATATTATACACCAATTTTTTGAATAAATCTAGTAGGGAAAAAGATTTTTTACAAAAATCGGAATAAAAATAAAGCGGAAGGCAGAAATAAAGAAGGAGCTTCCCTTCTGCTATAGCAAAGAGGAAGCTCTTATGTTTTTATTATGTGAATGTCGTGAGCTAAAGAATCGAAGCGATGTACGTTTTAATTCTCTTGCAAACGCTTTGCTCTATATTTGCCGACGATTCCGTAGGCAATGCAGGCGAGGCAAAGGAAGATTATCGAGAACAAAATCAGTATCGCAGAGTTCATGAAGAAATCCTGCGGCAAAATGCGGATTATTTCGTCTTCATACCAGCTGAACATCCAGTTGTCCTTTCCCGGGAAGAATATCTTGTGGAAGATCTGAAACGCTTTATCGAAATCCAACGCCGCGAGAGCGCCTATCAGGGCAAAGCCGCCCAGCGTATATGCTCCCGAGCAGAAGAGGACGCTCATACCGAAGGGACGCCAGAGCTCAAAGACCTTCTTCTTGTTCAAGATAATCAACGTAACGACGCCGATAAGCGAAATGATGAGGGCCGAGACGTTGAGGTCGAAGAGCACCTTGCAATCAACGAAATGACTCTTGCCCGATTCGGAATACTTGAAAATACCCGTCTTGAATTCTTTGCCGGGAACGGTAAGATAGTCCATAAGCTCGTCAAACGCGACGATAATATCCTCCCTGTCGGCTCCCGAATATTCTGGAATGTCCAGGGCATCTACCTGCCAATAATAGAACGGGCGTACGTAGATCGGCAGACCGATCGAGATCGTGATTATGAGAATTGCGGCAAAAAAGCCGAGAAGTCCGGTCAAAATCTTGTTTTTCATACTATACTATCCTCTTATCCATTTGTTCGTGCTTTGCTATGAGCGAATAATTCCTTGGCGCAATATCGCCTCTTTAAGTAGATTATAGCACAAAGTCTAACTAAAATCAAGGCGTAGCCTTGTATATCATCCGCAACTTGTTGCGGTATATCATAAAAACGAAGTTTTGTATATCATCAAGTCGCAGAGAATACACGCCTAGGCGTGATGATATACAGCCCAAAGGGCTGATGATATACTCGCTTTGCCGAGATATGCTCGTCAAACCGGATGATATGCCAAGTCTGCGACTTGGATAAAAAAGAAGCGAAAAGAGCGCCAAACGGCGCTAAGTGCGATCAAAATGACGGGAATTTGCTCCGCCCTGCGAGGTTCCGACGCGGAACGGCGGAGCAATGTTTTGCCCCCGATTCGCGCGCCGGCCTTGCGACACACAATGAGATTTTAATACTCTGCGCGAACATAACGAGTGGCGCGAGCGGGTTCAATTCCACATCGGATGCACCAAAAAAAGAAGCGAAAAAGAGCGCCAAACGGCGCTCTTTTTCGCTTCTTTGGTGGAGCCGACGGGAATTGAACCCGTGTCCAAAAACCTCTTGATATAACCTTCTCCGCGGGCAGTCAGTCTATTAGATTTCCCGAGGCGGAGCGCCGACAGACAGGCTATCCGCTCGGTAGCGCTTTAATGCATGACCGATACAAGAGCGAAATCTCGGTTCATGTTCACTACTGATTTGACGCACGGTGAGAGCCGTAGTCCTCTCTCACGGTACGGGCGGCACTATTGGCCGCGGCGCAGCTTACGCTGCCATTGCAACAGAATTGTTGTCGTTTAATTTTAAATTTCGGACATTTTGACGGGATTATCCGAGCCCGCCGCGCTTATCATACCTCAAAATCCCTGTCGAAACCATTGCGGCCCCATAAGCATATAAGCATAGATATTATACACTAAACCTGCGGCATTGTCAACAGAAAACTTTCGCCGCTTTTCTCGCTTTTTCCTGCCCGGCGAAGGCTTCTCTTGACAAACATCTGAAAGAGGTGTAGAATATATTGTAATTTGTTTGAATTTGGAGCTTTTATGGAGTCATTTATTTTTGCTCTTAACGCGGTTCTGCCGCTGATAGCCATGGCATTGATCGGCTATCTGCTCGTGCGGATCGGATTTCTGCCCGACGGAGTGTCGAAGCTGCTCAACAAGATGGTCTTTCGCATCTTTCTGCCTTGTATGCTCTTCTATAACGTCTACAAGATCGACTCGCTTGCGGGAATCAGCCTCGGATACGTTGGATACGCAGTTGCCGCGGTACTGATAGTCTTCGCGTTGGCTATACCGATCGCAATGTGTATAACCAAGGACGGCACAAGGCGCGGCGTTGTGATGCAGGCGATGTTTCGCTCGAATTTCGCTCTGATCGGCATTCCGCTGGCTACCTCTCTGTGCGGAGCTCCCGGTGCCGAGGTGGCGTCGGTGCTCGCTGCCTTTGCAGTTCCTATTTTCAACGTTCTCGCGGTGATCTCGCTCTCCGTCTTCTCGAAGACGGGTAGTCGCGTGAGCGCGAAGAAGATAATCATCGACATTCTGAAAAATCCCTTGATCGAGAGCGTTCTGCTCGGCCTTCTGATGCTTGGCATTCGCGCGATATTCGTGGAGAATGACATCTCCTGGCGACTCACCGAGATCACACCGCTATTCAAGGTGATCGAGTCGCTCTCGGCGGTTGCAACGCCGCTTGCGCTTATTGCGCTTGGCGCGCAGTTTAAGTTCTCGGCTATCGGCAGAATGAAGCGCGAGCTCATCTTCGCGGTGGTGACGAGAGTTATCGCAGTTCCGCTTATTGCGATCTCCGTCGCTTATCTCTTCTTTGATTTCGAGGCGGCGCACTTTGCCTCCTTCGTCGCTATGTTCGCGACTCCCGTGGCGGTATCCAGCGTGCCGATGACGCAGGAGATGGGCGGTGACACCGAGCTCGCAGGACAGATCGTCGTCTGGTCAACGGCCAGCTCTGCTCTGACGATATTTCTCTTCACGTTCGTTCTGCGACTTATCGGCGTGTTTTAACATAAAAAGAGGGCGAGTCATCTATTTGTGACTCACCCTTTTTTCTTTAGCATTTTTTGATGAATCGGTAGAAGAACTCTACAGATTTTGCAATAGAGGGGAGCGCGATGCGCTCGTCTGTGCCGTGGATCGTGCCGCGCTCTGCGCCGACGAACTCGACGGGCGAGAAGCGATAGACGCGATCGGAGAGGCGTCCCCAATGGCGCGAGTCGGAGCAGGCAACCATCAAATATGGAGTGACTATGGCCTCGGGCCATATCTCTGCCGTGGTGGCGGCTACCCTATCAAACTCGGGACAGTCGGTGCGTGGGAGACGGGAGGGCTCCTGGCAGTTGGTTATCTCGCCCTTAACGTGGTCATCGTCGATAAGCTTCTCA
>JAZRFQ010000044.1:0-69605 GCA_045643725.1 Eubacteriales bacterium | reverse complement strand
CTGCCTTAACGAAGGGGGCAAGATAGGTATCGAAGGAGGAGAAGGCCTGTGCGCCTGCCCACTCGTTCTGCATAATGCCGAGGAAGTTAACCATCTGGTTGCAGAGGGTTGCAAGATGCTTTGCAGGAGCAGAGGTGATCTTGCCGGTTACGCCGCCAAGTCCGTCCTGGATAAGCTGCTTGAGCGACCATCCTGCACAGTAGCCTGTGAGCATCGAGAGGTCGTGAATGTGAATGTCTGCATTCTTGTGCGCGTTGGCGATCTCGTCATCGTAGATCTCGGAGAGCCAATAGTTCGCGGTGAAAGCGCCGGAGTTGGAGCGGATAAGTCCGCCTACCGAATAGGTAACGGTGGAGGTCTCCTTAACACGCCAGTCAATAGACTTAACGTAGCTGTCAACGAGATCCTTATAGTCAAGGATGGTCGCCTTCATGTTACGGAGCTTCTCTCTCTGACGGCGGTAAAGGATGTATGCCTTTGCTACGTCTGCGTAGCCTGCCTGAACAAGAACAGACTCAACCGAGTCCTGAATATCCTCTACTGCGATATGATGATCCTTGATCTTGGGCTCGAAATCTGCTGTGACCTTGAGTGCAAGGAAATCGATGATATTAGGGTTGTATTCCTTCTCCTGTGCTTCAAACGCAAGGGTTATGGCATCGGAGATCTTCTTAAGGTCAAAATCGACGACCTTGCCGTCTCTTTTCTTAACTGTATACACGGTGTTTCCTCCTATTGATTTGGTCTATGTTTTTTTGATTTTTCACTGTTTTGGAGCTCGGCGAGCGAGCAGTTACAGTATACTACATCTTGTGCCGTTTGTCAATAGGAAAACACAACATTTTGTATAAATTTTGTCTTTTAGAACGATATATAGTGTTAAAGGCCTCGAATTTCACAAGACGGAATATAGCTTTTTAGCAGGTTGCACAAGGCTTCCGTCGTGTTTTTGTCTACTCCGCTACAAGCGTCGGAAATGAGGTCGCCGGAGTCCACAAAGTTCTGAAGATAGATGCGCTTCGCGCCTCTGAGCCACTTGCCGATTTCTTCGATTTCGCGCTCGGTATGGTGGCCAAAAACGAGTGTCGTGCGGAACTCGTAATCGACCGCGCCCGACATAAGATATTCTACGCTCTGCTTTATGGGAGTGACGTCAAAATCATCGACGCCGACGGTTTTGGGGTACATATCGAGCGAGTTCTTTATATCCATTGCGACGTAATCAACAAGGCCCTTCTCAACGAGGGCGCGGAGCACCTCGGGGCGAGAGCCGTTGGTGTCGAGCTTCACGAGGAAGCCCATCGATTTGATCCTCGAAATGAACTCCTCGAGGTCGAACATCAGGGTCGGCTCGCCGCCGCTCACGCACACGCCCTGAAGTATGCCGCGACGCTTCTCGAGGAAGTCGAAGAACTCATCGGTAGGCATAGCACCGCCGAACTTGGCGGGAATGACGAGCGAGGCGTTAGGGCAGAAGGGGCATCTGAAATTGCAGCCGCCGGTAAAGACGGTGCAGGCGAGCTTGCCGGGGTAATCGAGAAGCGTCAGCTTCTGCAGTCCCATTATAGTCATAAGAAAATCTCCTTATCAAATCACTGGCGTATATATTTTACCACACCGACGCTCTCTTTGCAAGTACGAAAATGCGCGGCGAGGGATATTATACTATTAGGAAGAAAAAAGCCCCACCCTTTCACGTCGGGCGAGGCTTGATTTATGTTGTCTTTTGATTTTCCGCGATCCTCTCCTTGCCGGAGACGATAGTGACGACCATATCGGTCGGATTTATCTGAATGATAACCTTCCCCTGCTTCTTCGCGTAGTCGATCGTGTACGCCGTTCCGCCCGTCTTACCGTCGTAGCAGCAGACTATAGCGTCGGCGCTGTCGACCATATAGCGATTGCGGATGAAAAAGGCGGTCTTCGTATATTCGGGAGAGAGCGTCACGACGCTGTCTGCCGCGGCAAGTATGCGGTCGCGCCTGAACTTATCGCGCTCGCGCCATCTGTCCGCCTGGGTAGGAAACGGGATCGCGCACTCAAGGCGCACGTCACGGCGCTCGGCCTTCAAGCGCAGAACGTCCTCGGCGACCCAGGTATCGAAGCCCATAGCGACTCCCGAGACGAAATCGGTATAGCCGAGCTCTGCCATACGGCGAATGACCTTGTATAGAGTTTTTCTGAAGCGGAGGTAGGCGGCGTCGGACTCGCTCTCCCTGAAGGGGAGCTTCTCGGGACGGTAGCCTGTGAATGCGACTCTTGCCATAGAGATACTCTTTTCTGTGAATTTAAAAGAATTATAGCACAGATTACGCAAAAAAGCAAGTTTTTACGGAAATTACCGACTTTTCGCAGGTCGATGCCGTGCTCTGCGGTATAACCGCAAAAGAGCTTTTTTGGGGTGATTTCATAATTTTACCAAAATTTATTAATAATATGTTAAAAAATCCTTGCAAAAACCGAGAAAAAATGATATACTGTGTTAGATAGACTCCATTCTTATTTATAAAGGAAGGAACAAGTATGAAGATTAAAACGCTCGTTAAGAGCTACGACGAGGTAATGGCGATCACCCCGCAGAAGCAGGGCAAGCCGATGAAGACCAACATCTTCTGGCAGACTTTGACTATGCTTATCTCGAAGATCGCTCTTGCACCCTCTCGCTTCACACACAGCGAGGTCGGTATGGAAAGGCTCGGTAAGGACGAGCCTGCACTGATCCTTATGAATCACTCGGCGTTCACCGACTTTGAGATCGCATACTCCATGCTCTACCCCAGAAAATTCAACACCGTCGCCGCGTTCGAGACCTTTATGGGACTTGATTGGATAATGAAGCCTATCGGTTGCTTCGCGACGAGAAAATATATCACCGATCTCAAGCTTATCCGCGACATAAAGCACTGTCTCGTTGAGAACAAGAGCTCGGTGCTGATGTTCCCCGAGGCGGTTTATACGCTCGACGGAACCTGCGTTACTATCCCGAACACTCTCGCGCCGTTCGTAAAAATGCTCGGCGCGCCTCTCTGCATGCTGAAGACGGACGGCGTTTATCTCCACGTCCCTGCATACGGCTACGTTGAGAACCGCGACGTTCCCATGCACGCAGAGCTTCGCTACGTTCTCTCTCCTGATGAAATAAAGGAGATGAGCGTAGAAGAAATACAGAAGGTGCTCGACCGCGAGTTCTCCTTCGATAACTTCCGCTGGCAGCAGGAGAACAAGATCGTCCTTGACGAGCCCTTCCGCGCCGACGGTCTCCACACGATACTCTACAAATGCCCCCACTGTCAGAAGGAGGGCAAGATGGAATCGAGCGGTATCTACCTCACCTGCACCGAGTGCGGCAAGAAGTGGGAGCTGACCGAGCTCGGATATCTCAAGGCGCTCGAGGGCGAGACCTACTTTGACCACGTTCCCGATTGGTACAAGTGGGAGCGCGAGTGCGTACGCCGCGAAATTCTCGATGGCAGCTATGGCTTTGACGTTCCTTGCGAGATCATGATGATAGTAGACACGAAGGCTCTATACAAGGTTGGCACCGGCCGCCTCTCTCACAATATGGAGGAGGGCTTCCATCTCACGGGATGTGACGGCAAGCTCGACTACCGTCAGAGCTCGAGATCGATGTATACCTGCGAGGCTATTCCCTACTGGTATCAGATAGACGACGTTATCGGTATGGGTAACAGTCGCGCGCTCTATTACGCATTCCCGACCGAGCAAAAAGAGGTGGTCGGCAAGGTCAAGCTCGCGGTAGAGGAGATCTACAAGATCCTCAAGGAGCAGAAAAAGGACGAGACAGCTGATAGCTGATCTGCCGAGGTAACCTAAATTCAGAAGCTTTTGAAGGAAGACGAACAGAATGTCGAGCTTTATTAAAATAGATAATTTCGATGCGCCCGAGCTTGACGTGTTCGTCAGACTCACGGGAGCACAGCTGCGTAACAAGCTTGAGCCCGACAAGGGCGTGTTCATAGCCGAGAGCCCCACCGTGATCGAGGTGGCGCTGAACTCGGGATGCGAGCCGATCTCGCTTCTTACCGACGAGCGTCTGCTCAACGGTGCGGTGCGCGGAATAATCGAGCGTTGCCCCGATATGCCGGTCTACGTAGCCGAGCGCGAGGTCCTGACGAAGCTGACGGGATTTGAGCTGACGCGCGGCGCTCTGTGCGCTATGCGCCGCCCTAAGATGAAGAGCGTAGAGGAGCTTCTCGCAGGAGCGAGACGCGTTGCGGTGCTTGAGAACATCGCGGACTCTACCAATATAGGCGCACTCTTCCGCTCTGCGGCGGCACTCGGAATCGACGCCGTGCTCATCACCCCGACCTGCTGTGATCCCCTGTGCAGACGCGCCGTGCGTGTCAGTATGGGAACGATATTCCAGGTGCCGTGGGGACGTATCGGAGAGGTCCCTGCCGACTGGCCTCATGACATCGAGGTGCTTCGCGGTCTCGGATTCAAAACGGCGGCTATGGCTCTGACCGACGAGTCGGTATCCATCGACGATGCGGCTCTCATGAGCGAGGAGAAGCTCGCAATCGTCCTCGGCACCGAGGGCGACGGTCTCTCGAAGAGCACAATCGCATCCTGCGACTACACCGTAAAGATACCGATGTCGCACGGCGTTGACTCGCTCAACGTGGCGGCGGCAGGTGCTGTAGCCTTCTGGCAGCTCGCGGTTAAAAACAGATAAATGCAAACTATACTTTACAAAAAAAGCGACCGAAAGATCGGTCGCTTTTGCTTTTTCACTTTGTCTGCTCGGCCTTGGTCTTTGCGCTTCGCTTTGCCTTGACCGAGTGGTAGGAGCTCATATACATATTGATGGTGGTCTCGATGGTCTCGCGCAGGGCGGCGCGCATCGGCTGAGGCATCGTCCTCGTCTTGCGATAGAGATGAAGAATATGCAGCTCCTCATCCGAGAGCTCTGAGGTATCGTGACGAAGCGGGATATCGAGTATCTCGCCGACGTTGACGCCAAACTCCTCGGAGAGCCTCGGGAGCATCTTCATAAAGGATGACGAAAGTCCGCGGCGCCAGTTATTGACCGTCTTGCCGGGCAGCTCCATCGCGCGCTCGAACGCGGCGTCGCTCTCGAAGCCCGCCTCAATCAAGGAAAGGACTCGCGCACGGATGCCCTCTGTGTTGGCGTTCTTCATTTCTTACGACCTCCCTTGTAGGGCTTTTTAGGTGCTGTTTTTTTACACGGAGCAGGCTTTTTCTCTACACGGGTACGGGGGTCTCTGCCTTTATCGGTGGAAAAACCGAACTTTCCGACCTTCTCACCGAGGCGAAAATACTCGCCGTGAACGTATGCGAGCAGGTCTGCCTTATCGTAGCGGATCTTGCCGTTTTTATCGATTATCGACTCGTCAACCGACACTGAAACGATGTCTGCCATAAATACGTCGTGCGTGCCCATAGGCAGAATGTCGGTCACGCGGCACTCAAGGGCGATGGGGCACTCGGCGATAGTGGGTGCTGCGACCTCGTGGCTCTCCTTCTCGGTCAGGGCGCACTTTTCGAACTTATTGACCTTCGCGCCGGTGTAGATTCCGCAGTAATCCACCGCGGGAGCGAGTGCTGTGGGAGGAAGATTGATAACGAACTCGCGGCTCTCCTTGAGCATCTCATAGGAATGGCGATTGGGACGAACCGAGATATAGGTCTTCGGCGGATTGGTTGCCAGAATTCCCGTCCAGCCGATTGTGATGATGTTGGAAACTCCGCCCGACTTGACCGTGGCAAGCACAGGTGGGAGGGGCGCGGTGAGCGCGCCGGGCTTGAGGTCAATTCTCGCCATTATTCTCTACCTCCGGCTCCTTCTGCATACCCATCCAGGTGTTGGTAAGCAGATTATCGGGCACGGTCTTGAAGAGCATATGCTGAAGCTTGGTGTACCAGTTGGTGACGCACATAGTCTTGCCCTTTATCGACGCCTTGACGCAACGCTTGACGACGTCCTCGCACTTGAGCAGGGGCTTCATCTGCTTTGGCATAGTGACGGTGGGACGTGCGGTCGCTTTGCCGAGGAACTCGGTCTCTACCCAACCGGGACAGAAGCAGGTGGCACGCAGGCCGTATTTCTTGATCTCGTAGTTAAGCGCCTTTGTGTAATGAAGCACGAAGATCTTAGACGAGGCGTAGACGTTGAAATTGGGAAGAGGGGTGAAGCAGGAGCCGCTACCGAGCTCGATGATTCTGCCGCCGCGCTCCATATAGGGAATCGTCATATGTGTGATGAGGACGAGCGCCTTATCATTGAGGTCGATCATCTTGACGATCTCTTCCTCGGGAATCTGCTCAAAGGAGCCGAAATTGCCGAATCCTGCGGCGTTGACGAGGAACTTAACCTTTGGGTTTTCTTCCTTGAGTGCCGATCGCACGACCTCGATGCCCTCGGGCACAGAGAGATCTGCGGTGATGATCTTCGCCTTAACTCCGAGCTCGTCGCGAAGCGCCTCCATTCTGTCGGCGCGGCGTGCGATGAACCAGAATTCATCGATTCCTGCCATAGCCTTGAGCTGACGGGCGAACTCCGAGCCGATACCGCTCGATGCGCCGGTGATGATTGCAATAGACATAGGTTTTCTCCTTTTGGTTTTCATTTACACTCACATTGTAGCATATTTTACGAATTTTGTAAATAGATTCACGAAAATTTAAATTTCCTCAATAGGTATTTACAAACATCTTGATTTGTGATATAATATAATTGTGGATAGGAATTATCCATAAATATTTTAGCTATAAATCGAAGTGCGATTTTAATGCATCTGCGGTTTTGGCACACTTTTTCAGGAGGTAAAAAAATGGGCGTAGCTTCACCACTTGGCAGCCTTATCGGCATCGTAACCGCGGTTATGGGATTATTATACTTCGTAATACTCGCGGCACTCATATTCTTAAACTATACCATTGCCAAGAAATTTGAGAAAATCGTTTTTGACAAGGGATACGGAAAAGAGCTTAAAGCCTTCCATATGTGCTTCTGGCTCGGACTCGTAGGATATCTGTACGTTATTGCACTTCCCAACAAGAACGTAGGAAACGCAAAAGAAATAACTAGCGAAAACGAAGCATAAGAATTAAGAAAGCGAGCCGCACTCGGCTCGCTTTTTGTATTTATTTTGATTTAAAATCAATCACCGTCCGAAAGAGCAAGCGACAGCGCCGATGCGACCTCGTCATAGGTGAGAGCGCGGTTGACTCGCGCGCGGATCTGCGCCGCGCCGCGGAAGGATCTGATGTACAGAGCTATGCGGCCTCTCGCCTCGGGAATGGCCACCCTCTCGCCCTTGTCGGCGATAGCGTAGCGAAGCTCGGTAAGAGCGCAATCAACGCGCTCCTCGACGGTAGGCGGTGTGTAGGGCTCGCCTGCGAGGGCGGCTCTGATCTCGGCAAAGAGAAAGGGATTGCCGATAGCACCGCGGCCTATCATAAGAGCATCGGCGCTTGTGACACGAAGCATATCAAGCGCTTCCTCACCCGAGGTGATATCACCGTTGGCGATAAGTGGTATATGTAAAGTCTTCTTTACATCTGCGATGATCTCGCGGTTAGCTCTCCCCGAATACAGCTCGGCGCGCGTTCTACCGTGCAAAGCAATGGCGACAGCTCCGCCGGACTCCGCCGCGTGCGCACATTCAACGGCGTTTATATGCTCGCGGTCGATGCCTGCGCGCAGCTTGACCGTGACAGGCAGATCTGTCGCACCGACGGTGGCCTTGACTATTCTGTATATCAGCTCAGGATCACGCATCAGAGCCGATCCCTCGCCGTTCGAGAATATTTTATTCACCGGGCAACCCATATTTATGTCTATAGCCACGGGTGGCACGAAGCCTGCGACGCCGCCAGCCATCATCTCTGTGGCCTTTGCCATAACGTCGGGCTCGCTACCGAAGAGCTGGAGGGCAACGGGGCCCTCGTCCTCGCCGATCCTTGCGATCTGCGAGGTCTTCTTATCCCCAAAGGTCACGGCCTTGGCGCTGACCATCTCGGTGACGGTGTACTCTGCGCCGTATTTTCGGCAGACAAGGCGCATCGCCCTGTCCGAAAAGCCTGCCATCGGGGCAAGAATCAGTCCAGATTTCAGCTCGGTTTTACCGATGTTCATTCGGGATTACTTGCCCGCCTTCTCGCAAGCCTCGAAAAGACCGTTGAGGTAGGTCGCGCCGAGAGCTCTGTCATAGAGACCGTAGCCGGGCTTGCCAACCTCGCCCCAGATCATTCTGCCGTGGTCGGGACGGACGTAGCCGTCAAAGCCTGCGTCAACGAGAGCCTTGGTGATAGCGTACATATCGAGCGAGCCCTTGTTCGAGAGGTGGCCCGACTCCTCGAAGCTACCGTCCTCGAGAATAAGCACGTTTCTCATGTGAACGAAGGCGGTTCTGTCCATCTTCGCATACTTTGCGGTGAGCTTGACCATATCGTTATCTGCCGAGCAGCCGAGCGAGCCGGTGCAAAGGCAAAGACTGTTAGCAGGGCTATCAACAAGAGCGAGGAATCTGTCGAGATTTGCCTCACAGGTGATGATACGGGGAATACCGAAGATGGGATAGGGCGGATCATCGGGGTGAATAGCCATTCTGACGCCGCACTCCTCTGCTACGGGAATAACCTTCTTAAGGAAGTTCTCAAGGTTGCGCCAGAGGCCCTCCTCGCCAAGCTCGCCGTATGCCGAGATAAGCTCTCTTACCTCATCCTGGGTGTAGCTCGAATCCCAACCGGGAAGGTGAATATCGTCCTTGAGAGGATCGAGGCCTCTCATCTGATCCCAATACATAACGAGGGAGGTCGAGCCGTCCTCTGCGAGCTTATCAAGCTGGGTTCTTGTCCAGTCGAAAACGGGCATGAAGTTGTAGGTAACGCACTTTACGCCGTACTTTGCACAGCGGCGGATGTTCTCGCAGTATACCTCGATGAGTCTGTCTACGTCACCGCGGCCGAGCTTGATGTCCTCGGAAACGGGAATAGACTCGACAACGTCGAAGACGAGGCCGTTTGCCTCGCAGTCGGCCTTCATCTTTGCAAGGCTCTCCTCCGGCCATACCTCGCCGGGCTTAACGTCGTATATTGCGCTGACCACCGAATGCATACCGGGGATCTGTCTGATGTTCTCAAGGGTTACAGGGTCGGACTCGCCGTACCATCTGAATGACATTTTCATCTGAAATATACTCCTTTAGGTTTTTTCTTTATTTTATCATATAAAAGATGCGCAGTCAATAAGTGCACTTGTATTTTTTTATACTATTATTGCAATTTATGGCGCAAAAGTTGCACTTTTATACAAAAAGACGCGAAAAAAGCTCTGTCGGAGCAGAGCTTTTTGATTTACTTATGCCTTTTCTTTTTGGATGAGCCGTGCGATTTTGCGGAATTCGCGCTGCTTGAGGGTGCAGAGCCACCGCGCAAAGCCGAGGCTACCTCCATATTTATCACCTGCATCGTGCTGAAGTAGGTAATGCATGGCCCATATGCCGTCATAAGCAGAGTTACGGCAAACTGATACGCCATTACGGCAAGGTAAATTCCGATATAGGCGTTCGCCCCGCCGCCCTCGGGAAGCGTGGGATATACCGAGGAGAAGAGCCATATCGCGCGCACTACGGCAGAGATCATAAGCACCGAGGCGATCCCCTTGTTGCCGTCGTAGACCATATAGGCTATCATCAGCATCGGAATAAGCAGAAGCGTGGAGATCACGTTCAAGCTGAGATTCGCAATGCTGTAATATATGATCTCATAAACGAATAACGCGAGTCTCAGGAAAACGAGTCCGAGAAGCGTTGTGCGGCTGACCGCCATACCGCGCTTTGTTACGGGATCGGTATCTATGCGCTCTGCGATGAGCTTTCTTTTATAATGCTTTACGTCAAAGCCTCTTGTGCTTGCCATTTTGTCCTCCGAGGGCGGCACTTTTGCCATTTGCCGCCGTTTGATAGATACATTGTACCACCTTTTTGTGAATAAATCAAGTAGTGGGGCGGATAAAGCCGCATTTCTTGACAAAACACGCACGATATTGTATAATAGTTCTGCTATGAATAACACAAAATCATCACAGGAAGCTCGCAGGCTGAAGGCTCTGCTTGAGCATTATGAATACGGCCGAATGCCGAAAGCTCCAAAGCATCTCACCGTGGAGAAGACGGTGTCGGATCGCTACTTTGCCGCAGGCAAGGCCGAGCTCATCGACGCCGAGCTCAAGATAGAGCTCGAGGGCGATAAATTTCACAAAATGGCGGTTCGATGCGCTCTGCCGCAGGGGAATGCAAAATGCCCCGCATTTATACATATCAAGAGTAATCTCAATATGCCCGAGCGGCATCAGCCTACCGAGGAGATCTGCGACGGCGGCTTTGCCGTCCTTTCGATAGCCGTGGATTCGATCGTCGGCGAGATAAATAAGAGAAAGCACGGACTCGCCCGCGATCTTCGCGGTAGCGGACGCAGGCTTGATAGCTGCGGAAGCCTTGCGCTCTTCGCTTGGTGCGCTATGCGCGCGGTGGACTATCTCTATACCGTCGACCGCATCGACCGCAATCGCATCGCGGTAGTCGGTCACGGAATCTACGGCACGGCGGCTCTCTTGGCCGCGGCTTACGATAGCCGAATATCCGCCGTTATCTCGAGCTCGGCAGGGCCGTCGGGTGTCGCCAAGCGCGAGCTTGTAGCAGGCGAGCTCTTTGAGCTCAAATGCCGTCGTCCCGACCTTTTCTGCAAGCGCTTTTACAAAATGTCGGGAAAAGAGGACGAGATTCCCTTTGACGGCGATGCTCTGCTCCGTCTTATCGCGCCGAGGCGAGTGCTTCTCGATAACGCAGATGACGTCCTGTCAAAGTGCGCCGAGGCAGAGCTGATGTCGGCGATATCGGCGTCAAAATACTATGAAAATATGGGTGTTTCGGGACTTTTAAAGCCAAATAGTGCCGTACCGTGTGAAGTTTTAGCCAATGAGAGCGAGATTTGTTACGTGGGCGGAGCACTCGCCTACAGGCGCAGATCGGGGCTTCCCTACGTCTCGCGCGAGGATTGGCAGGCATATATGAAATTCGTTCGCGGAGGTGAAATATGAGAGTTTATACGGCAACCAAGGCCGACTTTGAGCGTCTTGACACGCTCTATTTCGCCGAGTCATCGAGGCAGTCTGCGGCGGCAGGCGATTACTACCTTGCCGCGCACCAGGATATAGCGCTCTTCACGGGAATCGTGGAGCTCGCAGACGGTGACGTGCTCGTCGCTGAGGAGGGCGGCCGTGCGGTTGGTATGGCAATCGTCTCGGTGGTGGCGCGACCTCTGTCGCCGAACATCTCCGAGAGAAAATACGTCCGTGTATCGAGCCTGAGCGCCAAATCCGACGAGGCACGCGATCTGCTTATCTCCGAGGCAGAGCTTTGGGCAACTGCGCGCGGCATCGATCATCTTGAGGTTTCTCTGCACGTGCGCGACGAGCGCGCCGTGGAGCTCTATACCTCGCTCGGCTTTGCTCCCGAGACGGCTCTGTTCTCACGCGCGATTGAAAGAGAGCCCTCGCCTATCGGACTTGCTCGCGGAACGGTAAAGCTCTTCCCTCACGCAACCGAATGGGAGCGCGAGGGCGCGAGGACGGTGGAGGAGCTCCGTGCGCTTCTGCCCGGCATCGCCATCGATGCGGCACACGTCGGTAGCACGTCGATCCGGGCGATCCCTGCGAAGCCTATCATAGACGTCGCCGTCACGGTGTACGACTTCGACTCCATACTCGAGAAGTGCGAGCTTCTCTTCGAGCGCGGATATCACTACGTTCCGTCGGCGAGCGGTGAGAGCCAACTGCTCTTTGCCAAGGGAAGCTACTACGAGGGCACGGGCAATCTGCAGACGCACTTTATCCACGTGGTGCGCGTGAATAGCCGCGAGTGGTTTGACTACCTGAACTTCCGCAGTTATCTCACCGAATATCGCGAGATTGCCGCGAAATATGCCGAGCTGAAGCTCAGGCTGGCGCGCGATCACTTTGCCGACAGAGAGAGCTACACGGCGGCGAAGAGCGACTTCATTCGCGGGGTGCTGCTAAAGGCGAGCCTATACTACGGAAGATAGAGTTAGAGGAAAACTTATCTTGCCTCTTTACAAATCACAACAAGTGTGCTATAATGTTCTTGTGTAATGGGGTGCGAATGCGCCTCTGCACCGATGTCTCAAGTCAGTAGCAAAAAATTATATCAAACAGGAGAAGAAAAAATGAAAAGATCATCGCTTTTTACTCGCATAATTTCTCTTGCAATACTCACCGTGGTGCTTGTTGGCACTATGACCGGCTGCTTTATGGTCAGCAAAAAGTGGGAGGGTAACATCGTAAGCGTAACCGCAGAGGCAACCGAATGCGTTACGAGCTTTGCCGAGACTCTTGTTAACGGCAACATCGAGGACGCCAAGAGCTATCTCCACCCGAACTGCTCCCCCTCTGCAGACGAGATCGAGCAGTACGTTAAGGACGCTCTCGAGGCGAAGGATATCGAGTTTACCGAGGATGTGGAATTCGCCTTTGACGGATTCAATCCCGAGATCGTCTCGGAGCACGTAAAATATGACATCGCGGGACACGCAACCGTAGGCGGACAGACCATTTCCATCAAGCTTGGAGTTATGAAGGACGAAAACGGCCTTGGCATCTATAGCATAGTTATTGAATAATATCAAAAACAGCAACACCTCCGATGGCAAGCCGCCGTCGGAGGTGTTTTTTATGAAAAGCGAAGAGAAAGCGGCATATCACGCAGGATGTGCCGCTTTTGTAATGTATTATTCAGAGGCTTTGGCGTCGGCTTTTTTGCCGCACAGCTTTTTGATGCCGAAATAGATGGCGTATATCGCCATATTTGCCGCAAACAGAGCTACCACCGAGACCACAGGGGCGAGATAAGGAGCGATATCCGCCGGCAGGAGGCCAAAGGGATCCATCTTCACGAAGAACCAGTTGTAGGAAACCTGACCGCTCGGCCACTCTCCGCTGTAAACAGCGTTGCCAAGAAGCGCCCACGCAGTCAAAACAAGAAGCACGCCGAGATCCTTGTAGCATTTCTTCCATTCGAGCTTTACGTCGCCGAAGGCAAGAGCGAGAACACCGTAGACAACCATAGCGCCGTGGAAGAGGATCGTCTGCCAAGCTCTGTATGACAGAGGATGGATCGAATACCACATAACGCCCGCAGGATATACCACGTAGATCAAGCTCGAAACAAGGCCGATAAGGGTAAATTGTGTCTTAAATCTCGATAAGAACTTGTTGTGTCTGCTCCAAAAGCTCATAATGCACATCGAGGTGCAGGCGTGGAAGGGCAATTTATCAACGTCAACCGCGCCGTAAGCTAAAGGCATAGCAAAGAAATCGAACATATAAAGACCAAAGGCGATGCTTATTGCGATGTTGACTGCGCGCTGCTTTGCTCTTTCGCTCTTGTTCCTCAAGATACAGACCGCCGCGATTATAGAGCCGAAAATAATTGCCATATAGATAAAATGCCATGCGTCAAAGCAGGAAAAAACTATGCCGCCTACCTTATCCTGAAACAATTCATGAAATTGTGAATACACAATCAGTCCCTCCTTTTGTGGTTCTACTTGCATATTAACACTTTTTTTCGAGCTTGTAAATACGTTTTGCGAAAAGATAATAATAGTTAATTTTTAGGACGAAGGCAACGCAGTTGACAGTATTAACAGGGCTTTAAAGCTTACCACCTGAAGATACCATTTGACAACGGCGAAAGTTTGTGATATAATACACAAGAGCGCGTATCTGCACGACGTTTCCGGCGTTCAAAAAAACATTTTTAGGACGAGATATGAAAAAGAAAGCTAAAAAGAGCATAGGCAAGGTTAATCCTATAATTTTCGGCGCGGCGTACGCGATAATGAAGCCAAAATACGTTAAGAAATACAACATAAGCTTCGATAACGATATTGCCAAGAGCATCAAGGGCCCGGCGATTATCGTTGCGACACACACCTCTGACGAGGATCATATTCTCTCGGGACTTACGCTCTATCCCCTCCGTCCCACTTACGTTGTCAGCGAGCACTTTATGCATAATCCGTCCACCGCGGGACTTCTGAAGCTTATGCACGTTATCCCGAAGAAGATGTTCACGCCTGACGTATCTACCATCATAAATATTCTCCGCGCGAAGAAGGAAAATGCCGTTATCGTCATATTCGCCGAGGGCAGACTCTCCTGCTACGGTCACACTCTTCCCGTTGCCGACGGCACCGCGGAGCTGATAAAGAAGCTCGGCGTTAACCTCTACGCCTGGAAGGCCGAGGGCGCGTACCTCACCTTCCCCAAGTGGCGTGACAAGGGCGACAACCGCCGGGGCAAGATCCACTCCTCCGTTAAGCTGCTTCTTACCGCCGACGAGGTGGCCGAGAAGAGCGTCGACGAGATCCGCGACATCACCGCCGAGGCGATCTGCAACGACGACGAGCTCGCGATGGCGGGCGTGGAATACAAGTGCGACGACATTGCGCGCGGCGTAGACAGAATACTCTATAAGTGCCCGAAGTGCCTCAAGGAAGGCACGATCACCGCGGGTGGCGGACACATAAAATGCGAGTGCGGCTTTGATGCGACGCTTGATAACTTCTACAGACTTCACGACGCGCCCTTTGATCGCGTGAACGAGTGGTTCGAGTGGCAGCAGAACTCCATCGACACCGAGCACGAGCATCTCGCGACGAAGGCGAGACTCGGTTGCTGTGGCGACGACGGATTTATGGACGCCGAGGCAGGATGCGGCGAGGTCTATCTCGATAAGGATATCTTCAAGCTCTCGGGAACTCTGCACGGTGAGGCGATCGAGTTCACGATGAAGCCTGAGCAGATCACCGCCTTCCCCGTAACCCCGGGCGAGCACATCGACGTCTACCACAAGGGCAGACTTATCTACATATACCCCGAGAATGCACAAATGACGGTAAAGTGGGTATCCTTCCTCGACAAGCTTATGCAGACTCGAAGAAGCACCGAGGCGGCAATTTAGTAAGCCCCCTAAAATGTTACACGGGTATGCGCTAAACGGCGTTTTTCGCACTTTTTCGGCATATTCAATCAAGAAAACATCAATATTTTCAGAGCGGTAATGCAAACTTATGTTTACGTTGCCGCTCTGCTTTTTTATAGAGCAAAGAAAAAAGCACTGCAGATCCTCACAGATTTGCAGTGCTTTTCAATTATAAAATGCAATAAATTAGCGTGAGCAAAAGGCCGATTGCAATAAATCCGAGGCCCACTATAAGAGCTTCGGGCAACCATTTTCTGCCCGCCTGATCCTTGGCTTCCTTATATTCATAAAGGCTTTTATACCTCTTGGGCTGTCTTGTAGTCCAAATATTATGAAGTCCAAAGTTAGAAAATGCATAGCCAAGGCCATCGTAGCCGCCGCGGTAGGAAACGTACGAAAGTCCGCCGATGCCTCCGATCACAACGCCGGGAACGGCAAAGCAGTTGCTTATCCTGCCTATTACCTCGCGAAACTCGGTCTCGGCATAGGGCTTCTCTACGAAGAAGAAGCACAGAACGGCGAGGGCAAAGCATACTATGCCCCATTTTACGAACGTCATCAGCTTTTGGCGTTTTTCCATTTCATTCATAGGTCGATCACTTACCTGCATCTATGCGTGCGATCTCTTCCTTGTAAGCCTCGAACTCCTGGTCATTGCAATATACGAAATGACCCTCGCAAACCTCACGCATGGTGGGCTTGTCAACAGAGTAATCGTGGCTCTCGAGGAAGTTGTAATGAATACGCTCTCTCGTCTTCTCGTAAACGGGATCGGGAAGAGGAATTGCGGAAAGAAGCGACTTGGTATAGGGATGAAGAGGATGTGCGAACAGCTCATCAGAGCTTGCGAGCTCAACCATCTTACCGAAATACATAACGCCGATTCTGTCCGAGAAATATTTTACAACCGAGAGGTCGTGCGCGATGAAGAGGATGGTAAGTCCGAACTTATCACGAAGCTCGTTGAGAAGGTTAATAACCTGAGCCTGAATGGAGACGTCAAGCGCCGAAACGGGCTCGTCTGCAATGATCATCTCGGGATTCATGATGATAGAACGGGCAATACCGATACGCTGACGCTGACCGCCGGAGAACTCGTGGGGATATCTTCCCGCGTGCTCCTTTACAAGTCCGACGAGCTCAAGCATCTCGCAGACCTTCTTGTCGATGAGCTCCTTGTCGGTCTCGCCCTGTATGATAAGTCCCTCGGAGATTATCTCCTTTACGGTCATACGGGGGTCGAGAGATGCGATGGGATCCTGGAAGATCATCTGGATCTGGGTGATCAGCTTGGTTCTCTTCGCCTTTCTGAGCTCGGCCTTGTACTCCTTGGTGAGCGCGGCACGCTCCTCGCCCTCGGGCATTCCCTCGAGCATGGGACCGTACTTTTCATTAACAGCCGCGACGAGCTGTCTCGAGTACTCTTTATCGCACTCGCCTGCATCGTTTTTCGCGGATTTGATCTTTTCCTTGTACTCTGCTACCTGTGCGGCGAGCTCGGCCTTGAGGGCCTCCTTCTCCTCAGGAGCAGCAGCCTTTATCTTCGCGGAATACTCGCTCTTGAGCGCGGCGATCTTATCCTTATAGATCTTGGTTCCCGCGGCAACTCTAACGCCCTTGAAATATACGTCACCGCCGGTGATGTCATAGAGCTTGATTATAGAACGTCCGGTAGTGGTCTTACCGCATCCGGACTCACCAACGAGGCCGAAAACCTCGCCCTTCTTAATATCGAAGGAAACGTCGTCTACCGCCTTGTTGTAAACACCGGGAGCCAATTTGAAGTACTGGCAGAGGTGTTCAACTCTGAGTAAAACTTCCTGATTGTTTTTATCCATTGTTTAGCCCCTCCTCTGCTTCATTCTTGCAATACGCTCGGAAATGATCTCGGGCATCTCTACCTTAGGTGCATCGGGATGTAAGAGCCAGGTAGCCGCAGAATGAGTCTCGGATACCTTGAACATCGGAGGCTGCTCCTCGAAATCGATCTTCATAGCGTATTTATTTCTCGCCGCGAAGGCATCGCCCTTGGGCGGGAATATCATGTTGGGGGGAGTACCGGGGATCGCATCAAGCTTCTCGTTGGTATCAAGGTCAGGCATGGAGGAAAGGAGCGCCCAGGTGTAGGGATGGCGAGGATCATAGAAGATCTCCTCTGCAGTACCGCACTCTACGATCTTTCCTGCGTACATAACTGCGATTCTGTCTGCCATATTAGCAACAACGCCAAGATCGTGGGTAATGAAGATTACCGAGAGGTTTCTTCTCTTCTTGAAGTCGTTGATAAGCTCAAGGATCTGTGCCTGAATAGTAACGTCAAGCGCCGTCGTGGGCTCGTCACAGATAAGGATGTCGGGATCTGCTGCAAGAGCGATCGCGATAACGATTCTCTGTCTCATACCGCCCGAGAACTCGAAGGGATACTGGTTATAACGCATACGCGCGTCGGCAATACCAACCTCGCTCATGAGCTTGAGCGCCTTGCGCTTTGCAGAAGCTCTGGTTACCTTCTTTACAACGCCGGATGCCTGCATCTTGAGGAAGTCTATCATAGCAACAGCTTCCTTATCGAAGTCGCGATCACCGCGGCTTGCGATTACCTGCTCATAGTGCTCGATAAGTCTGTCGATCTGGCGAAGCACGTTCTTTCTAACCTGATTGATATCGGTTATCGATGCGGGAACTACGCTGGCATCGGGCTCCTTGCCGCGTGCGGTAAGAGCATCATACTTTGCCTGCTGCTTTGCGTAACGCTTCTCTTCTGCAGCGTTCTTCTTAATGCTGTGGAAGTATCTGTCAAGCTCGTTCTTAAGTCCGCTTGCGAAGGTGTATGCAATACTGTCCTTGATGATCTCGAGTCTGTCAATGCTCTCGGAGATCTCCTTTGCGAGCACCTTTTGTGCGGCGTAGCAAGCCGCCTTGTCAAAGTCCTCTGCCGCGTACACGTCACGGTGTGCGCGAAGAACATCAAGCGCCTCTGCCTTCTCCCTGTAGGAAATGTCGGCAGAATACTTGAGTGCCGCCTTCGTATCCTTGATAAAATCAAGCATGAAGTTATCATCAAGATACTTACGAAGGAATACGTTGAGCTCCTCTACGGGAAGCGCAGGAAGGGGCTCCTCGGAATAGGTGAGATAGTAACCCATTGCGAAGAAGTTGGGCGCGGTGCGTCCCTCGGACTTCTTCATTATGCTCTTGATCTCCTCGAGAGCTTCAACGAGAGCGGTGGGATCCTCGCCCTTCTTCACTGCGGGAGCGAGAGTGACGATGAGCTCTGCGAGCTCCTTAATGCGCTCGCCGTCCTCGTTGACAACGTACTCGTGAACAGAGCCGATTGCCTGCTTGGAGATCTGCTTAATTCTGTAGATAAGATCCTTTGCGGCCTGCTTGCTAACCTCAAGGATGAGATCGTCAAGCTCGTAAAGAGCATCCTCTACGTTCTCGATAGCGTCGTTGTACGCGCCCTCGAGCTCAAGGTGCTTATACTCAAACTTATCGAAGCTCTTGCACTTCTCTGCTGCGATAGCGGCGGAATCCTCGCTCTCAACAGCTGCGGCCATATTCTTCTCAAGAAGCTTGAGGGTTGTGTTGAATTTCACGCGGCTCTCGCGCTGACGGGTCTTGCCCTTAAGGATCATAGCCTCGGTAAGCTGCTTACCGATCTTAACGATGGGGTTAAGGCTGGACATAGGATCCTGGAAGATCATCGCGATCTTGTCACCGCGGATCTCGTGGAAATCGTCCTCGGAGATCTTGAGAAGATCCTTGCCGTCGTAGATGATCTCGCCGCCCTCAACGATGGAGTTGCCGGCGAGAATGCCGAGAACTGCCTTCGAGGTTACGGACTTACCCGAGCCGGACTCGCCAACGATGGCAAGAGTCTCGCCCTTATGAAGATCGAAGTCGATGCCTCTGACCGCCTGAACCTTACCGTTGGAGGTTCTGAAGGATATGGTGAGGTCTTTTACATGAAGTTTAGTTTCCATTAGTCTTCAACTCCTCTCGTAGACGGGTTAAATGCATCTCTGAGTCCGTTACCGAAGAGGTTAAATGAAATCAGAAGAAGGGATATAAAGAGCGCGGGGAACAGCATAGCGTGAGGTGCATTTACCATAGCTCTCTGTCCACACTCCATAAGCTCACCGATACTGGTACCTACAACCTTCGAGAGATTGATAATACCGAGGTAGGTAAGGCTGGTCTCAGAGGAGATAACTCCGGGGATAACGAGCGCGCAGCTGGTTACCATAGTACCGAGAGAGTTCGGGAAAATGTGCTTGAACATAAGGCGTCTGTCGGATGCGCCAAGCGTTCTTGCGGCCATGATATACTCCTGGCTCTTGAAGCGGTAGAACTGCTTTCTCGTCAGAGCGGCCATTCCTATCCATCCCGTTAGCACGAATGCAAACAGAACCGACGGCAGAACGCCTATCTTCTGCGCCAAATGCAGCTTAAACAGCGTCATAACAACGATAGAGGGAATACCCGAAAGAATATCGGTAATTCTGTCCATCACAAGGTCAATAGTTCCACCGTAGTAACCCTGGATAGCACCGTAGATCGCGCCTATCGTGAGGTTAATAGCAGAAACTACAATAGCAAACACGAGCGAGAATCTCGCACCTGTTCCGATACACTCGAACAGGTCACGGCCGTACTCGTCGGTACCCATAACGTAGCTGGGTGTTATGCCGTTCTTATACTGATAATAGTTGTAGTAGCAAACACGGATGTGTACGGAGTTGGACTTATCCCAGCTATAAATGTAGTTTCCGTTGTCACCATCGATTCTCTTCGAGGTGTATTCTACAGGACCTGCCTTGGTGGTATCGGTAGAATAGATAGGAACAAACTTTGTAGGATCGCTGGTAATATTTCCGTTCTGATCCACTGCGTTACCCTTGGCGTCGGTCTTATACCATATGTCAGCGCCGTCAGTAGAAGCCGCGTAAGGAAGAAGAACCTGAATTCCGGTTTCATCCTGGTACGCCTGAATCTTCTTGAACTCATCGTAGCTAACGAGGTCGTACTCTGCACCGATCATATAGTAGCAGTTAAGAGTGATGTTATAGTAGGTCTTGACTACCTCTCGACCTTTTTCAATCTCGGTTATCTCGTACGAAGATGTGTCACCAATGATGGGGTTGTAGCCGGTTTCAAAAGCAATTGCATTATATTTTGCCAGCTGCTTTTCGTTCTGGCTCGTGAAGGTTCTTGAGCCGTTGAGTATACCGAGGTTAGCATCAGCTACAGACTCGATGAATGGAGGGAAATTAGTGTATACGTTATCCTTATCATTTACCGTATAAGGAGAAATAATGGGAGCAACGATCGAGAAAAGAACAAGGAAGGCGATTATGAAAGCGGCAACAACCGACGACTTATTCTTCTTGAAGCGAAGGAATGCATCCGAAAAGTATCCGCGGGACTTGGTTTTGAACTTCTCATCATGGATGTGGGCACCCGTGTTGACAAATTCGAACTTTTCCGCAGGGATATGAGGAATGTTCTTTGTCATTTTTCATTTTTCTCCTTTCTATTATTTTCTCGAGCCCATTCTGATTCTGGGATCAATGAAGCCGTAGCTTACGTCGATTATAACTCCGGAGAGGAGTCCTACGAAGGTATAGAATACCGTCATCATCATAAATACGGGATAGTCGGGCATGGTTGCGTTGGTAATAGAGTCGAGGTAAAGCGAACCTACGCCGGGAACCGAGAATATATTCTCGATGATAAGAGAGCCGGACATGATACCGATGAACTCGCCGAAGATGGAAGGAAGTATAACTACCATACAGTTCTTCATCGCGTGTCTAACGGTTGCCTGTGCTCTGGTAAGGCCCTTGGTTCTCGCAAGAACCATGAACTCGCTCGTCAAGGCCTCGGTAAGCTCTGCTCTGGTTACACGGGTAAGGCCCGCAATAACACCGAAGGAAAGCGAAAGCACGGCGGGGATCATCGAGATCAAGCACTCAGGGCTCCAAAGACCGTTCTCGGGTCGCACCTGGAACTCGAAGAGGTCGAGCTTATAGCAAAGTATATACTGAACGAGGAACGCGTACACGAACGAGGGCACGGATATCGCCAGCATCGTCGTCGTGCTAATAATATGGTCGGTGGGTTTATTCTTTTTAAGTGCTGCCCATATACCGAACGCAATTCCAATAGGAATACTGCAGATAATAGACATAAGGTTAACCGTCATGGTGGCGGGAAGAAGGTTGCCGAATACCTCTGCTACGTCTCTACCGTAGTAGAGAACGTCACTCATACCCCAGTCCCACTTCGTGAATATTCTCTGAAGGAATATTCCAAACTGAACGAGGTAGGGCTTACCGTATCCGAGAGCCTCTCGTCTCATCATAATAGCTTGAGTTTTAGCTACGTCATTGGCGTTGTTGCTAAGCACCGCTACAGGCAGCATTCTGATAAGAACGAAGCATATAAGCGTAATGATGAACAGCGTCACCAACATAAGTAAAATTCTTTGCGCTGCGTATTTTAACATTATGTCCTCCAATCAATCGCAAAAAAACGAATTAGTTATAACAAATTAAAAATGGTCGTCCGAAACAGAGCTGTCCCTGCCACATGACGATATAAAACAAAAAACGCATTAATGCCCTCCAAAGCGCCAAAGGGCGCTTTGGAGGGACGATTAACGTTTATAACATTATTTTTTTAGGATAAAACTATCTTAAATTAATAATATTAGTAGGAGAGCTGACCGCCGCAAGATGCAACGTATGCTGCCCATGCTGCATCGTCGTAGTTATACTTCATGTATCTGATACCACCACGACCCATGATGGGGTTGTACTCCTCAACTACGTAGTAAACCTGCTTGGTAAGGAGAGCCATGGAGCCGTCCTGAAGCATAGGAATGTAGTCGTAGGTCATAAGAACGGTGGACTCGATCTTAGCAAGGATGTCGAGACGAGTCTCAACGTCTGCAATACCGTCACCGAAGCAATACTCAACATCGCCAACCTTAACGGTAGCACCGTTAAGAGCGTCAGACCACTGCTTGAGGTTCATGGTAACCTTCTGCTTGTTCTCAGGCTCGCCGATCTTAGCTACGTTAACCTCGATCTCAAGCTCAACGGTGGATGCGTTGAACCACTTAGCGTCATACTGCTTAGCAGGGTTGGTGTAAAGCTCGGAAAGACCGAAGGGATCAAGTGCGGAGCCGTTCCAACCGCCAAGAACGGTGTCAGCGGTACCAGCCTTGATGTGGTTGGACCACTCGTTGCCGAGAGGTGCGGACTCAACGATCTCAATCTTGCCCTCGAAGGGAGTGCCTACGAGAACCTCAGTGAGCTTCTGGTTGAGGTAATCAAGAGTCTTGGTGATGAATGCGGAGGACTCGGAAGAAGCGTAGGTGATACGAACGATCTGATCGGACTTGCCGTCGCCATCAGCATCGGTGATATAACCCTTCTCAAGTGCCTCGGTGAATGCCTGAGCGTAAAGCTCCTTAGCGGCAACGGGATCGTAACCGGTGATGGATGCAACTGCATCATCAAGGCTATCGTACTTGCTTACGTCAACGGAGTAGAACTCGCAAAGAGCCTTCTTTGCCTGGTCGGTATCTCTATATCTAGCACCGGTCTCGGGGTCGTAGATGTAAGCGCTACCGATGAGGCCGTAACCGCCGGAACGAGAGGGAGAAACTGCGGTGCAGAGAGCCTCCTTATCGTAGGTAACTGCAATTGCCTTTCTGAAGCTCTGAAGAGTCAGAGTCTCAAGGTCGTACTTGCCCTTCTCATCATCCTTGAAGTTAGCCTCTCTAGTCTGAATAGCCTCGAGGTAACCGTTGAAGATGAAGAAGAAGATAGTCTCGGAGGGAGTAGCGTAGCAGTAATCAGAGTTTCTGAACTGCTCGAAGTCCTCGGACTGAAGGCCGTAACCCATAAGCTCACCGGAAAGGAACATAAGCTTTCTGGTAGAAGCCTCGGGAACAACTCTGGTGAAGATCTTGTCGGTCTGGTACATATCGTAGGTCTTGCCATCGGTAGGATCTACGTATACGTGCTTGCCGTCGGAGTAACCGTACCAGTTCTCGTTTCTCTCGAAGGTCATGGAAGACTTCTCAACGAGACCGGTCATCTTGTAAGGACCATAAGACATGGTGGTTGCAAGAGAGGTCTGGTAGTTGGTAACGTAAAGGTCATCGGAGCCCTCAACCTTGGACATACCTGCCTCGTAGAGATCCTTGTAAACGATCCAGTTACCGGAGAGGTTGTAGAGAAGGTTGAAGCCTGCAAGAGACTTGTCAAGAACGAGAGTGATCTCGTACTCGCCACTCTTGAAGATACCAACGTTATCGAAGGAGTAGTTATCCTCGTAAGCGATCTTCTCGAGGAAGTAGTTGAACGCGTCAGCGTCAGTCTCACCCCAGTTAGCGTTAGTGGTAACAGTAGCAAGAAGCCATGCATAAGTCTCGTCGTTAAGAGCTACCATGCCCTCTGCGTCCATAGCTGCAACGAGCTTATCCCAATCTGCCATACCGAAGTACTGATCACCGTAAGCGTCAACGTACTGCTTAAGAGTGTTTCCACCGGTCCACTCAAGAGGATAGTGAACTGCGATGAACATAGCGTTGCCATCAGCGGTGTAGTAGTTGCCGTCCTCACCCTTTACAAGGTTAGCAACACCGTACTTGTTGCCAATACCGTTATCGGTATAGTTGATAGTACCCTGATAGTAGTACTTCTGAGCATTTGCAATGCAAAGAGAACCATCGAAGTAATCGGAAGCTCTGTAGTTAAGAAGCTGAGGATTAAGGAGCTGCTTCATGGAGTAAACGTAAGTATCAGCGTTGATAGCTACGCCGTTCTCCCAAGTAGCTGCGGGATTAAGAGCGATCTTGTACGCATAGCCGGAGGTTGCGCTCTCGGGAATGTTGTACTTACCGGTAGCCTTGATCTCCTCGGTAACGTCAACGGGAAGAGCTGCTGCCATCTCAGGAACGATCTTGTATCCTGCGTAGGGGTCCTTGCCCTCTACAGGGTTGAGCTCATCGTTGAAAACGAAGGAGTAAAGACCTGCGGTGATGAAGTCGATAGGATAGGACTCATCGGTGGTCTGGTAGGTGTGAGGGTTCCAGTTCGTAGAAAGAAGAGTAACCGCGTCATTGTAGGTATAGGTCTTAACAGGATCTGTGGTGGGGCCGTCGGGCGTCTTGTTGAAGCAAGAAGCAAGAGTGCCTACTACAGAGAAGAGCATGCAAGCAACAAGTGCAAGACCAAGTACCTTCTTGAATGTCTTGTTCATAGTAATGAACCTCCATAAAAAATTTTTATAAATCGCATCGCGCCCCGGAGCATCTCTGCATATTTCAAACAGATGCAACCGACAATCGCAGCGTTTTATACATAGTAATCAACGACACCGATATAATGAAAATTACGGTCAAAGCCGTGTTCCACACTTGACCGTGTCAGAAAGCTATTTTCTCGGTATCAGCGCCAATGATGTATACAATTATAAAACATGTAAACAAAAATGTCAAGTGTTTTTCGTCTTTTTTATTTAGAAAAAGAAGAAATTCTTACATATTTACAAAAATATCATTCATTTTTTGGCAGTTTTGCACAAATATCCCACAACCATCTCGACAAGCGGCGCCTCAAATGTGCTTTTTTCTTGCAAGAAAAATGATTTTCTGAAATGTCAAATCCTTCAAACATAGCAAAAAAACGGCAGAAATGAGCTCAATATTGAATTATTGCGCCCCAAAGGATTCATGCACACTTATCAAAAATCTCCCTCGCAGGTCGCCTCTATGTAATAAATAGGATGAATTTCTGCCTCTGTCGAGGAGAGCGCGCCAAGGCAGGTGCCGCCCGATTTTTATCTTGAAATGTAAAAGGCAATATGATATAATGAAGAGGAAAGATTACCATTTATGCATAAATATTAACACTTCGTGTGTTTTTAATACAAAAACGTTTTACTATCTGTTATAATAGTATCAGCAAAAGTTATGAACTACTATGGAGGCGCAATATGAAAGCACGTGAACAACTAAAAAAGCTCACCAAAGAACAGAAGGCGGCACTCCTTCAGGGCAAGACCGTCTGGACTACCCATTCCTTCGAGCACGCGGACGTGCCCGAGATCTTTCTCTCTGACGGCCCTCACGGTCTTCGCAAGCAGGCAGGCTCTGCAGACCATCTCGGACTGAACGAATCTATACCCTCGACATGCTTCCCTACCGCAGCAGGTATGGCGAACTCCTGGAACCCCGAGCTCGCAGAGGAGCTTGGTCGCGCTCTCGGCGAGGAGGCGGCGGCAAACAACGTACACGTTGTGCTCGGCCCGGGACTAAATATAAAGCGCTCGCCGCTTTGCGGACGTAACTTCGAATATTTCTCCGAGGACCCCTATCTCGCCGGCAAGATGGCGGCGGCGTACGTCAGAGGAATCCAGGCAAACGGCGTTGCCGCCTGCCCGAAGCACTTTGCGGTCAACTCGCAGGAGCTGCGCCGTATGTCGATGAACTCGGTTCTCGACGAGAGAACCATGCGCGAGATATACCTCACGGGATTCGAGATCGCTGTGAAGGAGGGACGCGCCAAGACCATCATGTCGTCGTACAATATGGTCAACGGTACTTACGCTAACGAAAACGAGCATCTTCTTACCGATATTTTGCGTCGCGAGTGGGGCTTTGACGGCTTCGTCGTCACCGACTGGGGCGCAGACAACAATCACACCGACGGCGTTATGGCAGGCTCTAACCTCGTTATGCCTGCGCCGGGCCCCGACTGTGCTATCGGACTTCTCCGTGACCTCGAGGAGGGCAAAATCACGGAGGACGTTATCGACAAGCGCGTATGCGAGCTTCTCGACGTTATAAATTCCACCTATGAGGCGGTCAAGAACGCGCCCAAGAGCTTCGACGCCGAGGCTCATCACGCTCTTGCAAGAAAATGTGCCGCGGAGAGCATCGTTCTTCTCGATAACGACGGCGCACTTCCCCTCCCCGAAAAAGCAAGCGTTGCCGTTATCGGCGATTTCGCAAAAATGCCTCGCTATCAGGGCGCAGGCTCGTCGCAGGTCAATCCTACGAAGCTTGATAGCTTCCACAGCTGTCTTCTCGCCGCAGGGGTTGAGATCACCGCGTACGCCCAGGGCTTTGACCGTCGCAACCCTATGCCCGATCAGAAGCTGATCGACGAGGCAGTCGAGGTCGCAAGAAAGGCCGAGACCGTGCTCCTGTGCGTCGGACTCGACGAGACTCTCGAGCTCGAGGGCATGGATCGCACACATATTGAGCTAAGCGCCTCGCAGAAGGAGCTCATCAGCGCGGTTTGTGCCGCAAATAAAAACGTTATACTCGTTCTCTCGGGCGGTGCTCCCTTCGTTATGCCCGAGCGTAGCCTCTACCGTGCCGCAATTCACGGCTATCTCGGCGGTCAGGCGGGCGCAGGTGCTATGGTAGACGCCATTCTCGGCAGAATCAACCCCTCGGGTAAGCTCAACGAGAGTTGGCCCGTCTGCCTCGAGGACGTATCCGCGACGCCCTACTTCCCCAGCCCCGAGCGCACCGCAGAATACCGCGAGGGACTCTTCGTCGGCTACCGCTACTACGAGAGCGCCGGAATTCCCGTGCGCTATCCCTTCGGCTACGGACTCAGCTATACCGACTTTGAATACAGTGATATCGAGGTGAACGAGGACTCTGTCAGCTTCACCGTCACGAACGTGGGCGACCGCGCAGGTGCCGAGATCGCCGAGATGTACGTCTCCTGCAAGAATAGCGGCATCTACCGTCCCCTAGAGGAACTAAAAGGCTTCGCCAAGGTATTCCTCGAGGCGAAGGAGAGCCGCCGTGTGACTATCGCCTTTGACGACAAGACCTTCCGCTACTTCGATACCGAGGATAACGCCTGGGCGATCGAGGATGCCGACTACGAGATCCGCATCGCAAGAAACGCGAGCTGTGTGGCTCTGTCGAAGACGATCCACGTTGCAGGCAAGACCGTGGCACGCGCTACTCCCGAATGCTACAAGAATGCCGACGTCAAGTGCGTATCCGACGCCGATTTTGAGACTCTGCTCGGACACCCGATCCCCGACGGCAAGTGGGGCGGTGAGATCACCGCGAACGATGCCCTGTGTCAATTATATTATGCCAAGGGAGCGTTTGCGCGATTCATATATCGCCTGCTCACCTCTCTCAAAAACAAATCCGAGGCGAAGGGCAAGCCTAACATCAACATCCTGTTCATTTATAATATGCCCATCCGTGCGCTCGCAAAGATGTCGAACGGACTGATATCGGCAAAAATGACCGAGGATATTCTCTTCATATTCAACGGCCATTTCTGGAGAGGACTCGGCCGCTTGATCGTTGATTTCTTCAAGAATCTCGGACGCTCGTCCCGATTCAAGAAATCGCTTCGCCAAGAGAAAGCAACTGCAAAGGAATGATTTTTTATGATCAGAATCGCGATCGTTGAGGACGATCTGACCTACTCGGATCAGCTTCGGAATTACCTAAAAAAATACGAGTCTGAATACGGCGAGTCCTTCGACGTCTCGACCTATACGGACGGCTCTCTGATCGTCGAGGACTATCACTCGCAGTTCGACGTCATTCTGATGGACATCGAGATGCAGTATATGGACGGAATGTCGGCGGCAGAGGCGATCCGCAGGCTCGATCGTGACGTGGTAATCATCTTTATCACCTACACGCCGCAGTACGCCATCCGCGGCTATGCGGTCGAGGCGCTCGACTATATCGTCAAGCCCGTGTCGTATTTTGCCTTTTCACAGCGTCTTGCGCGAGCGATCACGCGAATGAAAAAGCGCGAGCAAAAAAGCGTTATCATATCGGTAAAGGGCGGCGTTGTCCGCCTTGCCGTCAACAACATTTATTACATAGAAAGCCAGGGACACGATATCATTTATCACACCTCGCTCGGCGACTACGTCACGTCAGGAACGCTGAAGGAGGCCGAGGAGGCTCTTGCAAGCCTGCATTTCTTCCGCGGAAGCAAGTGGTATCTGATAAATCTCTCGCAGGTTGAAGGACTTGAGGACGGAACGGCGAAGCTGAAGGGCGGCAAGACTGTCCTGCTCAGCCGCGGTCGCAAAAAGGAGTTCATGGAGGCTCTGGCGCAGTATTGGGACGAGGTGATGAAATGACAGGCAACGCAATTCCCGATATCCCGAGACTATATACCGCGCTCGCGGAGTGGCTCTCGTGTATGGTCATCGTGCTCTCTCTGAAGCCTGCCCTCGGACGCTACAAAACGATCCTGCTGTCGGCACTCTATCTCGGCGTGCTGATCGCCTTCATGGAGCTGACGGCGAACGTCGTTCTGTGGATGTGGCTGCCCTGTATGCTCGCGGCGTTCTTTATTATGTCGGGCTTCATCTTCCTGTGTACCAAAGCGAGCTATTACGAGAGCGTTTACTACGCCGTTCTTGCCTTCTCCACCGCGGAGTGCATCGCATCCGTGGAGTGGCAGATCATCAATTACACCTACAGCGCTACCTCGAGTATCCCTCTCTGGATAGAGATCGTCGCGCTGATTCTGATATACGGAATTCTCACCTTTATCGAGCATCATATGTTCAATCGCCGCATATCGATCGACTCATCCTTCAGGATCAACCGCGGAGACTGGTTCTCTGCCATCTTCATCGCGGCGGTGGTATTCATGCTCAGTAATCTGCGCTTCGTTACCGACAACTCGGTTGCGGCAGGTCAATACTCGCGCGAGATCGCAACCGCGCGAACGCTCGTAGACATCGCCGGCGTGGCGGTGCTGTACGCTCACTACGTTTCCTGCCGTACCAACACCATACGCGCAGAGCTTCAGGCGGTGCAAAGCACTCTTGAGGCGCAGTATCAGCAGTACAAGCAATCGAGAGAGAGTATTGATCTGATCAATATGAAATACCACGATCTCAAGCATCAGATACAGTATCTGCGCGATGAGCAGGACGCAGAAAAGCGCAACGCCTTTCTCGACCGACTTGAGAACGATATCAAGAGCTTCGAGCTTCAGAACAAGACCGGCAACGCCGTTCTCGACACCATACTCACGGGAAAGAGCCTCTACTGCTACAAGCACGGCATCACGATGACCTGCGTGGCGGACGGCGCGCTTCTCGACTTCATGGAGGCGATGGACATCTGCAGTATCTTCGGTAATGCCCTCGATAACGCGATCGAATCGGTACTGCACATCAAGGACAAGGAAAAACGCCTCATTCACGTTACGGTTTCACAGCTCAACGATTTCGTGATGATACGAATTGAAAACTACTATGAGGACGAGCTCAAGACCGACGGCGAAAACTACGTCACCACCAAGGATGACGGAAGCAATCACGGTTGGGGCATTAAGAGCATAAAATACACCGCAAACCGTTACGACGGCGCGGTATATATCAACACCGATAGCAACTGGTTTGATATTAAGATCGCTATTCCAAAAAGATTCTAACCTAAAAAAAGCAAAAAGAGAGCCTGCGGCATCGCCGCCGGCTCTCTTCGTTTATGCTTTATTATTCGTTTGCTTCGGGTTGCTCCGTAGGAGTCTCATCGACGGGAGCATCCTCGCCGCCGTCAACAACGATAAGAACGTTCTTGCGCTCGCGGATTCTTCTCACGAGAAGAATTGCCATCCAAGCGAGTCCTGCCACTGCAAGAATATCGTATGCAATGAGGATGAGCTTGTAATATGCGAAGCCGTTGACGTACTCAACGCCGTGAACGAAGCCGTTCATACCTGCGGAGTTGACTACCGTGTAAAGAATATGGTGTGCCGCCTCGCGTCCAAGTGCCTGATACTCGGGATGCTTGGAGATATCGAAGCCGAACAGAGCGTCCATACCTACGGTCTTAAGCTTTGCGTCACCGCCCGCGGCAAGCGTCTGCAGAGTGCCCATATAAGAGCCCTTGCCTGCGCCAACCTCATAGTCGGTAAGAACGAAGCCGTTGAAGCCCCACTCGCCGCGAAGAACCTCGGTAATGAGGTAGTAGTGACCGCCTGCCCAGGTAGCACCTATACGGTTAAAGGAGGTCATAACTGCGGTTGCGGCAGGAACGGTCGCGGTCTTGGGAGTATATCCGGTGATGTTGCCGCTCTCGTCCTTGATAGGCTCGTTATAATCGATCTCTACGGTGTTGCCGATGATAGTCATCTCGAAGGGCTTGAGATAGAGCTCACGAATTGTCTGCTCGTCGGCGAAGGTCGCAAGACCGCGCTCGTCACGATGAGTCTCCTGATCATTGAGAGCGAAGTGCTTGATGAAGGCGTACATACCCTTCTGCGCCGCGCCGTTGACCTCTGCTCTGCCGAGCACGCCGGAGAGGAAGGCATCCTCGGAGTAATACTCAAAGTTTCTGCCCGCGAAGGGAGTTCTGTGAATATTCATACCGGGGCCGTACCAGCCTACGGTCTTGGAATAAAGGCCGTCCTCGGCAATGCCGCGACCCATATCCTCGGCAAGATCTGCGTTCCAGGTGGAAGCGAGCATATACTGTGTGGGCCAGGTCATCGCCTGAAGACCCTCACCGATAGGCATAGAGCCGTGTGCGATAATGTCGTTAAGACCCGCAGGGCCGTCAAGGTCGGTGACCTTGGGCTTGTTGATGGATTCCATCTCGGGCGAGCAATATCCGCACTCGTCGATCAGCTTCGAAAGCTCTGCCAGAGTGATCTGGTCGAGAAGCTCATCCCAGAGCGGATCGTCGTATGCAAGTCCGCGCAGATCGATAAGATCAACGTCGCCACGCTTGCCGAAGACTATATCCTTGACCTGACTCTCGAAGTCGGGGTTAAGAGAATCGGTGGACTCGAGGATCGCCTTGATGGACGCGGTTACTGCTATCTGGAACTGCTTGCCGCCGATTTCCGCACGGCTTGCATCGTCGGATGCCGTACCGTAACGAAGGCCGTTGTTATCCATCACGCTCCAGTTGCTTCTGGAGAGGTATTTTGCATCGGGAAGAGTGGAATTCGTGAACTGATTTTCGACAGTCTGAAGTCCCTCTGCCGCAACGTTATATGTCGTACTGTCGGCAGTATCTCTGTGGTAAAGACCTACCATAACCTCGCCGTCGGGCGAGGAGGTATCGTCCTGCTTGCCTGCTACCAATTTAGCAGGGTCTGCGCCCTTCTCGAGAAGGATGAGGTTGATCGCCTCGTGCGCGTTGCTCGCCGCCGTGATGTAGTAGTCACCTGCGTCAAGAACGTATCCGCCGCGACCGCCGTTAGCGTTCACGTCGTAGCTCGTAAGATCCTTGAGGCTCACCGAGATCGAAACCGTCTCGGATGCGCTGGGAGCAAGATTCGCGGTCTTTGCAAATCCGACGAGAAGCACAGAGGACTTCTCTACCCCACCGAGCGTATAGGGCGCCTGTGCATAGATCTGAACGACGTCCTTGCCGTGATAGTCGCCGGTGTTGGTTACCTTAACTGTAACCTTAATATTTCCGTTTGCATCAGGCTCGGACATAGTGAAGTCGGTCCACTCAAACTTGGTATAGGAAAGACCGTAGCCGAAGGGATAAATAACCGTCTCGGCATAGTCGTATTCACCGACACCCGATGCGCCGAGGACTACGTCCTCATAGCGGGTTTCATAGTATCTGTAGCCGACGTAGATTCCCTCGCTGTAGTTTACATAGTAATAGGGGTCCTTAGTGCCTGTGAACTTGAAGTCGCCCATATTCTGCATAGCGGGAGAGGAGAAGTTATCGTATACCCAGGTGTCAACGAGGTGGCCGGAGGCCGAGATCTCGTTACCGTCGGCATCACGTCCCGTCATCATATAGCCAAGACCATAGGTGCCCGTTCTGCCGCCGCCGGGGAAGTTGATAACCGCGCTTATATTCTCGTAGTCCTCAACCCAACCGAGCTCGATTGCGTTGTTGCAGTTAACGAGAAGGATAACGTCGTCGAAGTTCTCGTTGAGATAGGAAATTATCTCAAGCTCGGTCTTATCGGGCTCGAGGTAGTGCTGACCTGCCTCGCCGCCGAATGCCGCCATATCGCGCGCCTCGTCGCCTCCCTCACCGCCTGTACGGGAGAGAACAAACATTGCGACGGTTCCATCAAAGCTACTCACCAACGAGGAGTCGGCGGTAATCACATTAAGGGGGCACTCGTTAATAGACCAATCGAGGTCTGCGCCGTAGTTGACGACGCCAACGCCTCTCTTATAGGACGAGCCCTTTCCGCTCTTATAGAAGTTCCAAAGGGATTCGTTTACAAGAAGTCCTGCATTTTCAAGGCCTGCCTTGAGGTCCTTTGTCAGCTCGAACGAGCCCGAGCCCGAGCCCGAGCCGCCGCTGACCAGATCAACAGAGGAATGGCTGAAAACGCTGAGCTTTGTGCCGGGCGCAAGAGGAAGCACGCCGCTATTCTCTAGGAGCGTTGCTCCCTCCTGAACTATCTCGGCGACCTTCTTCTCCTCATAGGCGTAAAGCTCGCTTGCGCTATTGAAATCGCTCTTGTAGTAATCTACATCCGCGCCAAACGTATTTCCCTTGAGCCTGAAGGGCGTTGCGCCAAAGAATTTCTCGAAGATGTTATCGAATTTCGTCAACGACAAAATATTGAACACGATCGAAAAAATCAACAGGACCGCAATGCCGACGGCCAGGGGAACTATTCTTTTTTCTTTGCTTTTCATACTTTTCTCCTTAATAACAAGGATTGCTTATGGTTAGCGGCTGCCCGTAGACAGCCGCTGATATCAAATTGCTGTGCTCTTATCCAAGAGCTGTGAAAAATTACTGGAACTTGATTCCGCCAACGGTGATGTCACCGGAGTGAGTAGCAGTAGTCTCGCTCCAACCGGAGTCGATAAAGAGATAGAGAAACTCTGCTGTGCCGGTGAAATCAAGAGATACAGTCTGCATCTCGCCTGCCGCGATAACAACGGTCTGCTCGCCGATGCCTGCGCCTGCGGCCTCAAGCTTAACGGTGATCTTGACAGCCTCGGTGCCATTGTTGCGGATGGTAATAGCGAGATTGCTCTTGCCCTCTGCCTTATCCATGATCCAGGTGTTTACGTTCTGGTAGGTGTTGTCGGAAACCTCGGTATAGGTGAACTGAATAACGTTGGAGTACTCTGCCTCTGCGATGATGGTGTAGCACTCGTTGCCTGTAAACTTAACGTAACCGCCGTCGGTAGGAAGCTCGGGAACTACAGGGGTAGGATCGGGATCTACTGCGGGAGGAGTAGCCTCGCCGGAGAACTTAATGCCTGCGATGGAGATATCACCTGCGTGAGTGGTAGTGGTCTCGCTCCAATCGGAGTCGATGAAGAAGAAGAGCATCTGTGCCTCGCCTGCGAAATCAAGGCTCACGGTCTTCATCTCGCCTGCCGCGAGCTCAACCTTCTGATTTGCGAGCTCGGCAGCGCCTGCCGCCTCAAGCTTAACGGTTACCAAAACGGTGGTAGTGCCGTTGTTGCGGAGGGTTACGCTGAGGTTGGTCTTGCCTGCCGCCTTGTCAGCAACGTAGGTATTTACGTTGTGCCAGGTGTTAGTGCTGATCTCGGTGTAGGTGATCTGAACCTTATTCACGTACTCGCCGTCTGCGATAATGGTATATGCGTTTTCGGTTACGAACTTAACGTATTCACCATCGGTGGGAAGCTCGGGGAGAACGGGAGTGGGATCAGGATCGGGAGTAGGATCGGGATCGGGAGTAGGATCAGGATCGGGAGTAGGATCAGGATCGGGAGTGGGGTCTACTGCGGGAGGAGTAGACTCGCCGGAGAATGCCATGCCGGAAAGGGTCACGTCGCTGGAATAGGTTGCGGCGTCGCCTCTGCCGGAGTCAACGAATACAACGAGATTGGTAACTGCGCCGCGGTCGGTGTACTCGTCATAAGTGATAACGAGAGTTACGGACTGACCTGCGGGAACGGTAACGGTAGAGCCGCCCCATTCTGCATCCGTCCAAACGTCGCCGCCGGTAGCAGCGGTATTAAGAACGGTGTGGTTTCCAACCTGACTTGTACCCTGGATATCAACGCGAACTCTGGAATCTGCCGCGCCGTTGTTGGTGATGGTTACGGTGAAGGTGTTCTTACCTGCCGCAAGAGCTGCAACGTCGGTACCTGCGCAAGAGTAACTGTTGCCTGCGCCGTTATACTTAATGTTGTTGCCGTTTGTGGTATAGTCGCTGCTGGAGGCCCAGAAGTTAAACTGAAGACCTGTATCGGGTTCGGGATCGGGAGTAGGATCGGGATCGGGAGTAGGATCAACGGGATCACCGCCGCCTGTAGCCTCGCCGGAGAATGCGATCTCGGAGATAACTACCTCACCTGCGTGAGTTGTAGTGTCAGCGCTCCAGCCGGAGTCGATGAAGAAGTAGAGCTTATCTGCTACGCCGTCAAAGGTGCCGGTATAGGTCTGCTCTTCGCCTGCAGGGATCTCCATCTTGCCTTCCATAAGAGCTGCCGCGGTTGCGGTCTCGATCTTAACGGTGATGTAAGCGGTCTCCGTACCGTTGTTCTTGATCTTGAGGCTGATCTCGTTCTTGCCTGCGGCAACTTCGGAGATCTGTGCCCATACGTTCTCGTACGTATTGGTGGAAATGTTGGTGTACTCTACTCTGACAGTTCCGTCAGCGTTGCCGTGTACGCCGTAGCCGTCGGTTACGTTACCGCCAAGTGCGACCTCGGCGCCGCCGATAGTGGTGGTAAGGTTGCCGGATACGGGATCTGCGGGAGGAGCAGGAGGAACTATCATTACCTCGCCGCACTCGTCACAAATATCGTCGCCGTTCTCGTCCTTGCAGGAGTGAGGAGCCTCGACCTCGCCAACTGCGGTGAACTTAATGTCCTCGATGGTAATATCGCCCGAGCGAAGAACGGAGTCGTTTCTCGAGGAGTCGATCATAAGCTGAAGCTTAACGCCGCCAACTGCGAAGTTAACTACGAGCTCTGCGGTCTCACCTGCGGGGATCTCGAAGAAGGAGCCGCCCCAAGCGGTATCGGTAAATACCGACTGACCGTTCATAGTTGCGAAAATGTTAGTTGCGGTATTGTTGCCCGTGAGGGTGGGATCGTACATATTAACACGAACCTGAACCATCTCGGAACCGTTGTTGGTAACCTTGAGGTAGAGGTAATTCTTACCTGCAACCGCATCGGTAACGTCCATCTCGATAGGCTTATATGCGCTGCCGTTTACGTCGGTGTAGGTTACGCCGGCCTTATTGCCGTCGATTACTACGTTATACTCTGGAGTAGTTGCGAAGGTGGGAGCGATGGGCTCGATTGCGGTCCAATCGATCTCGGTCTCCTCGCCGCCAACGGGAGGAGTAACTACGGGAGGATTGAGGGGTGCGCCAACTGCGCTGGTAGCGATCCACTGATACTCGGTGCCGTTATCATTAACAGCGCCCTCGTACTGACCCATCCAACCGTATGCTCTCTCATTGCCGCACCAGTAGTTGGTGAGCATTCTGCCTGCGGTAGAGGGGAGCTTTTCAACCTGCTTAACGTTTCTGCCGGTTTCTGCATCCGCGTTGGTGGTTACCTTGTATACAGGAACGCCGTCAACGAACCAGGTGATGGAATCCTCTGCCCAACGGAAGCCGTATCTGTGGAATTCCTTGGAAGCATCGAAGCCGAGGTCATACATATACTCGTTGCCACCCTTGCCGTCAACGAAGAAGTTGAACTGAACCTTGGTGGTATCCTTGCCGAGGAACTCGATATCGATCTCGTCATGGGGGTTAGCCACACCGTCCTTAAGATCGTAAGGACCTGTGCAAATGAAGAAGGTGCTGGCAGTACCGGGATTAGCCGAGGGCTTCATGGAAACCTCGTAATCACCGTAGTGATAGTAGTTCTGAGTGCGAGCCTCGCCTGCGGTGTAGTTGAACTCTACATCCTGGTCGTCGAGCCAAGCATTTGCCTTCTCTTCGGTTATGCCAAGACGCATAATACCGTTTGCGGTATCGTAAACTACGTTGTGCTTTTTCCATACAACGTTGAATACGTCGCCGTTAGACCAGCCGTCCGATTCGAACAGAACGGCAGGATCTACCTTGTTCTTAAAGTCTACAAGTACTTCTGCATTCAAGGGAGCGTCGGTCAATTCGATAACGTCTCCGAAAATGGATGAGAAGAAAGAGCTCACATAAGAACAGCCGGTGAAAGACATGGCAAGTACCAATGCCAATGCGATTGTTGTGAGAATTCTCTTTTTCATGATTGCCTCCTATATAAATATAAAATTATTTGTATATAATCGCGCTACTCGGCGCTTTTATATCCGGTATAAGTTGATCTGTCGAGACTGACCGCTACCCACTGATACTGTGCGTTAACGGGAAGCTGATTCTCGTCAAATTTGCCTGCCCAATCGGCATTCGTGTCGGCGACGTTCCACAGATTCATCATAATGTGGCCCTCGTGTGAGGGAATGTCCTCCGTCGCGCGATAGACCGGCACGCCGTCTACGTACCAGGTGATCGAGTCGGGTTGCCAATAGAAGCCGTACTCGTGAAAATCGTCTGCGGCATCAAATCCAAGCTCGTAGACGTATTCATGGCCGCCCTTGCCGTTGGTATAATAGTTGAACTGCACTCGCGTGGTATCGTCACCGAGAAATTCAATGTCGATCTCGTCCCACGGCCAACCCGTATAAGTAAAGAAGGAAGAGATCACGCCGGGGCATCTCGCGGCCTTCATCGAGACCGAGTAATATCCGTATGAGTATTTCGCCTGTGTGCGATACTCTGCACCGATGTAGCTATCACCGTTTTTCGTGAGCGAGAGAGTCAGAAGGCCGTCTGCGACCACCGCGTTGCTTCTCTGGAATGAGCAGTTGAAGGGGTGACCGTTGCCTCTGTCGTTTCGTGCCCAGAAGCCGTCGGGATAACCGTCAGAGAAGACCGCTATCTTATCTCCCTCCTCGGTCAAGCGAAGATCGCCTGCCTCCTCGGGTGGAACGTTTCCCGTCCCCGATGGAGTCGGAGTACAGGAGCAAAGGATCAGCGAAAAGATCAAAGCAAGCAGGAGCGTGTTAAATTTCAGGCTATTTCTCATAGGCTTACTCTTGCTCTTCGGTCTTTTTCGCATTCCTTGCATCGTTGAAGACTATCTTGTTGACGATGAAGAAGATGATCATCGACACGCCGCCGTTAATAATAACGGTTGCAATAGATGCGATCTCCGCGGGGATAAAGTTTACGATAACGCCCTTCCAGATCGAGTCGATAGAGCCGACGATGCAGGTAACGACGCAGAATGCGAGGAAATACCACATTCCCTGATAGGCGATATTTCCGTTCGAGCGGAATACCCACTTGCGCTGGATCAGGAAATTGATAACCTCGAACACGAACATACTAATAATGTAGGCTACGAAGTACTTAAGTCCGCCCTGGCTCTCGTTCGCGCCGATTATGTACCATTTAAATTCATATCCGAAAAGCTCGAGATCCACGCCGGGGAATCCGAACTCCTGACTGCCGAGAAATGCAAAGGCGTAAGGCAAGAACATAAGGCAAATCGTCTTAAAGACGGTGATCACGTTGCTTACGATCAGGAAAAGTCCGCCCTCGCGTACCCAAACTGAGAGCTTGGGATGCTTTTGTGCGAATGACGCCCAAAGTTGTTTGATTTTCTGCATAGTGCTCCTCCGAGTTGGATGTTATGTACATATAATACCATAATGCTTCGCAAAAGAAAAGAGGTTTTGCACAAAACACCATCATTTACACACGAATGGTCAGAAGATTGTTCACATTGTTCAAATGCCGATGCCGCAAACATGTACAAATGCACAAATAAAATTGAGCGATTCCCCTTTTCGATCGGGATCTCGAGCGCGGGCGGTGCGGCGAAAAAGCATTTTCGTGATTCTATTGACTTTTCGCTCTCTATATGATAATATGTTACTTGTTCATCAATTACGAACAGACTATCGCTAAAGGCAAGAAAAGAACGGTTATGAAAATTATCAACGCACACGCTCATATTTACCCCGAGAAGATCGCGGCGAAGGCCACCGACACTATCGGCGAATTCTATGATATTAAGATGCATATGCCTGCAGGCACGGCAGAGCGCCTCTTGGAGGACGGCAGACGCGCAGGCGTGACGGGATACGTCGTGCATTCCGTAGCTACCACCGCGCATCAGGTGCGCTCTATCAACGAGTTTATCAAGCGCGAGTGTGAGGCTCATCCCGAATTTATAGGCTTTATCACTCTTCATCAGGATCTGTCCGAGGAGGAGGTCGAGCGCGAGGTTGAGATGGCTATCGCAAACAATATGCGTGGCGTAAAGCTTCACCCCGATTTTCAGAAGTTTAATATTGACGACGAGGTCGCGGAGAAATTCTACCGCGCCGTTGGCTCAAAGCTCCCTATACTCTTCCACATCGGTGACGACAGATACGATTACTCGAAGCCTCACCGCCTTGTGAAAATGGCAAAAAAATACCCCGAGGTCAACTTCATCGCCGCACACTTTGGCGGATATCGCTGTTGGGCTGACTCGGAGATTTATCTCGGCCTTGATAACGTTTACTTCGATACCTGCTCGTCTCTACCCTTCATAAGCACCGAGCGCGCAAAGGAGCTTATCGATATGCACGGCGCGGACAGGTTCTTCTTTGCAACAGACTTCCCTATGTGGGATACCGTAGCCGAGATCGAGAGATTCAACAAGATCCCACTCACCGACGAGGAGCGAGAGATGATTTTCAGCAAAAATATCAAAAAGCTCCTGAAAATTTAACACACCCTCGCTATTCGTGTAAACTTTTGTTTACAAAACGATTTTTTCGAGAGGATATAAAAAGAGCCAAGCTAATGCTTTTTCCGCGTTTAGCCTGGCTCTTGTTTTTTATTGTAGATTTTGATTACTTGATCTCAACGATCCATCCCTCGGGAGCCTCGATGCGTCCCATCTGGATACCGGTAAGCGTCTCGTAAAGCTTCTTGGTAACAGGGCCCATCTCGGTCATACCTGCGGGGAAGCAGATCTCGCGACCGTGGTCAACGATCTTACCAACGGGAGAGATAACGGCCGCAGTACCGCAAAGGCCACACTCGGCAAAGCTGTCAAGCTCGTCCTTGGAGATAACTCTCTCCTCTGCCTTGAGTCCGAGGTAATCGCTGGCAACTACCATAAGAGAACGACGTGTAATGGAGGGGAGAATGGTATCAGACTTGGGAGTTGCAACTCCGCCGTCCTTGGTAACGAAGAGGACGTTAGCGCCGCCGGTCTCCTCGATGTTGGTGTGAGTTGCGGCATCAAGGTAGATGTTCTCGTCGTAGCCGAGCTCGTGAGCCTCAACGATGTTGTAAAGGCTCATCGCGTAGTTAAGACCTGCCTTGATGTGACCTGTTCCGTGAGGAGCGGCGCGGTCAAGGTCGGAAAGTCTTACGGTAAGAGGCTTAACGCCGCCCTTGAAGTAAGGGCCTACGGGAGTTACGAGAATACGGAACATATACTCGGTTGCAGGCTTAACGCCGATAACCGCGTTGGTTCCCATCATATAGGGCCTGATATAGAGAGTTGCGCCCGAGCCGAAGGGGGGGACGTATGCGGCGTTAGCCTTTACGACCATCTTAACCGCCTCGATGAATCTCTCCACGGGGAATACGGGCATTCTGAGTCTTTCTGCAGAGTCAGCCATACGCTGTGCATTGAGGTCGGGGCGGAAGGTAACGATTCTGCCGTCCTCGGTGGTGTATGCCTTGAGTCCCTCGAAGCAGGTCTGCGCGTACTGGAACACGCAAGCACACTCGTTGAGAGTTACGGTGTGCTCGGCGGTAAGAGCGCCGTCATCCCACTTGCCGTCCTTGTAGTAGGAAACGTAGCTGTAGTCGGTCTCCATATAGCCGAAGCCGAGAGAAGCCCAGTCGATATTTTTCTTTTCCATAATTGTCTCCGTTTTATAAGTGCCGCACCGCTTGACGTCAGGTGGGCGCATTTTTTATTTGTTGTAGTTCTTACCGAGAGTGAGTGCCTTAATGTTGAGCTCCTTGAGCGCCGCCTTCTTGGGAGGCACAAGGCTATCAACAACCACGTCAACGCCGTCGAAGGAAAGCTCGGGATGATTCTCGAGAAGGTGACCGATGATGATCATATTCGCGAGAGTAGCGATGCCTGCATCCTTCGCCATCTGAGTTGCGGGAATGTAGAACACCTGAACGTCGTCTCTCTCGACCTTGACGTCGATAAGAGAGGAGTCAACGTATATCTGACCGCCTGCTACAACAGAATTAACGTACTTCTGAAGCGAGGGCAGGTTCATAGCGATAAGAACGTCGGGTGCGGTGATAATGGGCGAGCCAACGGGATCGTCCGAGAGAATTACGTTACAGTTTGCAGTACCGCCACGCATCTCGGGGCCGTACGAGGGAAGCCAGGATACCTGAAGCTCCTCGGTCAGTCCCTTGTAAGCGAGGAACTTACCCGAGAAGAGTATTCCCTGTCCGCCGAAGCCGGCGATGAGGATCTGTGTTGTCTTCATATTACTTCTCCTCCCCTGCGCTTCTGTCCTTGTATACTCCGATGGGATAGTAAGGAAGCATATCGCTCTCTATCCACTCGAGTGCCGCCTTGGGAGTCATGCCCCAGTTGGTGGGGCAGGCGGAAACGACCTCTACGAGAGAGAAGCCCTTTCCTGCTATCTGATTCTCAAAGGCCTTCTTGATAGCCTTCTTGGCGTTCTTGACGTTCTTTACGTTGTTTACCGCTACGCGTGCGATGTACTCGGGGCCCTCGAGGGTTGCGAGCATCTCGCTGCCCTTAATGGACCAACCGCAGTGCTTGTCGTCACGGCCGTAGGGAGAGGTCTGGGTAACCTGACCGGGAAGGCTGGTAGGAGCCATCTGACCGCCGGTCATACCGTAGATCGCGTTGTTTACGAAGATAACCGTGATGTTCTCGTTTCTTGCCGCTGAATGAACCGTCTCTGCCATACCGATAGACGCAAGGTCGCCGTCACCCTGATAGGTGAATACGACGTTATCGGGGCGGCAGCGCTTGATGCCGGTAGCAACAGCGGGTGCTCTGCCGTGAGGAGCCTCGATCATATCGCAAGCGAAGTAATCGTACGCCATAACGGCGCATCCTACGGGTGCAACGCCGATTGCCTTACCCTCGATATCAAGCTCATCCATAACCTCTGCAACGAGGCGGTGGATTATACCGTGGGGACATCCGGGACAGTAATGGAACGGAGTGTCTGTTAAGGATTTAGGTTTTTCAAATACGGTTGCCATTATTCATTCACTCCTTTCGCTGCATTTCTTATAGCCTCGAGAACCTCATCGGGCGAGGGGATCATACCGCCCGAGCGGTTGCAAAGAGAGACGGGCTTCTGACACTTGCTAGCAAGCTTCACGTCCTCGATCATCTGTCCCATACTGAGCTCTACCGAGATGAATGCCTTTGCATTCTTTACCGCATCGAATGCGGCGTTGGGGAAGGGCCAAAGGGTGATGGGGCGGATAAGACCGACCTTGATGCCCTCTGCTCTTGCCGCGGCAACGGCGTTCTTGGCAACGCGTGCGGCAATACCGAAGGCTACAACGCAGATCTCTGCGTCCTCGGTCATATAGTTCTCCCACATTGCCTCGGTCTTCTCGATCTCGGCGTACTTCTCAAAGCGCTCAAAGTTCTTTTTCTCAAGCTCATCGGGCTTGAGGTAAAGAGAGTTAACTATGTTGTGAGCACGCTTCTTCTCGGTACCTGTGAGAGCCCAGGGCTTCTCATAGGTCTTGATCTCGGCGTCCTCGAAGGTGATGGGCTCCATCATCTGACCGATGGTACCGTCTGCGAGGATCATAGAGGTCATATTATACTTGTCAGCGAGATCAAAGCCCTTGATAGTAAGGCTCGCCATCTCCTGAACCGATGCGGGCGCAAGAACGATCATACGGTAGTCACCGTGACCGCCGCCCTTCGTCGCCTGGAAGTAATCAGACTGGGAGGGCTGAATGCCGCCGAGTCCGGGGCCGCCGCGCTGTACGTTAACAACGAGTGCAGGAACGTCGGAGCCTGCTATGTAGCTGAGTCCCTCGGTCTTAAGCGAAATTCCGGGGCTCGAGGATGAGGTCATAACGCGCATACCTGCCGCAGCTGCGCCGTAAACCATATTTATAGATGCGATCTCGCTCTCTGCCTGAAGGAATACTCCGCCGATCTTGGGCATCTTCTTTGCCATATAAGCGGCGATCTCTGTCTGGGGAGTGATAGGATAACCGAAGTAGTGACGGCAGCCCGCACGGATCGCGGCCTCTGCGATAGCCTCGTTACCCTTCATTAAAATTCTGTCAGCCATAGCAACCTCCTTATTTCTCTACGGTGATTATACAATCGGGACACATAGTAGCACAGAAGGCACAGCCGATACACTTCTCGCTCTCCTTCATATAAGCGGGAGAGTATCCCTTCTGATTAAGTCTGTCATCTGCGATTGCAAGGCAGCTCTTCGGACACGCGTCAACGCAAAGTCCACAGCCCTTGCACATATCGGTATTAAACGTTACCTTTGCCATTTATATTCTCCTTTTTCAAACTCACGGTGGCTCATCTGCCGCGCAAGTTAAAATTTCTTCTTTTGAAGCGAAAGAGGCATAACGGAAAGCTCAGAAAGCTCCTCTGCCACCGACTCCTCTGCCGTGTGCATCCAGATCTCAAGTCCGGTAGCTTGGCTGAGGCGATCTACGAAATCGAGCGAATCGCGAACGGTCGCCGAGGTGGTCTCCTCACCGAGATTAGAGTTGTTGACGATGCAGTTAAAGCGAATGCCGCAGGCCGCCTCGATCTCTCTCATTATCTCTACGGCATCCTCCACCGTTGCCGTCATGGGACGGTAGCAGTTAACGACGAATGCCATACGGTAATCGTCCTCGCTCTTTATAGCATCGGCAAAGCGACCGAGAGCGTAAGCACCTCTGTCATCGCCGCCGATGTCCATAATTCCGTAGGTTGATTTATCCTGTACTAATCTGTAGCTCTCTGCGGGAAGTGCCGGAAGATCCACGTTCGTGTTGGCATATTGGGGCGAAACAAGGCGAATGCCGAGAGCCTCAAGCTCTGCCTCGCTATCCTTGGTTCTGAAGTAGGGATTTACAATGTCGAGATCGGCAATGCAGACCCGCTTTCCCTCTCTTGCCAGCTTGTAGGCGTAGTTGACGGCAATATTCGTCTTGCCGCTTCCGTAATGACCTGCGAAGAGCGTTAGTCTTTTAGAATCTGTTTTCATATATTTTTCTCTGCACCGAGGTGCAATCTTTTACAGCTGTTTTCTGATGATCTTGCCGCTTGTGGTCTTAGGAAGACTGTCGCGGAACTCGATAATTCTCGGGTACTTATAGGGTGCGGTTCTCGACTTGACGTAGTTCTGGATCTCACGCTTGAGCTCGTCGGTGCCCTTGAAGCCGTTTACGAGAACTATGCTCGCCTTAACGACCTGACCTCTGACCTCGTCGGGAGCGGCGGATACACCGCACTCAAGAACGTAGGGAAGCTCCATAATAACGTTCTCGATCTCGAAGGGACCGATTCTGTAGCCCGAGGACTTAATAACGTCGTCAACTCGTCCAACGTACCAAAGGAAGCCGTCCTCGTCCATCCAGGCAACGTCGCCGGTGTGATAATAACCGTCGCGCCAGGTCTGTGCGGTGACCTCCTCGTTCGCATCGTAGGCATACGCAAGACCGCAGGGTAGGCCCCCCGAGATGTCGATACAGATCTCACCCGTCTCACCGCGTGCAACCTCTGCGCCGTCGGCATCAAGCAGACGAACCTTGTAGAGAGGCACGGGCTTACCCATAGAGCCCATCTTGTGACTGTCGCCCGAGAGGTTACCGATGATAAGAGTGCTCTCGGACTGACCGAAGCCCTCCATGATCTGAAGACCGGTGTGCTTCTCGAACTGACGGAATACCTCGGGATTGAGAGCCTCGCCCGCGGTGGACGCGTGCTCTATAGTCGAGAGGTCGAATCTCGAGAGATCCTGCTTGATAAGCATTCTGTACATCGTAGGAGGTGCACAGAACGTGGTGATGCCGTACTTTGCAAACATAGGAAGTATGTTCTCGGGAGTGAATCTGTCGAAGTCATAGACGAAGATCGCCGCCTCGCAGAGCCACTGGCCGTAGAGCTTACCCCACATGGACTTTGCCCAGCCGGTATCCGAAATCGTGAAGTGAAGTCCCTCGGAGTTGACCTGATGCCAATACTTCGCGGTAATGAAGTGACCGAGAGGATATTTATAGTTATGCGCCGCGATCTTGGGATATCCCGACGTGCCCGACGTGAAGAACATCAGCATCGGATCGTTGCCGCAGGGAGCATCCTCAGTGCGTGCATAGTGACTGCTGAAGAGGCTGTACTCTTCATCGAAGCTGTGCCAACCCTCGCGAGCGCCGCCCACGAGTATCTTGTGAGCAAGATTCGGGCACTGCTCTGCCGCGCGCTCTACCTCGCTCGAGACCTCGCCGTCCGCGGTGCAAAGAATAGCCTTGACGTTTCCTGCCTCGAATCTGTACTTGAGATCCTTCTCAAGAAGCTGGTTGGGTGCAGGGATTGCTATCGCGCCGAGCTTATGTAAGCCGATGACCGAGAACCAATACTGATAGTGGCGTGTGAGAATGAGCATTACTCTGTCGCCGCGCTTGATGCCGAGAGACTTGAAGTAATTTGCGGCTCTTGCCGACTCCTTCTTGATATCGCTGAAGGTAAATCTGTGCTCGGTGCCATCCTCGCTGACGTGGAGCATCGCAAGCTTATCCGGCTTGCGCTTTCCAAGCTCGTCGACTACGTCGAAGGCGAAGTTGAACTTGTCCTCGTTCTTGAAGGCGATCTTCTTGAGAATTCCGCCCTCCTCGGTGGGAATGATGAAGTCCTGATAAATACGGCTGCCTGCATCGTCGGCATATCTCTTGGTAGCGACCGAGGGAACTGCGCCCTGCTCGCCAAGTCTTGCCGCCTGGTTTCTGAGGACGATGGCATAGAAGCTACAATCCTCGCCGCCAACGGCTATCATGCCGTGGGGTGTACCCGAGTCGAAGTAAATACAGTCGCCGGGGCCGAGGATCTCGGTCTTCTCGCCGATGCGTATCTTCATATGTCCCTTGATGACGATATCGCACTCCTGACCCTCGTGAGTCACGAGCTCGATATTCTCCTCGTCACCGTTATAGGAAAGCTCCATATAAAGCGGAAGAGCAATACGGTTACGGAACTCTGCCGCGAGGTTGAAGCCTATCATATTGTGCGCTTCCTCGATGCGCTGACCGCCGCCGCGACGAGTCAGAGCATACTGACGGAGCTTCGGGCTCTTACCCTCGAGAAGATCTCCGAGATCGACGCCGAAGCTGAGGGTACAATGATAAAGAAAGGCTACGCTGAGATTGCGGTTGCCTGCCTCACACTGCTCGTACTCCTCTACGGTAATGCCGGTACGGGCCGCCATCTCCTCGACGGTAAGTCCCGTAACGATACGGAGCTCCTTGATTCGCGCCGCTATTTGATTAAGTTTGTCCTTCATTCCGTCCATCGCCGAAACCACCTCGTATGTATTGGATGCTCCGCGGTCTCTGTCGAGAGTGCGCGGATTTTGTCCTAAAAATTTTAATTAATAGAGATATTATACTCAATTACAACTGTGCTTGTCAATACTTTTTCAGTAAATATTTAACACGGTTAGGGGGTATTTTGTGTTTTTTGCCCATTAAAGCTTATTTCTCATGATCTTTCCGCTTATAGTCTTGGGAAGCTCGGTGCGGAACTCAACTATTCTCGGATACTTGTAGGGCGCGGTATGCTGCTTGACGTAATTCTGAATATCGCGTCTGAGCTCGTCAGTAGCCTCCACTCCGGGAACGAGAACGATGCAAGCCTTGACGACCTGACCTCTTACCTCGTCGGGCGCGGCGCAAACACCGCACACAAGCACGTAAGGAAGCTCCATAATGGTGGACTCTATCTCGAACGGGCCGATTCTGTAGCCCGAGGACTTGATGACGTCGTCTGCGCGACCTACGTACCAATAATAGCCGTCCTCATCACGCCACGCAACGTCGCCTGTGTGATAGAGACCGTCGTGCCAAGCGTTCTTTGTCGCATCCTCGTTCAGATAATAGCCAAGGAAGACGCCGGGATGCTTCTTCGGCTTGGTGCGAATAACGATCTCGCCGTTGACACCGTCGGCAACCGGCTTCCCGTCGGGATCGACGAGGTCGATGCCGTAGCCGGGAACGGGCTTACCCATTGCGCCGGGCTTGAGCTTCGTGCCAACGAGATTTGCGATACCGAGAGTCATCTCGGTCTGTCCGAAGCCCTCGGCAATGCGCAGGCCAGTAGCCTTCTCGAACTGATAGAAGACCTCGGGGTTGAGCGCCTCGCCCGCTGTTGTCGCGTGGCGTATAGACGAGAGATCGTAGTTGCCCAGATCCTGCTTGATAAGCATTCTGTACATCGTAGGGGGTGCACAGAAGGTGGTTATACCGTACTTTGCGAACATGGGAAGTATCTTCGACGAGTCAAATCTGTCGAAGTCATAGGTGAATACTCCGCCCTCGCAGAGCCACTGACCGTAGAGCTTGCCCCACAGAGCCTTGCCCCATCCGGTCTCGGAAATCGTGAAGTGAAGTCCGTCCTGCTCGCAACGGTGCCAATATTTCGCGGTCACGTAATGACCGAGTGCGTACTTGTAGGAATGCATAGCCATCTTGGGATAGCCTGTCGTGCCCGAGGTAAAGAGCATAAGCATGGGATCGTTTCCGCAGGGAGCATCGGGCTCGCGCAGATATCTGCGGCTGAAGAGACCGTACTCGCTGTCATAATGGTGCCATCCTTCCCTCTCGCCGCCGACTATGACCTTGGTGAGCGAAAGACCGTTCTTCTCCTCTGCGAGCTCGACCTGACGCGCGGTATCGCCGTCTGCGGTACAGAGTATCGCGCTGACGCCTGCCGCCTCGAAGCGATAGGTGAAATCGTGCTCAACGAGCTGATTGGTCGCGGGAATTGCGATCGCGCCGAGCTTATGAAGGCCGAGTATTGCGAACCAGAACTGATAATGTCTCTTGAGAACGAGCATAACTCTGTCGCCGCGCTTGATGCCGAGGGACTTGAAGTAGTTAGCGCTCTGCGAGGAGGCTTCCTTCATATCCTTAAAGGTAAATCTGCGCTCGGTCATATCGTTTGCAACGTGGAGCATCGCGAGCTTGTCGGGATACTTACGCGCTATCTCGTCGACGGTATCGAACGCGAAGTTATATCTGTCCTCATTGGAGAAGCGAACGTCAAGAAGCTCGCCGTTCTCGTTCTCTACAGGCTTCACGAACTTCTCGCAAAGAAGAGGCTGTGTCTGCTTTGTATTGGTAGGCTCGCCAACGTACATGGGCTGATCGGTGCTATCGCTCGCCATGACCATAGCAAGGAACACGCAGTCCTCGCCGCCGACGGCTATCATACCGTGAGGTGTGGAGGACTTGAAGAAGATACTGTCGCCCTCGCGCAGAGTCTCCTCGTGATCGCCAATGCGGATGCGCATCGCACCCTTGACGACCATATCGAACTCCTGACCTGCGTGAGTAACCGTGCTGATCGGACGGCTCTGAAGCTCCTCGGAGTACTTATAGGTTACCCAATAGGGTGTTGCCAGCTTATGTCTGAAAAGAGGTGCCATATCCTGAATGGTAATGCCATCCTCGCTCGCGGTAGTGAGACCCTCGCCTCTACGGGTAACGGTATATCCCGAGAGCTTTGCGCTGTGACCCTCGAGAATATCGGTGATCTCCACGCCGAAGGCCTGGGCGCACTTATGCATAAATGTGAAGGGTAGGTCGACCGCACCCGACTCGTAAGAAAGATATACCTCCTCGGTGATATCTATCATCTCCGCCATCTTCGAGGTGCTGTAACCGAAAATCTCGCGCATCTCGCGAATTCGAAGCGCGATCCTCTGAAGCTGACTGACGTTATACTGGTTGGTCATATTATTTCCTCCTGTTCGATCAATATTGAAATCGGGGCATAAAAAACAAAAAACGCCTCAAGAAACAACTTCTTGAGACGAGTAATTATACCCGCGGTACCACTCAATTTGCGATAAACGCCACTTCAAGCTCTAACAAGCTCTTACCCTTAACGCGGGAAACGTAAGACCCTAACGCAGCCGTTCAGATCTTCAACTCGGAAGTGATGGGTATTTCGGCTACAAGCTATCGGCTCGCACCAAGCGCCGACTCTCTGAAAACTCTCTCACCGTACCGTCTTCGTCACAGTTTTTATACGAATATTTTAGCACATCTTTTTTTGAATGTCAAACACTTTTTTATTGTGATTTTCAACAAAAAAAGCGTTTTTTTGCCCCTTTCGTTTGTTTAAAAACGAATAATTGCCTTTATTCATACAAAAATTGCTTGACAAATCGCCCGCGAAGTGGTTTAATATATTTAATTTAATCGCCATTTTAAAAAGACAATGACGGAAAATATGCCAATTTCAGACGTCACAGAGAGTCGGCGCTTGGTGCGAGCCGATACGAACGGTTTTGGTATTCTCCTTCCCGAGTCGGTCCTGTCAAAGCGATATGCGAGTAATCGGACACGGATGCCTCCGTTACAGGGTGTGGCCTTATTTGAGGCTGGAAAGTGATCTCTCCCGTAGAGATAATTAGGGTGGTACCGCGAATTTTTTCGTCCCTTGACCGATTAGTCGGCACAGGGGCTTTTTTATTTAATTTGAGAGGAAGAAAATCATGAAGCAGATCAAAATCAGCGACGCAACTATGAAACAGTTTTCCGAGAGCTTTTGCCTATCCTTCAAGGAAAAGATCGAGTTTTCAAAGTTGCTGGACAGACTCGGTGCAGACGTTATCGAGCTGGAGGGCATTGAGAACCTCCGTATTGATTCGCTCAGAATTAAATCTATCGGGGCCGCAGTAAGCGACAGCTGCATTGCCGTTCCCGTATCGATGAATGTGGAAAGCATCAACGATACCTGGGCCGCGCTCAAGCTCGCGAAGAAGCCTCGTCTTCAGGTATGCGCGCCCACGAGTGCCGTGCAAATAGAATATATCTTCCATAAGAAGCCCGATGCTATGATAAACGATATCCGCGATTCCGTCGCAAGATGCGCGGCTCTGTGCTCCGACGTTGAGTTCATCGCAAACGATGCGACTCGCAGCGAGCAGGACTTCCTTGCCCTTGCTATCAAGACGGCTATCGAGGCAGGTGCTACCACCGTAACGCTCTGCGATACAGCGGGCGGTATGCTTCCCTCCGAGCTTGAGAGCTTTATCGCTCTGCAGTATGAGAAGCTCCCCGAGCTGAAGAACGTCACCCTCGGTGTGCGCTGCTCCGACGCGCTCTCTATGGCAGAGGCCTGCGCCGTTTCGGCTATAACCGCAGGTGCGACCCAGATATGCGCGGCTATATATCCCATTGATACCGTTTCTCTTGCAGACATCGCTCGCATTATTGCCGCAAGATCCGACTCTCTCGACGCTACCTGCAAGGTACGCACCACCGAGCTGACGAGAATCACTGAGCAGATCGAGCGCATGTGCAAGGGCAACAGCAAAAAATCCGCCAAAGGCACGGCATCTCCCGATGCAGACGAGGTATTCCTCACAGCAGACGACGATATGAGCACCATCACTCTCGCCGTAACCAAGCTCGGCTACGAGCTCTCCGAGGAGGATAGCGTTCAGGTATATAACGCCTTCCGCGAGATCGCGACGAAAAAGGAGAAGGTTGGTCTCAAGGAGCTCGAGGCTATCGTTGCCTCCTCTGCTATGCAGGTTCCCTCGGCGTACAAGCTCGACTCCTACCTTATTACCTCGGGCAACACCATCGCGGCAACCGCACATATCAAGCTCGTCAAGGACGGTCAGTCTCTTGAGGGCGTATATATGGGTGACGGCTCTATCGATGCCGCATTCCAGACTATAGAGAAGATCGTCGGCCGTCACTATGAGCTCGACGACTTCCAGCTTCAGGCAGTTACAGAGGGCCGCGAGGCTATGGGTCAGACCATCGTCAAGCTCCGCTCGGGTGCAAAGGTATATTCGGGCATAGGAATCTCCACCGACATTGTCGGCGCGGGTATTCAGGCATACCTCAGTGCGCTCAATAAGATCATCTACGAGGAGGAGGTATAATGAAGCTTTCCTTTTCCACTCGCGGTTGGCCCGGCTTCTCCTTTGATGAGATGCTCGAGGTAGCAACCGACATGGGATTCGGTGGCGTTGAGGTCTACAATCTCCCGAAGTTTGACACCCTCATTGACCGCGGCGGTCCCTTCCATAAATACAACACGGCAGCGACCGTACGCCGTCTGCGCGATATGCAGATCTCTATCCCCTGCTTCGACTCTTCGCTCGACATATCGGTCAAGGGATCGGTGATCGATGAGGTCAAGTCGCTGATGGACATCGCCTATAACGCTCGCGTTCCCTACGTTGTTGTTTGCGCGATCGAGGGCGACGAGTACGGCGTTTACTCGGCTCTTCTTGAGCTTGTTCCTTACGCCGAGCGCATCGGGGTCAGCATCCTCGTAAAAACGAGCGGAATCTACTCCAACACCGGCAGACTCCGCGATATGCTCGACCGCTTTGCCAGCGATAATCTCGCCGTTCTCTGGGATATTCATCACCCATACCGCGATAACGGTGAGTCGGGCGACCAGACCATAAAGAATCTCGGCTGCTACGTCAAGCACGTTCATATGCGCGACTCCGACGACAGCGGCAAGTATCAGCTCATCGGAGAGGGCACGATGCCTATCGACGACGTTATGCGTGCGCTCTCATCGGTAAATTACGACGGCTTCATCTCGCTTGAGTGGAAGCCCGACTGGCTCGAGGATCTGCAGGATCCCGAGATCATCTTCCCCTACTTTGCCAATTATATGTCGCGCTTCAGCTCTACGAGAGATATGAAGAAAAAGCTCTATTTCAACCACGACGGCACAGGTCAGTACGTCTGGAAGAAGGACGAGCTTATCAATCTCACCTTCCCCGAGGTGCTCGACAGAGTTGCCGACGAGTTCCCCGATCAGCTCTGCTTCAAGTATACCACTCTCGACTATACCCGTACCTACGCCGAGTTCCGCGAGGAGGTTGACAGATTCGCGCGAGCTCTCGTCTCCCTCGGCGTTAAGGCAGGCTCAAAGGTAGCCGTTTGGGCGACCAACCTTCCTGCGTGGTATATCACCTTCTGGGCTACGACCAGAATCGGTGCGGTGCTCGTAACCGTAAACACCGCCTACAAGATCCACGAGGCAGAGTATCTTCTGCGTCAGTCGGACACTCACACCCTCGTTATGATCGACAGCTGTCTCGACTCAAACTATCAGGAGATCATCAACACTCTCTGCCCCGAGATCAAGGACACCGTCCCCGGCGAGCCTCTGCGCGCAAAGCGCCTGCCCTTCCTCAGAAACGTAATCACCGTCGGCTTCAAGCAGCCCGGCTCTCTTACCTTTGACGAGGCGATGGAGCGATACAAGCTCGTCAGCGCCGAGCAGGTGGCAAGAATGGCGGCGGCAGTACGCCCCGGCGACGTATGCAATATGCAGTACACCTCGGGCACAACCGGCTTCCCTAAGGGCGTAATGCTCACTCACTATAACGTAGTAAACAACGGCAAGTGTATCGGCGACCGTATGGGACTCTCCACCGCTGACCGTATGATGATCCAGGTGCCTATGTTCCATTGCTTCGGTATGACGTTGTCTATGACCTCGTCTATGACTCACGGAGCTACTATGTGCCCGATGCCCTATTTCTCGGCAAAATCATCGCTTGCTTGCATCAATCAGGAGAAGATCACCTGCTTCAACGGCGTTCCCACCATGTTCATCGCGATGTTCAACCATCCGAACTACCGTAACACCGATTTTTCGCATATGAGAACGGGAATTATGGCAGGCTCGGGCTGTCCTGCAGACCTGATGCGCCGTGCCGCAGATCCGAATGAGATGAATATGACCGGCATCGTCAGCGTATACGGTCAAACCGAGTGCGCTCCCGGTAACACGATGAGCTCCTGGACCGATCCTCTTGACGTCCGCACCGAGACGGTTGGATACGCATTCCCTCACGTTCGCTGTAAGGTCGTCGATCCCGAGACCGGCGAGGAGGTCGGCCCCGGCGTGAACGGCGAGTTCTGCGCCAAGGGCTACAACACCATGAAGGGCTACTACAAGATGCCTATGGCGACCAAGGATACCATCGACGAGGACGGCTGGCTTCACTCGGGCGACCTCGCATCCTACGACGAGCAGGGCAACTTCAAAATCACCGGCCGTCTCAAGGATATGATCATCCGCGGCGGCGAGAACATCTACCCCAAGGAGATCGAGGAGTTCATATACACTCATCCCGCGGTCAAGGACGTGCAGGTAATCGGCGTTCCCGACGAGAAATACGGCGAGGAAATAATGGCCTGTATTATCCTCAAGGAGTCGGGCAGTCTGACTGTCGCCGAGATGTCCGATTACATCAAGGCGAGCATGGCGCGCCATAAGGTGCCGAAGTACATCGAGTTTGTCGAGGCATTCCCGATGAATGCGGCAGGCAAGATCCTCAAGTACAAGATGCGCGAGGAGGCGGCAGAGCGTCTCGGCATTGTCGATCCTATGAAAAAGAAATAATCAACTGCAAACAAAAAGCATAGAAAACGGCTGTTTTCTATGCTTTTTTTATTTTTGCTTTATGCTCAGATCCTCGGTCGGATCACGGCGTCGGGCTCGCTTAGAGCACGAGAGCCTTCATAACCAAAAACGGAATCATACCGAACTGAACCATACCGCGATTGATAGATATTACCGATACGACCGACACTAAAAGACCAAGCAAGATTCCAAACACGATGGGAAGGAGGATCTCGGTTGAGCGCATAAGAGCCAGCTTCCTCCTCGGAACACCTGCTAGGCGGTAGAGCGTGTAGTCCTCGCCTCTTGCGCGCATACATTCGTAAAGCGCATCAAGCGTGCCGATTACGAAGAAGACACAGAGTACGGAAAGCAGGATCATGACGGCACGAATATAGGTGCTCATCGTGCTCTCAAGACCGTCGAGCAGGCTCTCAGTCGATCGAATCGGCGCGATCTCTGCCACGGTAGCCTCGGAAAGCGCCGCAAGCAGATCGGCGCGTGCGATTCCCTCGCGCCCTCTGACCAGAATGGAATTGCAAGGAATACCCATATCCTCGCAGTTGATCACGGCGACTCCGATGGGGGCCTCGGTGATATCGGATACGCGGAAGGAATGCTTCACGCCATCAAGCTCTATATCGAAGTCTTCGCCCTCGTGAAGAGCAAATTTCTCCGCGAGGCCTTTGCTCAAGACGACCTCGTTCGCTTCGGGCGGCTCGGATATATCGAGAATCGGCGAGTAGACGGATGCGTTCTCCGATGAGAAAACTATAAATCCGTCGGTCAAGGCAAAATAGAACCTGGAGGCCACGTCCACCTCGTCACAGCTCTCGATCTTCTCGTAGCATCGGTCGGTGGTGTTGTAAACCGTAAAATCGGCCCTGATAACCTCGGGCTGCACCGAGAGATTCGCCATGATGCAGGAAAGTATAAATCCAACCGTAATCAGAGTCACAGTCGCAAGAGAGCACAGCATGGATATGTTGTGAAGAATCTTGAGCGACGCGGTATTCTTTACGGCGTATCTGAAGGAAATAGCCCTTTCGCTACGCGCGCCGCGCATAATACGATCAATAATCAGCGCAAATCTCTGTAAAAGCGGAGAGGTCGCAAAAAAGAGGAAAACGGCAAGAAGGGCAAGCTGTACGCAATATACGCTAAACGCGGATTCCGCAGGAACTGCGAATGAGATGCCAAGCGTCACCGCCATAGCTCCGACAAGAATCAAAGGTATAACGAGTCCCGCGCGGCGCTTTCTCTCGCCCGTGCGCGATGCGCGCTTTGCAAAAGCGAGGAAAAGTGATACCGTCAGTATACAGACGGCAAGCACAAGAAGAGACGCGGTCGCGGCGATGCCAAAGGACACGCGCGTCTTTGCGTAAGAAAGTCCGACAACGGAGGATATAGCCTGCACCGTTGGCAGAGAAATCAGCACTCCGAGAGGAGCGGCGACCAAGAAATAGATCGCGACCTCGGCATATTGCATAATTCCGAGGATGCGCGGGCTCGCGCCGCAGCAGGAAAGCGAGAAGTTCTCCTCATGTCTCTGGTTTGCAAGCATAAAGAAGCAACAGAAGGTCACGATGCCGGCGAGCAACATAGTAAGAGCCACGGCAACGCCGATGGATACCTCGAGATACGCGGTGTATTCCTTCGCGTTTGCGGTATCCTGCACGTCGATAAGACGCATTCCGTCAAATTTATGATCTGCCGCCAGGCTTTCCAAGGTCTCGCCGACAACCGCTTCACTATCAAGAAGATCGACGTATACCGTACTGCAGGGCTTAAATTTATCGCCCATCGCCGCAAAGAGCAAGGACTCGTCGGCAAATGCGCGCATAACGCTACCGACATCTACCATAACGTCGTAGCTCGCCATAAACGGACGATCGCTGATGCCCTCTACGCGATAGCTCATCCTGTGACCCATGGTCTCGACTAAAATGACGTCTCCGAGCGAGATGTCTCTCTGCTCTGCAAAATCGGCGCTGACAAAGGCGATCTCACTCAAAGTGGAATCGGTCACGCGTCCGTACTCGTAGAAGGCTATGGAAAACAGATCGCCAACAGAATCAAGCTCGGTCGCCACGCCGCTTACGGTGTCTGTCGTACCTTCAAGTATCAGGGGCAATGGATAGATTCCGACGGCGTTTGCCCGATCTCCGAGCGAATCTCTCACGTCGGAGGCGAAGAGGAAGCGCGAATCGGACGAGCTGCCGAGCTCTACTGTGAGATCGGCGCTACCGTATTTAGCGGCCTGCGCCATCTCGGCATCCGCCGTAAGCGAGCCGTAAATCGCGAGGGCGAATACCGTCATAGCAACGGAAAGAGCGAGGGCCAGCGTAATGATCAGCGGCTGTGTAGGTTTTTTTCTGATGCTTTGCATCAGATGCTTTAAAAGAAGCCTCATAATACCCTACCGTCTTTCAAATATATCACGCGCTTGCCATATTCCGAGACAGTCTTACTGTGCGTAACCTGCAGGATCGTCGTGCCAAGCTCTCGGTTGATTTTCACAAGGAACGACATGACCTTCGCCTCCATCTCGCTATCGAGGGCGGCCGTCGGCTCGTCAAGCACGATGAGCTCAGGCTTATAGAGCAGAGCGCGTGCTATCGCAACTCTCTGGCACTGTCCGCCGGAGAGCTCGTCGGGAAATTTTTTCAGAATATCAGAGATATTAAGCTGCTCGGTGATCTCGTTAAGATAGGGATCGAGCTCGGACTCAACACCTCCGCCGAGAAGCGCGGGAAGCATAATATTGTCCCTTACCGACAGCGTGGGGATAAGCTTATATCCCTGGAACACGAAGCCGAGCCTTGTGCATCTGAGCCTCGCAAGATCCTTATCATTCATCGAGGAGACGCTCTCGCCGTTAAGGAGAACCTCTCCCGAATCGGCTAGAAGGAATCCGCCGATGATCGACAGAAGCGTGCTCTTTCCGCTACCGCTCTCGCCCATGATTGAGACGAACTCGCCATCCTCGATAGAGAGCGAAACGCCGTGAAGCACCTCTTCGCCGTTGTAGCCTTTGGTTATATTTTTTACTTGTATCATTTGCTCACCTCATACGCGACTGACGGGCATATACCGACAAGGTAGTCCCGCAGATATTCGTAAAATCCGTCGGTTCCAACCGCCGAGCGAAGCTCGTCAAGCTCTACCGAGCGAAGCGACGCAAGATACGAGGTATATTTATCTCCGTATTTCGTTTCGCTTAAATGAGAATATATATCGTTTGAAAGCTCGAGGTCGGTGACTCTCGCGAAGAGCTCCCAGTCCGCCTCTGTAAAGCGCGAGAATACCGACGAGGCGAGAGTGTCATAGTCCCTCTCGCGTATTGCGCGGACGTCGTCGGACGTCAGGCCGCGAAGCATACGGCTCATAAGAGTCACGGCGTCGTCCAGCACGGCGGCTACACGATCGCTGTCACCGCTACGGTAGAACTCGTATCTAATCTTCTCATAAAGAGAGGCATCCTCCTTTGGCGCGTTCTTCGGTGCCATATAGGACATAAGGAGTGCGTAGCCGCTCTCGTCAACGTCGATATCGTCAACGTCGAGGCTCTGCAAAAGAAGCAGTATCTCGGAGTCAAAGAAGACGTCCGCACTCTCATCTATGCCGTAAAAAGCAACCTCTGCAAGCACCGTGGTGAAGTGGAGCAAGGCAGAAAAATCCTCGCAGCCGATGCTATCGCCGAACTGTTGCTTCTCGGCGAGAATATCTGCGGCCTCCTGCTCATACCAGGCGTAGCCGTAGGTGTTAAATCGCTCTATTGCGACCTCATATTTCATATCATAAACGAGAAGGCAGGCGTCGTACAGCATGGAGGCCGCGCGATCCGCACCGAATGCGCCTGACAGGACGAGATATAGAGCGCGGGTGGACTCGAGACTCGGCTCGCCGGAGTCAAGGAAAGAAACCAGCTCGTCGACCACCGCTCTGCCATTCTGCTCGAGCGCATCGATGACCTCTATATACCTCGCCTCCGAGATGGGATTCTCGCAGATGATAGCGCTTATACGCTCAGTATAAGCGACGATGCGAGCATCTACCGTCGCGCTGATCTTATCAAGCGAGGAGATCGAAAGATATCCGTATCGCATAAGCGACAGAAGCACGCTCTCCGCGCGCTCGGTCACTTCTCTTCTGTACGGCGGATCCTCGGCTATCTCTATGCCGTCCTGCACTATGTCTCGCCCCGTGCCAAAGCATCCGACCGACGTCAGAACAAAAAGCAGGGCGAGCATGAGTGACAAGGCCTTCTTGTGAATAATTCTCATACAAAACTTCCTTTATCGGAGCAATCGCTCAAAAATCCAGTAAAAGCCGACTGTTTTACCAATCGGCTTTTACCTCAAAGATCAATTATTTATCTTTCGCAAACGAAATTTATAATCGCGTCGATTATCAAGTACTTTTCAACGTTAGCTGTCCAAGATTCCCCTACTTCGGGATAAATCGATCCGGGCGTTGAATAACCAGCATTTTCAACCCAGATCTTATCAAAGTCAAGTTCGAGGGCATACTCGGTCTTGCTGTCGGTCTCTTCTGCACTGAGAGTAACGCTACCGTCTATAATGACCTGACCGTTAACCTTAGTGTAAATGTCAAGAGTTACGGAATCATCGGTATATACGGTCTCTGCGGCGAAGTTCATGTACTCGGACTTGTCGTCTTTAACTACAACCTTTACTGCAGTTCCAAGAAGAGCGCCGTTCTCGAGAGTCTGCTTGATCTCGGCGTCGATGTTGAAGAAGTTACTTTCAACGTTAGCTGTAACGGTGGTAATAGTCTTGCCGCCCTCGGTAGTCTCCTCTACGGTAACGTCACCGGATGCAACGACATCGCCCTCAACCTTACCTACAACGGAGAAGCTCTCATCAGTAAAGGTAGCCTCGATCTGAATATCACCGGGAAGATCTACGGTAATGGTCTTAACGCCGCTGTTATCAACGAAATTGATCTCGGCGGAGTAGGATTCGCTCGCGTTTTCGACAGAAGCACTCGCATTAGCGGCTACAAGAGCACCGTCACGGGTAGTCCAGAATATATCAATGTAAGAGTCAATATTGCCGACATCAATATCAGCTGAGATAAAGGTGGTAACGTCGTCGCCGTCTACGGTCTCTTCTACGTTAACCTCGACGGATGCGATGTACTCGCCATCTACGCATGCATCTATGGAGAAGCTACCGTCAACGTATTCAATAACAATCTCGATGTCCTCGGGAAGAACGATAGTAGCGGTATAAGCACCGTCTTCGTTCTCGAAGTCTACGGATATCATGCCGTCTGCAGCGTTAGCATTGAAGGAGAGAAGCTCGCCGTCTGCGCTCACGGTAACCTCGATGCTTACGATACCCGCATACTGCTCGATCATCGCCTTAACGTCATCAAGGAAGGTGAGCTCGGCATCTGCCTCTGCACCGATGATGCTATTGATGATATTCTTGAGGGTAGTGGTCTCGATCACTTCTACGACCTCGGCAAAGGTCTCCTTGATCATTCCAACGAACTCTGCCGTCTCATCCTCGGGAATGTCGCTTGCCTCAGCAATAAGCTCTGCAAGAGTCATATCGTAACGGTCGTATATCTCGCCCTCGATGCTGATCTCGGCACCGGTTGCCATATAAACGATAAGGTCAACTGCATAGTAGAGGTCTTCCATAGACGCGTCGGTAGCCTCGCCGATCTTGATGATGGCCTCGGATACCTCGCGAACGGTTCTGTCGGGAAGAGTCTCGATGAACGCGAGGATCTCGTCCTTTGCGCTCTCGCCGAATACGTCAGCGATGTAATCCTCGACGGTCTTATCCGCCTCGATGAGATCGAGAAGATGTGCGAGTGCCGCGAGGTCTACGGTGTAAGTAGTAGAGCCGTCGGAGTTAGAAGTCTCAACGATGATATCCTGTCCGATAAGCTCGAAAACGTCAACGATATCCTGACCGCAGGTCTCGGAGAGCTCAGGGATAGCGTCAACTGCCGATCCGATAAGACCCTCTGCAATGGGAAGGCACTTAACGACCTGCGAAAGTGCATAATAAATCTCTGTCGCCGAATCGGTATCTATACCAACTCTGCGGCATATAGCCTCACAGAGCATCTCGGTAAGATTAATCTCGGTCTCGAAGGGCTCGATTCCGGTCTGGGTAGCCTCGATAGAAACGTCATCGCCGTTTACAAGTACGGTAATGGCAAGAGTCTCCGTTTCATTCTCCTCATTTCCGGAGAAATTGTAGTTCAGCTCGAGCATGAGATGACCCTGAAGATCATCATCCTTGCCACTTATAGCAGCCTCTGCCACCTTAATCGTAATAGTTTCACTACTGTCAGGGTACTTCGCCTCGTTATCACTGTCGGCAATGAGAACAAAGGTAGAGTCCTCACCGATCTCAAGAGAATATGCAACCGCGCCTATGAACTTTGCGATCAGCTTGGATACCTTGGGGCTGGAAACCGTCATCGCATCGAGAGTCTTGGTCTCAACGTTACCGCAAACCGCGCAGGTAGAGGTCTTGCTACCCGCCTCGTTCACTGTGGGGTAAACGTATTCCGTGGTATTTCTGTGATTAAGAGCGGCAACCTCATCAGCGTTATAGGTGTGACCGCACGCACAGGTGTACTTGGTATAGCCCGCTATAGTACAGGTGGGCGCTACCACCTCTGTGGTGTAGGCGTGCTCGTGTCCGCCGCCGTTGTCATCATTGCCATTATTGCCGCCATTGTTGCCAAGGAGAATTCCCGCAACTACGCCGCCTACGACAAGAGTCGCAACGATCGCAATTATAATGACTGTTTTTAAATTTTTCATGTCATCATACCTTTCTTTTTATTTGATTGTCTATCATTTTATCATACAAACCGTATGTACTCATAATTATATACCTTTTATTCAAGGATGTCAACATAATTGTAAACAAAATAGTGGTTTTTCTAAAAAAATATTAAAATTTAGAAAGCAGACCGGCAAAGCGGTCGGCCTCTATTCTAAAACGAATTATCTTTCGCTGCTGAAGGTTATCTCGGTGCTACCGGAGAGTGTTGCGGTCTTATAGGCAACAACTACATAATCCCAGTATACAATATAGCCGTTCTCGTCGGTTTCGTAAACCTCCTCATATATGGGAGTCGTTCCGAGTATGAGCTTTCCAAAGTCAAGAGAAAGAGTGTACTCTGTTTTAGCACCATTGTTCTCGGCTGTCAGAGATACGCCGGCGTCTATAAGAACCTCGCCATCAACCTCTGCGTAGATCTCGTATGCTACGGCATTGTCACCACCCGAGATCTTTACAGAGAGATTATCGTTAACGATTCCGTTTTCATACGTCTTGAATACCCAAGCGATACCGGCAGGAACACCGTCGGTGAGATACTGCTCCAGAGAGAACTCGATATCAAACGCTCCGTCGCCGAGAGTAGCGGTAATCTTGTTGGTAACGTTGGAGCCGTCTACGATCTCCTCTGCGGTAATCGCACCGGATGCAAGCACCTCGCCATTCTGCTTAAGCACAAGAGCGGCGCCATTATCGGTAACGTCGATTACAAACTCAACCACGTCAGCTCCGTTGGAAAGAGAAACGGTAATTCTGTTAGTAACGTCAGAACCGTTTACGATCTCATCCACGGTAATCGTGCCGGATGCAAGCACCTCGCCATTCTGCTTAACGGTCAGGCTCGCCACACCGTCAATAACGTCGATTGCAAGCTCTGTGCCGTCGGGAAGAATAACGGTAATCTTAACAACGTTGCTATTGTTTATGAAATCTACAACAAAGTAGCCGCCTCCGAAATTGCCGTTAAGCGCTACGAGATTGCCCTCTGCGTCTACGGTAAGTTCAAGATCAACAAGCACCGCGAGCTGATCTGCGGTCGCCTTAAGAGTCTCGATAATAGATACACTACCCTCAGAGTTGTTAGCAAACATCGACTCGATAAGGTCGCCAACGGTAGCGTGCTCCATCATGGTTGTGATCTGAGCAAAGGCATCGTGCATTCTATCGATGAAGGCGTCCGTCTCATCCGCAGGCACCTCGCCCACCTCTGCAAGAAGCTCGGCAACAGTCAGATCGTAACGGTCAAAGATTTCCTTCTCCATGCTGATCTTCTCACCACTGCTCATATAAACGAAGAAATCGATCGCATAGTAAAGCTCGTCAACCGACGCGCCGGTAGTCTCGGATATGCTTATAACTGCCTCGGATATCTCGCGCACGGTTCTGTCGGGAATACTCTCGATAAATGCGAGGGCATCGTCAACGTACTCTTTGCCGAAGAGATCTCCAAAGTAGGACGCAAGGCTCTGATCCTCGTCAACGAGGTCGAGAAGGTGGTTCAGTGCTGCAAGATCAACCTTATAGGTGGTGGAGCCGTCAGCGTTTACGGTTTCGATGAGAATATCGTCATAAACAAGCTCAAGTGCTCCTACGATCTCATTGATGAACTCGTCGGAGATAACGGGAAGCTCACCGGCAACTGCGCCGAGGATGCCCTCTGCGATAGGAAGGCAGTCTGCAAGCTGGGTGAAGAAGTAAAGAATCTCAACTGCCTCGTCCTTTTCAACGCCCATCATACCGCCGATCATCTCATAGAAGAGGTCGTTGAGGCTTACATCATAGCTATAGCCCTGCCAGTTCTGCTCTATTGAAAACTGAACGACGTCTTCAAGCAGGTAGAGGTGGAGCTGGAACTGATTAACGTTCGTTTTACCTTCACAAAGCTCGGATACGATAAATCCTAAATCAAGTCTACCCTCGGGTATATCATTAAGCTCTGCTTCCAAAAACTCGATAGTAACCGTAGTGGTAGAGCCGGGATACTCAGACTCGTTGTCGCTCTCAACAACGTATGTGAACTCGGAGTTCTCTTTAACCTTTAAGGTATACTCTACCTGACCGATGAGAGCCGCGAGAAGATCATACGCCTTGGGGTTGGCGGCGAGCATAGACTCGATCTCCTCTACCGCAGTGTGATTACAAACCGAGCATACGGTAGTCTTGCTCCCCTTTTCGCTGGTTGTGGGGAACTCGTATGTAACGGTAGTCTGGTGGTTAAGCTTCGCAGTCTCGGAATCGCGATAAGTGTCACCGCAGCTACAGGTGTGCTCGGTGTAGCCGGCTGAGGTACAGGTGGGGGCGATCACATTCGCGGTGTAGGCGTGCTCGTGTCTGTCGAACCACTCCATACAAGAGGACATGCTGAGCGCCATGCCGGCGATAACAAGAAATACCGCAAGCATTGAAAGTGCATTTCTTTTAGTTTTCATACATTTTTCCTTTCTTTTTTCGGGTTGTCTTGAGCATAAAAATGTGTTTTATACCTAATATCATTATACCCCCCCCCCCGCGAAAAATGTCAATAGTTTTTTCAAAAAAACTTTGATTTTTTCAACTTTTTTGAGGAGGTAAAGCTGCCTGAAAAATGCTTTTTTCTATGTATTTTATCTGCAGGTGTTCTTCGTCATCATATCAATGATGAGCTTATCGGTCTCTCTCATACCGTCGCGTGCGAGCTCACCGATATTGCGGATGGTGTTCTCAACGCCCTTCTCGACGATGCCCTCTCCGCCGTAGAACTGTCTGTCGTGGTTCTCCATCTGCATTCCGAGAAGTCCTGCCTCGACGGCAGAAGCGATCTTCGCGGCGCAGCTCGATTTCGCTCCGTCGCATATCATACCCGAGTTGATGGCGAGCGCGTTGACTATTGTGTGTGCGATCTCTCTGTATCCGCCGCCGTAAAGGTACGTGATACCTGCGCCAGCGCCACAGCCTGCGCTTGTCGCGCCGCAATATGCCGAAAGCGGTCCGATACCCGTCTTCAGATGAATGGTGACAAGGTTAGAAAGAACAAGTGCGCGGTACAGAAGCTCCTTTGTCGCGCCGATTTCTTTAGCGTAGACGATAACAGGCAAAGAGGCGGTGAGTCCCTGGTTGCCGCTACCCGAATTAATAACAACGGGAAGCTCGCATCCGCTCATACGGGCATCCGATCCTGCCGCGGCGTATGCCTTCGCGCGGTTGTGGACACTGTTGCCGTAGGACTTGAGAAGTATATTACCTATATTCGCGCCCCAGCTGTTGCGGAGTCCCTCCTCGGCGATCGCCGTGTTGTATGCAATCTGACGTGCGATCGTCTCCTCGACGTCGCTGATCTCTACCGTATCGGCAAAGCGGACGATCTCCTCAACGGTCAGAAGCTCGTGATTTGCCTTGCCGGCGCTGGTCTCTTCGACGTATTCGCGAGAGAAGATAACCTGATCATCTCTCTTGATGGATATGACGTTGGTGTGGTTTCCGGCGATCTCAACGTGCGCCGTATGTCCTCCGCCGCAGGCGAGGACCGAAATATAGAAAATGTATCCGTTCTCCGCAGGTCTTACGGTGCAGCTGATGCTACGCAGATATTCCGAGATCTGCGCTACCTGCTCCGGCGTTACACGGCTCAAGACCTGAAGCTCGTCATCAGCCTGACCTGCAACGATGCCTGCGATCGCCGCCGCATCGATGCCGCGAAGCGAGCCGGTGTTGGGAACGACCACGCTCTTAACGTTCTTGATTATATTGGGGCTCGCGTAGATCTCCACGCGATCGGGAATACATCCGAGCGTCTTGCGCGCCTTTGCCGCCGCGTACGCGATGGAAATCGGCTCGGTACAGCCCATAGCGGGAACGAGCTCTGTTTTCAGAATTTTGACGTATTCACCGTATATTTTTTCGTCCATGCTTTTACCTCACAATGCAATCAGCATATACTCCCGCGCGGGAGTTTAGATGACATTCTAACAAAAGTATAGCACACCCGAGGCTATAAATCAATATTGGAAGATAATTTTTTCGCTGCCGCGCGCAAAAAATCCACCGAGGGAAAAGCGCCCTCGGTGGATACGGCTGTGGTGATTTTTCGTTATCGGGATCAATGACCGCCGAGAGTGATGCCGAAGAGGTTAGCAAGATCATTATACTGCTGTGCCTTCTCGGGATTCTCTGCGAGCGCCGCGTTGAGCCTGTCCTCGATGTCGGCTTTGTAACTCTCTGCCATGCCCTCGGTTGCATCCCTGACGGTATCGGTGATCGCATCGTTGCCCGTCACGGTCTGTGTAACGGTATCGAGGCACACGTCAGACTTGAGCACCGCATCGACAGACTGAACTATCTGCTCCTCGGTGGTCTCATCGGGCTTGGTCGCTATATTGAGAAGTCCCGCAAAGGCCTCTGCCTCCTGCCGAATGAACTCGTCTCTCGCGGCCTGCTGCTCCTCTGCGGAAGCGCCACTGTTGCTCGCGATATTATTCTGAATACCCTGCTGAAGATTCTCGTAATAATTGCCTGCAACGTCGATAATAATGTTTTCCACCTTGTGCTCGTCATCGTCGGGATCCTCTTCGGGAATGAAGGGAACGTCGGAATCAAAGCTGTCGTCAAAGTCGGAATCGAAGCTGTTGTCAAAGTCGGGATCGTTCTCTACCGGAGGCTCGCTACCGTTGGAGCTACCGCTCAAAACGCCCTCGACCATACCAACAAAGAACTCTTTGTTGATCTCGTTAAAATCGGGATCGTGGTTATCATAAAGTCCGCCAAAGGCATCGATCGCCTCGTCTGTGGAGAGGCTTCCGCTCGGCGAAGGCTCGGGCTCAGGCTCAGGACTGGGCTCGGGATTGGGCTCGGGATTGGGCTCGGGATTGGGTTTGGAATCGGGTATCTCATCGGGAACGGAATCGGGGTTCTGGACAGAGTCACCTCCCGACTCTCCGCCGACCGTCTCGTCCTTTGACGGAGGAATCACGGGATCGTCGGTGTCCGGCGAATCGGGATCATCCCCATCGGGAAGACCTGCAGAGGGGAAGATGGGTCCATCCTCCATAACCGACGCGATCTCGCCTATCATTTCTTCTATGCGTATTCCCTCCACCGTCTTGTATCCGCCGAAAGCGAGAATTCCAAGGCAGAGGATCAGGCCTGCAAATTTAACAAGGAACATCATTTCTGGTCACCTCCTACGGTACTGATCGCAAATCTGATCTGGTCTGCGATCTGTCCCATACAATGTGCGTAGGACTTGTCGTTGTTCTTAACCAAGTCGTTGATGGCAAACACAACCGAGGGCTTCATATAAGCCGAGAGAATGTCGTGCTTTACAAGTCCCTCAAGGAGAAGCTCGGGTAGACCGTTGATACAGCTGGTCTGCTTCATAGTGTCCATGGTTTCGCCAAGAGCTACAAACTGATCTACAAGGTCATATGCGGCGTCAACGCCGTCTGCATCGCCCATATTGCCGAGCGAGTCCATAAGGTCAAGAAGATCCACGATTATGTCTACGCAAAGACGGCTGTCGTTTCTCTTCTCCTCCTCGGTCCAATCGGTGAAGCTTGTGGAAGCCATCATCTTCTCTACCGTTACGCTCTTTGTAACGAAGGTCGTGGGGTTAAGTATGCCGCGTGCAAGCTCCGCGCTCGCGCCGACGGCACGGGGGGATGCGAGATACGCCTGAAGTCGCGCGTAGAGGTCCGACTCGGAGAGCCTGCCGTTTGCCGACGTACGCGTAAGCTCGTTGATGATACCCGCTATGGGAGATACCTTATCCTTATAAGCATCGGTATACTCTACAATATAGCCGCCGTCCTCAAGGTAGGTCTTGCCGTTTATCTCTATCGTAAAGCTACCGTAAGACTTATCCTCGGATGCATGGGCGAATGCCGCCTGCACCTTTTTCCAGTGCTTTACGTAAGTATCGAACGCCTTGTAGGAATTGATCGGCTTGCCCTCAGTTATGCAGTAATTCGCATAAGCCGCGGCATTGAAGGAGGAATCAAAGGTCGCGTTTTTATCCTTGACCATCGAGTCAAGAAGATCGCTTATGAATATATCGTATGCCGCCGCATCGTCCGTGGGGATCATAAGAGTCTGGCCAAGAATCTCAATGCCGAGCTCAAACGCGCCCTCGATCGTAGGACCGAATGCGGAGAGTCCCGAAATAGCGGCAACGGTGTCCGAGAGAAGCTCCTTATCGCTGAGGATGGACTCAACTCCTGCGTCACCCGAGATGAATGCCGCGATGATCTTCTTCTCTGCGAGCACGCCGACGGTCTCACCGAGTGCTACGAGATCGCGCTCGATGGTAGCCTTATCGGCCTCCTTGTAGCTCTCTATAAAGTTATCGACGAAGCCACCCATAAGGTCGCCGTCTTCTGCGCTGTCAGTCTCAATGTCTGCAATGAGAGAGATCAGAAGATCGGCAAGGATGGACGATACTGCAGGGTTAGAGACGATCGCCTTCACATCCTCTGCGACGTCCTCGCACTCCGACTCTGCGGAGGTGAGCTGCATTGCGGCGCTGACACCGTGAGTCAGAAGCACTTTTATTACGTCGGCGGCGTAAACTACCTTGCCGTTATCGAGAGTGATCTTTCCACCCGTCTTAGCGGCGTAGTTCATAAGATCGTCGATCGCCAAAGCATTGTAGAAGCCGTAGACGAAGCTACGCTTGTAGGAATCGATGACATTATCATCGGCGATGTCGAGGAGCTTGTATATCTGGCTATCCGTTGCATCGGTATCGTCAAGCGATGCTGTTGCCGCAAGAGCAAAGCTCATAGTGTAGAAGACCGGCATAAAAAGAATCGCGAAAACGAGCAATCCGCTGATAGCGGCGGTGGCGATGGATATCGCCTTCTTCCATGCACACTCGTGGCAGTAGCCCTTTATCTTCTTTTTAGGCTTTTTCTCCTCTGTAGGCTTCTCCTCTACGACGGGAGCTTGAGCTTCCGCCGCTTCGGGTGCCTGAACTTCCGCCACTTCGGGTGCCTCTGCAGTCTCGACGACTTCTACCGTCTCAACTGCCTCAACCGCCTCTGTAAGCTCGGGCGTCTCTACGGTCAGGGCACTCTGCTCGTCGGCAGGCTGTGCCGCCGCGGGCTTTGGAGCCTGTGCCTTTTTCTCTATTGCGCCTTCGATCGCTCTCGTAATGAGAGGAATAAACAAGCGAATAATACCGCGGATCACAAGGAATGCGATGATGAAGAACACCATACTGATCATAGTGCTCACGAGGGCGATTGCGATATCTGCCACACCCGACAGGCTACCGAGCAGCTCCTCAAGATCAATAACGCCGGAGATGGCGTTTACTATGATTCCTGTGATACTCTGGAATACGCCGCAGACCTGCAGCACCAGAGTTATAAGAAAGGCCACTATGACAGAGCCCAAACGCAGAGCGTTTTTAATGAAAGATCTGCCAAGCGAGCCTATGACACTCCGGATCAATGCGACCAGGAATAGTGCCAAGAGAATCCAAGATAAATCCATACTGTCCTCCAAAGGTATAATTATAATGCTATGTAATGCTAGTGTATCATATTACAAGAGAAAATTCAAGTGTAAACCTTTGATTTTGAAAAAATCTCGGTAATGCATAAAAAGGAAAGCAGATTTCTGTCAAAAATGACAACCCGCGCCATCTGCAAGAGACGCCCTAAAACGAAAAAAGAGCCCGGGCATTGCAAACGCAACAACCCAAGCTCGCTTGGACACCTGATACGGCATTTCGAGTGCTAGAGCGCTCTGCCTACGATGACATATTTGAATTCATTATGCGAGTTGGCGAGAAATTCCGCGCTTAATCCTCCTCATAAGGGCGAACGCGGAGCGTCACACCGATGGACTCGCAGATCTTGCGGCTCAGCTCCTGCTCCTCCTTGCTCGTCACCACGTCAACGACGGTCATCACGACCTCGGGAACGTACCCCTTGCAATCCTTTGCAAAGTTCAACATCGCGTCGTAGGACTCGATACCGAACTTCGGACGGACAAGCTTGAAATAATCCTCTTTGTTGGTCGCATTCAGGCTGATGGAGACCGAGTCGATGAGGCCCTTCAGCTTATGCGCCGTTTTCTCTCCGTGGATCAGGTCGGAAAGACCGTTTGTGTTGATACGGGTTTTGATTCCGCTCTTCGCCTTGATATGAGCGGCAACCTGCAGAATATCATCTAATCGCTCGGTGGGCTCGCCGTAGCCGCAAAAGACGATCTCGTCATATTTCGCCCAGTCCCAAGCATCGATGCTATCGCAGATCTCCTCTACGGTAGGCTCGCGCTCAAGCCAGAGAGAGTCTGCGTTGAAAACGTGATCCTTGTTCTGTCTCAAGCAGAAAACGCAGGCGCAAGGACATCTGTTAGTAAGGTTTATGTATATTGAGTTTCTTCCCTCATAGGTTATGGTCATCATTTTTTGTTCTCCCGACGTGTCTTTTGGTAATTTAGCGGCATCTCATAAAGAGTTCGCGGCTATTCTAAAATGTTTGTGGTAATGTAGTCAACGCCAAGCGAAGCAAGCTTTTCCGCGATTTTTATATCATCAACAGTCCAGCAGCTTACCGTTAGCCCTGCGTTATGGAACATAGCAAGATATTCTTTCGTGAATATCTTATACGACATTCCCAAATCAATTTTATCGTTAATCAGTTGCTTGATAACCTTCTCGTCCACCTTTGAAAGCAGATATTGAACCGATTGGCTGGGCAGATGCTTTCTGACGCATTCAAGATCAGCGTAGTTAAAGGAAATAAACGTTGTATTGTCAAGATAGCCGCACGAGCGAACGATCTCGATGATTTCGCCTATTTCTCGCTCGTCAAAATCCGACTTCAATTCAAAGAAAGCGTGCTTGTCATATGATTTGCAAATCGAGATATAGGTGCTCAATTCGCAAAGTCGTCCTTCGCCTTGTCTATTTTTAATAGACAAAGTAACCTTTAAAAGCTCCTCGAGAGTAGAGGCTTCCACATCTATCTTTTTACCCGAAATCCGCTCGAGCGTTTCATCGTGACAGATTATAAACTTTCCGTCGGCGGTTCTACGCACGTCGGCCTCGATACCGTAATATGAACGTTCTCCTGCGGCAATAAAAGCCGCCTCTGTATTCTCGATCTCTAGTCCCGAAAGCCCTCGATGAGCAATAATTTTCGTGGATTTTTTATCAAAGCTTATTGTATCCGATCTCTGATTTGAGCCGCAAGAACAAATTGAAAAGAGGAGCAAAACAGAAAGAAACAATGCAATTGTACGTTTCATCATAACCCTCACAGTAAAGAAGATTAGCAAGCGGATTTCTTAAGGTTACCTCGCCAAATAATTATAACATCGTCTCTCTTGTTTGTCAACGTATACTCTGTTATCAAAGAGTTTTCTTGTTTTGATACAAGAGCCTTGGAAATTTGTGCCGACCACCACAGAATGAAAAAAGCACTCTATCTGAATGGCAAATGCACTCTTGGTGCATACCGCGAATGCGGTATATTGCCCGGCGAGGAGATGTAAGCCGTAAGAAAAACAAGGCGGAACGTCTACCAAAAACATCACCCCGAGCGGCAAACAGGTACGAGAATTTCAGTAAACTGAATATACGCTCACTTGCCGCTTACGAGCGAGCTCGACGCGCTCTGCGTGGCGTATGCGAACCCATGCGACATTTGTCGCTGGGTTCGAGGGCGTACCGGTCACCACAGAATGAAAAAAGCACTCCATCTGGAGTGCTTCATTCTGTGGTGAAGCAAATACTTCAATATCCGAACTTTTCTCTATTGCCTCAAGCTCGTCGCTTGTGGGAACTGTTACAGGCTCATTTTTGAAATTAAAAGTTATTACGAGCTTGTCATCGTAAAGAATGATGCATTTTACCAAACTATCAATTAAACGCTCCTTATTTGCTTCAATTGTTAAGTCAAGTTTACGGAATTTGTCTAAAGCAAATAAAATTTGTTCTTTCGTGAGTTTAGGTGTGCTTGTTTGTTCTTTCAGAATGTTGAGTTCAATTCGCTCTTCTTCGGCTTCAAGCTCTTCAAGCTTTGCCTTGGTTGAACGAGTGATAATTCCTGCCTCGATTGCCTTCATCACGTTGTCGATAGACTTGCGAACTTCC
>JAZRFQ010000043.1:0-70737 GCA_045643725.1 Eubacteriales bacterium | reverse complement strand
GGACACCGTCTTATCGCCGACGACGCCGTAGAGATCAAGCGCGTTTCGGCTACCACCCTCGTTGGTAAGGCTCCCGAGCTCATCAGACACTACGTTGAGCTTCGCGGTATCGGCATCGTTGACGTTCGCCGCCTCTTTGGTATGGGAGCTGTCAAGGAAACCGAGAAGATCGACCTCGTTATCAACCTCGAGGCTTGGCAGAACGGCAAGATGTACGACCGCCTCGGCCTTGTCGATCAGACCACCGATATTCTTGGTATCAAGGTGCCCAGCATAGTTCTCCCCGTCTGTCCCGGTCGTAACCTCTCGGTAGTTATCGAGGTTGCGGCGATGAATAACAGACAGAAGAAGATGGGATATAATACCGCAGAAGAGTTTAATAAGCGTTTAATGGAGTCTATGGGTGGTAATTTTGGGTAAATATGCCCGATCTCTCCCGCTCGCTGTATGATTGATACAGCTTCGGAGACAAGAAGCGAACGACCTTCCTCCGAATTTTCTCGCCCATACAGGCGGTAATTTTGGATAATCTCGCCCACAATTTTAATTTGAATTTAATATTGCGACTGTCGCGCCGATGCTTCGGGGCGGCAGTCATATTTTTTGCGGTGGGCTCATACTGTTAAACAAAAAACGGTTTTGGAGGTTTTATGTTTAACGATAGAAATAGCGACTATCGCAGAGCGAGCCTGCGCGAGCTCTTCACGGAGGTGTCCTGCGACTACGTTTTGCCCGATTATCTTGGCGAGGTGCGCAAGATTCTCTATACCGAGGCGCGCGCTCTGCCGCTTCCCACCTATATGAACGGCGAGGAGGCCTGCGCGTCTGGCGGTGTGCGCTTCAGAATGGTTTATATGGATGCCGAGGGCGAGCTTTCCTCGGTTGATTTTGCGGAGGATTATGAGCTCCACGAGCGCATCGTCTGCGACGTGTTGGCAGGTGTCAGCGCCGACACGGCGATTGAGAGCTGCTCGATGCGACTTCTCGGCCCGAGAAAGATCTCTGCAAAGGCGAGAGTCGCCGTGAAGCTATCGGTCTTGACCGAGGAGACGGCAGAAATTTCGGGCAGCGCGCTTGAGGTCGGCGAGCCCGAGCTTTCCGACGTGTCGGCGAGCGTGGTTGATATGGTGATAGCCGAGCCCGTCGAGCGCGAGTATGCCGAGGAGCTTGCCACACTTGACGGCGTGATCGCCGACGAGGTGAAGGTTGTTTATGAGAACGCGGTATCCGAGCTCTCCGAGTGCCGCGCGGCCGAGGGCGAGATATGGGTGTCGGGCGAGCACCGCGTATGCGCGCTCATCGCGGTCGGTGACTCTCCTGCCTGCCTTTACAAGAAGACGATCCCCTTCGCCGAGACGCTCTCTCTTGATGGGGCGAGTGAGGGAATGCAGGCCAAGGTCGGCGTATCCGCGCCCTCTGTTAAGATCAATCTGACTCCCACCGACACGGGAAGCACGCTCGTTGTATCGCTGATCGCCGAGTACACTCCATCGGCGCAGGGCAACCGCGAGATAACTCTCGTCACCGACGGATATATGACCGACCGCGAGGTCGCCTGCGAGTACGGCGAGATCACCCTTGAGAGCCTCGCTGACAGAAGGCGCGCGACCGACAGCTGTCGCTTCGATTTGACGGCAGAGGAGCTCTCGCTCGAGTCGCCCTCCGAGATCCTGTATCTCTCGGCAGAGCCGAAGATCAAGAGCGTCGAGACCACGGGTAACTCGGTGAAAATCACGGCGGAAATCCGATTTAGTGGCATAGCGTGTGAAATTAACGGTGAAAAAACCGCCTACGCGCCTATTCGCCACGCATCCGAGTGGCACTATGAAATGCCGCTGGAATCCGACACGCCCCACCCCGTCAAGCCTATAGTCTCCCTCGAGTGCATCTCTGCTCTTGGTAGCGTGACGGAGGAAGGAATTACCCTCGCGGCCGAGCTCGATATTGACCTTGATCTTCTTTGCACCGAGACCTATCACCGCCTTTGCCGTATTGATGCGATAGGCGAGGCGCAGGCTCGCGACAATCGGGGCAGAATACTCGTCTATTATCCCGACCGCGAGGATACACTCTTCTCGGTAGCGCGCAGATTCCACACTACGCCGAGGCGAGTCGCCATCGACAACGCCCTCACCGAATCGGCGCTCGCCGACTGCGACGGCGCATCCTCGCTTCACGGAGTTGAGCGACTCATCATAAAGTAATCATAAAAAGAAAAGGCTATCTCGCTTTGAGATAGCCTTTTTGTAAATAATAGTTTACTTTTTCACAATAGCGTTTTCGATAGAGGAAATGAGCTCCTCCTTCTCAAGACCGCCGACGAAGTAATCGGTTATGATGCCGCTGGGGCTGATCACCACGGTGACGGGGCAGGCCTGGATTCTGAAGAGATTCTCACATTTTGTTCCGGTATCCCAGCCGATCTGCATTGTGCCATCGTTCCACTCGGGGTGGCCCGATTTATTCTCGATGAAGCCGCTGACATCCTTAACCCAGGATTGCTCAATGTGAATGGCAATAACGCTTACCGCGTCGCCGTATTCCTGCGCCGCCTCGTAGAAGAAGGGAAGCTCCTCAAGGCAAGGACCGCAGGTGGTATACCAGAAGTTGAGAACGACCACCTTGCCCTCCTCGAGCTCTGCCTGCACGTCGAACTTCATATCCGAGCCGACGAGGTCAATAACAAGATCGGGACAGGTGTTGCCGACCTCGACACCCACGGTGCTCTCGGGGGTAAAGAGGTTCGAGGACACGATCACGCCTACAAGAAGCGAGACCATAAGCACGCCAACAACTGCTTTAACTATGATGTTTCTCTTTTTGTTCTTTTTCGCGGTGTCGCCGTCAACGCTACCCGGGATCTCATTTTCGGGAAGCATTATTTTAGGTCCGCGCCAGCTTATAGCCTTCGTGGGACAAGCCGACATACATTCGCCGCACTGGATGCACTCGGTGTCGCCGACGTGTTTTATATCCATCTTACACTTGCTGACGCACAGACCGCAGTCGGTACAGCTATTTCTGTCGACCTTTATGCCAACGATCGAGAACTTGTTGAAAAGGCCGTAAAGCGCGCCGAGAGGGCAGAAGAAGCGGCAGAAGAATCTGAAGATGAACACGCACGCCACGATGATAGAGATCATCAGAAGGAACTTCCAGGTGAAGAGCGGGCCGAGCATACGCAGATAGCCGCCGTTGACCTTATTGGCGAGCAGTCCCATTGCGCCCTCGAGCGTTCCCGCGGGGCAGATGTACTTACAGAAGCCGGGCAGGGGGAAATTCCTGAACGCGTAGGCGATGGGGAGTATAAATACAAAGAACACGAGGATCACGTACTTGAAATAGGAGAGCACGCGAGTGAATTTATTCTTCTTGAGCTTCGGTGTCGGGATCTTATGCAGTAGCTCCTGAATAAGACCGAAGGGACAGAGGAATCCGCATATCCAACGACCGAACATGATGCCGTAGAGCAGAATAATACCGAAGAGATAGTAGGGAACCGTCTTGCCGCTTGAGGAAAGCGAGTTCTGAAGCGCGCCGAGAGGGCAGGCAAACGTAGCACCGGGGCAGGAATAGCAGTTAAGCCCCGGGGTGCAGATGTTCTTCAGCGGACCCTTATAAATGTTGCCCGTGATATATCCCTTCAGATTCGCATTGAAGAGCAGCGCCGCGTAGAGCTGTATCAGCTTTCTCTTGCTTGGCGCGTGGGCCTTGAACCAATTAAATATTTTCTTCATTGTTTCTCCTTAACCGAGTCCGATGCACTCGGTGCAGATGTTGATAGCCTTCGAGAGAACGTCCGCCATACCGCCGTTGAATATGCCGAGGACGATGAATACGATCGCGAGGGCGGCGACGGCGATCCTGATGCCTATGGTGAGACCCGGTCTCGATGCTTTTTCGCATGCTTCGGCATCAGCGGCCCTGCTTCCTGTCGCCATAGCCGACTTTACGAGTGCGATTCTGCGATCAAGACTCGCCGATTCGATAAGAACGTATGCCGTGGCAATTCCTATGCCGAGAAAGGCGAGAGGAAGTATCAAAAGGCAGGCACGAAGCACGCTTGCATCGTGGTCGGCGGTGAAGTTGCCGAAATTCAGGGCATATACGAGTCCTATGACCGTCGCAATAGCGATGATCTCTATGGCTTCTATGCGGAGAGCCTTGCAGAGCCATTCCTCTGCCTCGAGCTTCTCCTTGACCTTGGCGGGAAGTGCCTCGGTGTCAATTCTGCGGCTGAGGCGCGCGAGCGTCACCTTCTTGTCAACTGTAGCGCGGAGCTTTGCCTTCTCCACGGGTAGAACGAGCGCGAGAATGATGCCGATAGCTACGATAGCCACCGTGATCCATACGAAAACGGAGATCTTCGCAAACTCTGCGGCAATATTATCGGGAGTGAAGGGGCGGTGGCCGATGCGATACACGTTTACGCAGGACATCATAAGCAGAACTCCGCTCACGGTCAGCATAACCGACGTCAGAATGCCGTATAAGAGGCGCACCCTTTTCTTCATATTATCAGACATATATGTTTCCTTTCGGCGATAGGTATTTAAGCCATACATATATTTTACTACAAAAACGCCCGAAAATCAAGATAATTTTTAAACCTTCGCGCATATTTATCACGCAAACAAAAAAAGAGCCGCTATTTTTCATAGCGGCTCTTTTCTCACGCTTTAATTCGCGGTGAGAGTGATGGTCAGCTCGGTAGAATCTCCGTCAAAGTAGAATACCAGACCGTCGTAGACAGGAAGCTTCACGGAGTAGGTAGCAGGCTCGATGTCGAATACTACAACGCCGTTTGCATCGGTTACGCGAGGAGTGAGGCAGATGTCGCCAACGCAAAGCTGAACGGGAGTTTCCGCAACAGGTGCGCCGTTCTGATCGACTACGGTTACGGTGTAGGTAACGGTGTTTTTGTCAGAATTACCGGGTTTGTCGTTTTCATCGGGAGCAAAGGGATCAAAGTTGGGATCAAACGCGCCACACTCGCACTGATTGTCAACGTAGACGTGAGTGTGGGCGGGCTTGTAGTCGGGATCAGACTCGCCGCACGCACATTTGCCATTAACGAAGCTATGCTCGTGAGGATCGGACTGATCGCCGCCACACGCGCAGATCGCGAGCGACATGCAGAGAATGCAAAGAATTGCAAAAATCTTGATCAATACGGAATTTTTCATATTTCCTCCAAAATTGTTTAATTGTAGTAGCCGCAGTAGAGAAGCCAAGCGAAATCGCGGTTGTAGGGAGCGCCGAGGAGCGCCTGGGTGAAGATGTTGCTCTCGGAGGTCTCGCTCCACCAGCCGTTACTGTCGCCGAAGCGCTGAATTGCCAGGGCAAGCTTTGCGGTCAGAGGAACTCTGATCGGCTCGTCAACGATGACGTCAGAGCTCTCGGGCATGCCGTACTGATAGAAGAGCTCATTGTAGCTGCGCTTTTCAACGACCTTTCCGTTCATATCGTAGATGTACTCGCCCATACACTGATTACTGCATATGGTTTGAATGCTGGCAACGTAGATGGAGCTGGAGGTGAGATCGATGAAGATGATGGGACCGTCTGCAGTACCGAGATGGTAGTAGCCGTCGGTCTCGTTGTAAACGGCCTTGATGGAAAGGTCGGTGAGGTCGATTACGTTGTAGGTGCCGACCTTTTCTACTGCAAGACCTGCCTCAACTACGCTCTCGTCCTCAAGGTAGGGGGTCCAGGGCTCGTCCTCGATTCTCGTTCCGGGGTCGCCCGCGTTCTTTATGTGAAGAATACAGGAGGTCGCGGTGGTAGACTTAACAGCTATGACGTAGCTTGCGCCGATGTTGCTGGCGTATACGTCGAGAGAGATACCGTTCTCATATCTCGCGGTATCCGAAGAGGAGTTGGTGAGATCTATACCCTGAACAAAGTGAGATGCGCCGTGATAGCTGATAGCGATATCGGTGTCGCATTCATAAGTGAAGGTGTAAATAGCAGGGGATGTGGGCTCGAAAACAAAGAACGCATAGTCGCCGGGAACAAGGTCTATTTTCGTTGCTCCCTCGCTGATGAAGTTAGCGGTATAGTTACGCTCAATAGGAGCGCCGACGAAGAGGGTGGTCTTCTTGCCAACCGTCTTGAAGAGGCGAACGGTAGTGGTTCTCTTCTCGGGAGTGAGAACGCATACCGACTCGTCGTAGATATAGGTTGTTTTGAGCTGGGAGAGGTCGAGCTCGATCTCATAGTTGCCGCTCTCAAGAGGCAGAGAGAGAAACTCTCCCTTGTAGGGATACATGCTGAGCATCTCGCCGTCCTTCATGATCTTTACGATTACGTCGGTGATGGGGTTGCCCTGACCGTCTACGATCCAGATGCCGTAAGGCTCGCTGATACCGCAGTCCTTGCAAGCTCCGACCTCAAAGGTGTGACCTGTAGCGGGAATGATCTGCTGTGCGAGGGTTGTAGCGGTGCAGACGATGCACTTCTTACCGTCGGTGAGACCGGTTGTGGTACAGCTTGCGGCATAGCCGAGAATAGTTTCCTCGGTGTGGCCGGATTTTGCGACAACCGACTGGCTTACCAGAATCTCATCGCAGGCAGAGCACTTCTTACCGGTGGTAAGACCGGTAGAAATACAGGTAGATGCAACCGCAGGGATATCCACCGGAGTATGAGGGATAACGTCAATGGAAGCGGAATCCATTGTCAGACCGCAGGAGCAAACGAAGTTCTTCGTGCCGGGAAGCTTGCAGGTGGCGGGAACAACAACGTTCCAGGTAGCACCTGCGTGTACGTGGGTTTCCTTGAGCGCAGGGATGCTGGCGGTGTCGAGAGGGATGTGACAGCTTACGCACTCCTTGTGCTTACTGCCCTCCACGCCTACCTCTGCACTCTTGTCGACGATCCAGTCGCTTGCAACGTGGTCGAGCATGGGAAGCACGCTCTGTGCAAGAGTTACGGTGTTACATACGGAGCACTTCTTGCCATCGGAGAGACCTTCGCTTGTGCAGGTGGGCTTTGTGCCCGCTACGGTAATCTCGGTATGGCCTCTCGTGGGAATGGTCGCCTGAATTACGAGTGTAGTGTCGCAGTTCGCGCACACCTTACCTGCGGTAAGACCGCTCTCGGTACAGGTGGCGGAAACTGCGGGAATGAGCTTCTCAACGTGCTTCGTTCTGCTTATAGACTCACTCTTGAGAGTAGCCTCGCAGAGCTTGCAGACGTTGTGTCTTGCACCCTCTTCAGTGCAGGTGGGATTCTTGTCGATTATCCACTCCGTAGATTCGTGCGAGCACTTCTCGGTCGGGGAGAAAAAGTCACACGCTACCAGGGATAACGCAGAAATCAACAGAAAAACAAGAAAAATTAAATGTAAATAATTGTTTACTTTTTTCATACAAAAACCTCACATTCTGTATATATTACGGAGCAATGTTCTTGTAGTAGTAGCAGAGCTTGGTCCAGGAGTCTTTGACACCGGAGAAGGAGAACTTATCCATGAACGCCTGAAGGATCTTTGCAAGCTCGGCATCTACGGGAACGCATCCCTCAAGCTCGGGACTTGCGCTGCTATAGGCAATCATCTTGCTTATATATTCGGAGATCTCGTCTGTGAGATCATCTCCGCCGCCGTGGTACTTGCCTGCAAGCACTTCTTCGAGCTTATAGATGGCTTCCCACTCTGCGTAGGACTCGCCCCAGAGCTCCTGGTAGTATTTGCGGCAGGCGTCAATGTCACCGCCGAGCTCCTCGAGCTTTGCGACAACCATATCGTCGGTCTCGTTGTATCTGAAGTCAAACGCGCCGAGCTCGATAGCCTTGAGAATAGAGTGACTGGATACTGCGGTAGCAAACTTGAAGTCTGCGTAAACGATAGATCCGAGAGAGCCGTCTGCAAGGAGCTCGTGGTAGTAGCCGTCTGCGCCAAGCTTAACGTTGATACCGCCGGCGGTATAGCTGTTTACCTGACCGGTAGTGCTCTCGATGTAGGTGTAATAGCCGGGAGATGCAAGGTGGAACTGCTGATAGGTCTCGCCAAGATACTCAACGGTGAAGGTGAACTCGCCCTCTGCGTAAATATCGTAGTAAGCGATATCGATGTAGTAGGTCTTGCCTGCCTCGAAGTAGTGGATCATGCTCACGTTGATAGTATCGACAGGCTTGCCGCCGTAGGGACGGTGAACTATCTCTGCGGTGTAGATAAGCTCACAGTTCTCGTCGAACAGCCAGCCGTCTACCTGATCGTCGGACTGCGACTTGATGAGGTATGCGCCGGATACGGCGGGAACGAACTTGTACTTGAGTCCGCGAGGCATAATAACGCGGCCGTCGTACTTAACGGTGTTGTACTTAACCTCGGAATCGGTAGATACAATGGTATCGAATGCCGCGAAGAACGCAATGCCCTTGACGGGGTCATCGAGCTGCTTGCCGCCGGTAGCGTAAGCGTCGTAATACTCGCAGGCCTGGAGCCACTGATTGGGGTTACCGGGCTCGAAGCCGATCTTGTCTGCAGCTCTGTCGAGAAGCTCCTTGAGCTCCTGGGTTACGGGGCTGTAGCCGTAGAGAGTACCGTTGATAGCGTAGTTACAGTAGTTTACGAGAATCTCGTAGACGTCACCCTGGCTGTCAACAAGCTCGCCGTTATAACCGAGATCGTTAAGAGACGCGTCCTTGGAAAGCTGGGTAGAGCCCATGAGATTTACAAGAATGAGGGGACCGTCTGCAGTTCCAACGTGGTAGTAACCGTCGATAGGATTGAAAACGGGAGTGATATACTGCTGGAAGCCAAGGCCGTTAGCGTTGGGCTTGGTAGCAGCCTGACGGGGAATGTACGTCTCGCGATCTACCTGACTGAGATCAACGGCGCGCATGTTCCTGAGGTAAACGCGGTCGTATCCCACGTCGGTGTCCTCATCCTTTACGTATACGAAGGAAACCTTATATGTTCCGTCCTCGGTAGCGACGTAAGGATATAAAGTCTCCCACTCATCGCTGGTACCGGAGAGCTGATAGATGTCCTTGCCGTCTACGAGAATGAATAGAATGTCCGCGCCAAGCTCGGTGTCTGCGAGCCAGTCAACTGCGAGAGCCTGACCTGCCTTGAGATTGATTTCTGCGTGCATTGCCGCGTAGGAGCTGTCCTTGTAGGAGTTGGAGGTGTAGACGAATTTCTCACCGTCGATCTCGCCGACGAGGAAGGGCCAGGAGTACTCGGAGTTCGCAGACTCGGTCTCGGGGGTGTAGATCGCGCTGAAGCCCTCGCCGTTGAGAGCCGCACCGATCTCGTCGGAGGAGGGCATCTCTACGTCGGGAAGCTCTGCGGGAGTGAGCTCCTCGAAGGATGTGATGAGCTTCTGCTGATAATCGGTAGCGGAGAAGTGCTCGAATGCCGCAATGAAGGGCTTCTCGCTGGTGAGTCCGCCGACCTCGATAAGGCAGATAGTGCCGTAACGGTCAACTATGATAGAGGTGGGATAGTATGCTACGTTAAACGCTGATCCAAGCTGGGAATAATCCTTTGCTAAAGGAATAGTGAGTCCCATAGTAGACTGGAAGATCTTAACGTCATCTGCGGCATCACCGGCATAGTTGTTGATTGCGATGACAGCGATGTCATCCTGATACTTCTGATAAGCCGAATCCATGAAGGGGAACTCGTTGATGCAGGGGCTGCAGGTGGAGTACCAGAAGTTGATGAGGACGGCCTTCTTGGTCTTGAGAACCTCGGAGAGGGTGAAGGTCTCGCCGTCGATGGTGGTAACCGTGAAGTCTCTCATAACGTCACCGAGCTCGTAGTAAACGCCGGTGAGGTCGGTGTCTTCAATTACAGAGGAGGAGAGTACGATATTAGCCGTTCTCTCAACGAAGGGATATCTTTCCTCTGCGTTGTATCCTTCGAGGCTCGAGGTGGAGAGCTCGACGCTGTAATTGTCGGAGGGTACGAGATCTACGGTCGCGTAACCGTTCTTGTCGGTCTTACCGTAGGCCTTTAGATCCTCGCCATCGTAGATACCATAGGTTATGTCGGCGAGGCCAAGGCCGCCGATGGTCTTAACACTTATCGAATAGGTAACCTTCGAAGCAGGGGGAGTATCGCCTCCGCCGCCTCCGCTACCGCCATTGCCGCCATCGCCGGAGGGGCCGCTAGGGGTAGGATCGTTGGTTGAATTGTCACAACCGATCATGGTCGTGCACAGCGACAGAACCATAGCAATAAGCAACAGTACCGTCGTAGCAAGATGGAGAAATCTTTTCATAAACATGCTCCTTTTTTTGTTTTGATCTACTTGCTTTCTGCATATAACTGCAAAAAGGCAATATTAGTCCACTTTATATTATAACACAAGTTTTTAAAAAGTCAATAAAAAGATTTAAAAAATATCGTATTTGTGTCAAATAATTCTTGCGTTTTGCGCGCGTGTGTGCTATAATTCTTTTGTTTAATAAATCCGGGCGCGCGAATGTCCGACGCTCGCCCACAATGAAAGGTAACTGAAATAATGGCGAAATCAAGCAAATGGATGAGCCCGTTGCGTGTAGCAACGGCGGTGCTGCTCCTTCTGGCAATCGTATTTTCCGCAGGCGGAATTCTGATACAGAAGCTGACAGCCGGCATTACCGAATCTATCATTAAATTGGTTGAGGGCGACGTTCTCAACGACATAAGCAAATTTTTTGATAGCTCGGCGGTGTACAAGCTTCCCAGCACGGTGAAGGACACCGACGATATATCGGTGATAATACGAGTTAAGAAGGATTCGCTCCTCGACGCCTATGAGGCGGGCGACAGAGCTATGTCCTTTAGCGAGTATGCCTACTCCGAGGAGGCAGAGCTTCTTGCAGAGGATATCCTCGAGGAGAAGAGCTCTATTCTCGCATCCCTTGAGGGTAAGAACATAAATTACGATCTCGGCGCTGATTACAAGGCGGTATTCGGCGGATTCGAGATGGTTATAAAGGCAGGCGACTTTGAGACGCTCCGCAAGGCTATCGGCGACAGAGCCGATATCATCGTGGGCGACGAGTACAACACCTGCGAGACTCTCCTTGTTGAGAACAAGGTCAACGTATACGACACGGGTATCTTCGACAGCTCCTCGTTCGCATACGACGGAACCGGAATGGTCGTTGCCGTTCTCGATACCGGTCTCGACTATAACCACACCGCTTTTTCTGTTGATAACTTTACTGCGGACAGATCCAAGCTCGGTATGACCTTCTCCGACGTTGAGAAATTGGTCTCCGACACCAAGGCAAATAAGCTTCATTCGGGACTTACGGCATCCGACGTCTACCTTAATGATAAGGTTCCTTTCGCCTTTGACTATGCAGACTACGATCCCGACGTATATCCCATGACTCCCTCTGCAAGTGAGCACGGTACTCACGTTGCCGGCGTTATCGCCGGTAAGGACGACGTGATAACCGGCGTTGCTCCCAACGCACAGCTCGCTATCATGAAGATATTCTCCGACGTTGTATCCACCGCGCGTACCTCTTGGATACTCAGCGCTCTTGAGGACTGCGTAGTTCTCGGCGTTGACGTCATCAATATGTCCATCGGTACCAGCTGCGGCTTCAGCCGTGAGATGGACAAGGAGGCGGTAGACGGAGTTTACGACAGAATCCGTGCGACCGGAATCAGTATGGTAGTTGCGGCGTCTAACAGCTACAACTCCACCTACGGCTCCGAGAAGAACGGTAACCTCGGTCTTACCTCCAACCCCGATAGCGCTACCGTCGGCTCTCCCTCCACCTACGAGGGTGCGATGTCGGTCGCATCTATCAGCGGTACCAAGACTCCCTACCTTCTCTATGGTGACAAGATCGTGTACTTCGCAGAGTCCACCGACCGAGTCAGTGAAGAGAAGAACTTCTACGACGATATAATGCCTGACGGCGTTGACGAGATGGAGATCGAGTACGTCACCATCCCCGGTGTCGGACGTTCTGCCGACTATACCGGTCTCGACGTCAGCGGCAAGATCGTTCTCGTGCGCCGTGGCTCGACGACCTTCGAGGAGAAGGCGAACGTAGCACAGTCAAAGGGCGCTGCGGGTATCATCATTTATAACAATACCTCGGGTGAGATCAAGATGAACGTCGGCGAGGCAAAGCTCGGCGCTTGTTCTATCGACCGTGACAACGGTGAGATGCTCGCCGCACAGGGCTCGGGTACGCTCAAGCTCTCGAGAGCGCAGAAATCCGGCCCCTTCATGTCCGACTTCTCCTCCTGGGGCCCCACTCCCGACCTCGGCATTAAACCCGAGATCACCGCGCACGGCGGTATGATCTACTCCTCGGTTCCCGGTCAGAGCTATGACCGTCAGTCCGGTACGTCGATGGCTTCCCCCAACATCGCGGGCGTTACTGCACTCATCCGTCAGTACGTGGTTGAGAATTTCCCCGAGATCGCGAATGACGCCGTCAAGGTTACTGCATTCGTCAACCAGCTTATGATGTCCACCGCGGATATCGTTTATAACACCAACGGTCTGCCCTACGCGGTAAGAACGCAGGGCGCAGGTCTTGCAAATCTCGATAACATCGCAAACACCAAGGCATACATAGTTACCTACAGAAACGGCAATGAAATGGATAAGACCAAGCTCGAGCTTGGCGACGATCCTGCCAAGAGCGGTGTTTACACCCTCAACTTTGCCGTTAAGAACTTCGGAAGCGCGCCCCTTTCCTACGACGTATCTGCATACGTTATGACCGAGGGCGTCAGCGATAACAAGACCAATCAGGGTCTGACCACCGTTGACGAGCAGGGCTATATCCTCGGCGGCGCAAAGGTAGAGATCACCTCTATCTCGGGCGCAGAGCAGAACGGTATGAACATTACCGTCGGCGCAGGTGCGACCGCAAACGTGACGGTTACCATCACTCTCAGCGATGCAGACAAGAAGTACCTTGACGATTCCTTCGCCAACGGTATGTACGTAGAGGGCTTCATAGTCCTCGACGCCGCTGAGGAGAGCGTTGTTGACCTCAGCGTTCCTTATCTTGCATTCTACGGCGACTGGACTCAGGCTCCCATCTTCGACCTCGATTACTTCGAGACCAGCAAGGACGAGCTTGACGACTCCATCGACCTTCTTGACAAGACTCTTCCCGATGCTTACGCCAGCCGTCCTATCGGTAGCGTTCAGAGCGACTACGTAAGCTATCTTGGATCCTTCTACTTCGTTCAGAATCCCACCACCACTCAGATCGCGGCAGATCGTAAGTACATCTCGCTCTCCAATCAGGAGGGAACTGTACACGAGCTCAGTAACGTCTGGGCGGGTCTTCTTCGTAACTGTGCGAAGATAGAGATCACCATTACCGACGATGCTACCGGAGAGGTGGTATTCAGTAAGGTTGATACCGATATCCGTAAGTCCTACGGTGACGGCGGATCTATCTATCCCGCAGACGTCGAGATCGGCTTCGACGCATACGAGCATAACCTCAAGAACAACACCACCTACACCGTTAAGCTCCAGGCTTACCTCGATTACGGCGACGGCGGAGTTGATACCAACCTCAAGAATACCTTTGAGTTCCCCCTTACCGCCGACTTCCAGGCTCCTGCAGTTACCGACTGTGAGTTCTACACCGAGTACGACCGCACCAACAACCGTACCCGTCTGTTTGCAAAGGTCGCGGTTTACGATAACCACTATTCGATGGCGCTTCAGGTAGGATACGTTAAGAATAGCTCCGACGGATATATGCTCGAGACCTTCGATCAGTACCTGACTCCCATCTATTCCGAGAAGAACTCCACCACCTACGTCGTTTACGAGCTTACCGATTACGTTGACGACATCAAGCGCGGTGCCGTAAACAAGAACTCCTTCACGGTTGCGACCTACGACTACGCTCTTAACACCGCAACCTACGAGATTCAGCTTCCCGACGACTTCGATTCCTTCTACTTTGAGGAGGAGTCGCTCACCCTGAGTCCCAACCAGGTATACACTCTCAGACCCATGTCCTACCCCGGCACAGAGTGGACTGAGCTTCTTGATTACGTTTCTACTAATAAGAAGGTTGCCCGCATCGTTGGCAACAAGATCGTTACCGACGCTCCCGGCGAGACGGTAATCATCGCGAGAGATCCCGCAACGAACAAGCAGGTCACGATGAACCTCACGGTTCTCGGCCCGGATGACGAGGGCTATCGCAAGTACGATAAGCCTGTCACCGACGACTTCGCTCTGACGGGCTACATGACCAACAAGGCCTTCTATTTCCTCTCCACCGAGGAGAGAGAGATCGGTAGTGCCGGCGACGAGATGAAGTTTACCGAAGGATACTTCCTTTCGATGTATCCCTCCGAGTCGGTAACTCTCCGTTATCGCCTGACCGAGTTCTATCCCGACATCACCGACGTAGTTGCCGTGTCGAGCAACAGTGATCTCGTAAAGGTAGACAAGATTGGCGGCGAGTGGGTGATCACGGCGTGGGCCGAGGGCTTCGCGTCTGTGAACGTCAACGTCGTAATGGACGGCAAGAGCACCTACTACTCGCAGACCATCAGCATTGAGATCAAGGATCCCTATATCACCACAGGTCCCTCGCTCACCCATTACTTCGGTAACGGCGGCGTGGTCGAGATACCCAAGACTCTCGGCATCACCGATATAGGACAGTTCGCATTCTCGAACTTCGACTACGTCGACAAGGGTCCCGATGACGAGATATCCGAGGATGATCCCACCGAGACGAAGCAGTGGTTCATCGGTGAGAATACCATCGAGACCGTCATCATTCCCGAGGGCGTAAAGACGATAAATTCCTACGCCTTTGCAAACCTTACTAAGCTTACCAAGGTCGTTCTTCCTTCTACTCTTGAGAGGATCGACTTCGGCGCGTTCTACGGATGTACCTCGCTTACTACGGTAGAGGGTCTTGAGAACGTTAAGTTCATTAACAGAAGCGCCTTCGAGGGCTGTGCCCTCAGAGGCAATATATCCCTCGATAGCGTGGTCGCTATAGCCGACGGCGCCTTTGCAGGAAATAAGAAGCTTGAGAGCATCACTCTCGGCGCAGGACTTCAGTCGGTTGGCGCTTATGCCTTCAGCGGCAACACCGCTATGAAGAAGGTGACGATCAACGCTCCCATAATCAAGCTTGGTCAGTATGCCTTTGACGGCTGTACCGCGCTTGAGGAGATCTCCATCAACGCCGCGGTTATTCCTGCCGCCGCCTTCAACGAGTGTACCTCGCTCAAGACGATCACGCTCGGCCGTGACGTTGCAGTCATCGGCGAGTACGCCTTCAGTAACTGCTCGGCTACGACCTTCGTCGTAGATCCCGAGAACCCCACACTCTCCGCATCTGCCGACGGTAGATACATTACCAACAAGGCAGGCGACACTCTCGTTCACGTAGCTCCCGGTATCAAGGGTGAGTTCGTGGTTAACGATCCGAAGATCACCACTATCGGCGCAGGTGCCTTTTCCGGCAACTACCGCGGTATCACAAAGGTCGTTATCCCGAGTGTGACCGTAGTTTCGGACTACGCCTTCGCATATTGCGAGAGACTCACGTCGGTTGAGCTTGGTGCTCTTACTCATATAGGCGATTACGCATTCTACAGAACCTCGCTTAAGAGCGTTCCCTCGCTTGACAAGATAGACAGAATCGGCGCATACGCATTTGCGTACACCGACGTCACCTCTCTTGTTGTCCGCGACGGTATGACCGTAGGCCAGGGCGCGTTCAGAGAGTGTAAATCGCTGGCATCGATCACCATCGGCAACAACGTCAAAATCGAGAGCGATGCCTTTAGACTCGACAGAGAGACCAACTTCAGCGAGAATCACGGCTCTTACGTCGGTATAGACGGTCTCAAAGTCTACTATTATATCTATACGTCTCCTCTTCACAGCCTCATCATAGGTGAGGACGTCAATATCGGCTCCGGTGCATTTATGGGCGCGGCCGAGCTTGAGTCGGTAACTCTCGGTGCAGGTGCCGTGATAGGCGACAACGCATTCTTCAATACGCCTATGCTGAAGAATATTGATCTCTCGCAGGTCAAGAGCATCGGCGCAGGCGCATTCTCGGGCGACGTTCTGTACGAATTCCGCGATATCAATATGAGCGAGGCTCATATCGGTCCCGACAGAGAGTACGTATACAGATACTACGCTCCCGCACTTACCTCCATCGATCTTTCGTCGGTTGAGCACATCGGCATCGGCGCATTCGAGTTCTGCCGCGAGCTGACCTCCGTCAAGCTCGGCGAGGCTATTACCGAGATTCCCGAGCGTTGCTTCAACTACTGTGAAAAGCTTGCTGACATCAATCTCTCCGGCATCAAGGTAGTTGGCGACAACGCCTTCTGCGAGACGGCTCTCGCGGGTGAGATCGATCTTTCGAGCGCAGAGAATATCGGCAAGTTCGCCTTCGTTTACAACGATGAGATCACAAAGATAATTTTGGGCGAGACAGGTGCCGTTATCGGCGAGGGTGCATTCTCCTACTGCTCGAAGCTCGACGGTGTAGAGAACATCGAGCACGTCTCGGTGGTTGGCGATTATGCTTTTGCATACACGGCTCTGACCTCGGTTGATCTTACCGGCGCTATCAGCATCGGCGACTTCGCCTTCCTGAAGGAGGAGATGACGCCCTTCAGCGTAATACTCGGTGCGAATCTTGCCGACATCGGTGAGAATCCCTTCGCAATGTGTAAGCTCGTAGCCTTCGAGTCCACCGTGACCGAGACCTTTGGCAAGGAGGAGTTTACCAAGCTTACCCTCACTTACGATATCAGCGATGCCGTCAAGGTAATCGACGGTATGCTCTACAGAGTAGTTCCCAACGGCCTTGAGCTTATAACCTACGCAGGCGACGCTGTTATGATTACCATTCCCGAGGGAACGGTAAGAATTTCCGCGCAGGCATTCATTGGCTCGAAAATAACCAACGTTGTTCTCCCGTCTACTCTTAAATCCATAGGACACAAGGCGTTCTACGGTTGTGACAAGCTTGCCATGGTATCCTTCGCAAGCTATGATGCTCCCGTTCTCGAGGAGGAGTACGATTACAGCTATTGGCTCAGCGCGGAGAACCTTCCCGCAACGGGCAATTATCAGTATCAGGATGCCTTCACGGGCGAGATCGTAACCTATCCCGGCCTTGAAATCGTTCCTTACTTCATGTGGAACGCTACCGAAGCTCCTTCGGTTATCTATTACGGCGCAAACTTCTCTGATTACATAGGACGCGTAGATCAGAACATCACCATGGTAAGACCTACCAACGGTGTTGGCTACGATTCCTTCATTTTTGATCAGTACTTCGTGCTTACAGTTGCTGGTGGCGCGGCCGCAGACTCGACCACGCTCGCCGCTATCGAGGCGATCAACCGCATTCCCGAGACGGTAACTCTCAAGGATAAGGAGATCGTCGTTGCGGCAAGAGCGGCATACGACAAGATCACCTCCGGCACACAGAGAGACCTCGTTACAAATTACGAGATCCTCCAGAAGGCAGAGCAGATGATCGAGGACCTCGAGTACCTCGCAGGCGGCAATAAGCCCGCAGGTCCTACCGATCCCGTGGTCAACGGCGACGCAGGCCTCAGAGCGGCACTTACCGCGGTAATCATCGCGGTGATCGTTCTCGCACTTTGCCTCATAGCTCTCATTATTTATCTCATTTACTTCATCAAATCGGTTAAGAGTGGCGCATATTCCTCCCGCAATGCCTCCGATAACAAGGACAGCGGCGCGGATGACTCGGAGCGCGAGCTCTCGGACGAAGAGTATGAGGACGAGGTCCTCTCCACGACCGAGGACTCCTATGAGGAGTGTAAGGACGACGCTCCCTTCGAGAAGGTGATCTACGACAGTCCCGTCGACTTCGAGGACATCACCGAGGGCTACGTTGATAAGGATGCTATCCGCAAGAAGCGTAAGCTTCTCTACATCATCACAGGTGCCGTGGGCGCATTGCTCCTGGCTGCCGCTATCGTAGCCGTGATACTCGGCGCAGGCAAGTCGAAGTTCGACAATATGGTCAATGCAGGCTATACCGTCAGCGTGACCTTCGATTCCAACGGCGGTACCTTCAGAGGAAGCAAGTCGTCTATCATCGATTTCTATAAGCCCGAGCAGATCGGCGCGAACGGTATCACCATTCTTGCTCCCGATGATTCAAGACGTGATAAGAACAACGTTATGACGGTTACCAAGGCAGAGCACACCTTTGCCGGTTGGTACAGAGAGCGCGAGCTCATCGATCCTAGCGATCCCTCAAAGGGATATACCTACTATGGTAAGTGGGACTTCGAGAATGATAAGATCACAATAGATCCCGGTAAGAGCTATGATCCCGACGAGAGCGTGCTTACGCTTTACGCCGCTTGGATTCCTTATTGCACCTTCGAGATCTATGCAGAGGACGGAGTCACACTTCTGTCTACGGTTTCCGCAATTTCTCTCACCATTCCCGAGACCGAGAATGGCAAGGACATAGCATACGGCAGCTTCCCCGAGCGCGAGGGCTATACTCTCAAGGGCGTTTACTACCTTGATAGCGGCATTAAGCTCGCGGGCGGCACTTCCATCGAGAGTGAAGTGGACCCCGAGACCGCAACCCTTAAGACTCCTGTTATCAAGCTCTACACCGAGTGGGAGCAGAACGAGGTCACCGATATAGACGACCTCGCGGATAACGCGGTCATCGCCCAGAGCCCCAAGGCTGATGACGACGGCACAGAGCCCGTCGTCACCGGCGCCGCGGGATGAAGTAGTTCAGAGAAAGAAGGCAGATAATGAAAAGAATAATATCACTAATATTGTGTGTCGTTATGCTGATCGGTATCACGTCGGTTCTTTCGGGATGCGGCGGCGGAAATCGGGCGTTCGTAATTATGACCGACAACCTTGACGGTCTCTTCAACCCGTTCTTCTCCACGAGTGCATCTGACGGTACTATCGTTTCGATGACTCAGATCGGAATGCTTACCTCGGGAATCGACGAGAAGGGTGACGCCACCGTGGCCTACGGTCCCGGCGAGGCGGTAGTTACCCTCGATTACGCGTCGAGATACGACGAGAACGCGCAGAGTGAGAACTCCGGCAAGAAGGGCGTAACCACCTACACCTTCGTTATTAAAAACGGCATCAAGTATTCCGATGGACACCCCCTCACCATCGAGGACGTCCTCTTCAATATGTACGTTTACCTTGACCCTGTATATTCGGGCTCGTCTACTATGTATTCTACCGATATCATAGGTCTCAAGGACTACAGAACCCAGAAGCTCGGCTCTAACTCCACCGATGCAGACAGCTCGATCGAATCTGTAGCGGCAAGCAGAGCGAGAACCCGTATCAACGAGCTTCTCAACATCTATAACGCGCTTATATCTACCGACGGTGTCTTCAGCGCAGATCACGACATGATGATCGAGGCGATCAAGAAGCATTCGCTCTCCGACGGATATAAGAGTGCCGTTTCGGCGAATCCCGAGTCGGTCACCTACGAGACTCTTATTGAGGACTACGAGCGCGCGCTCGATATGTTCTATAAGGAGCTCGAGAGAGATTTCTCGAGTGCAAAGAGCAACTTTGACGTTACGAAGGCCCCCTACAATGAGTGGAGCGAGTACTTCAACGACGAGGTGTTCTGCTTTATGTTCCTTGAGGGCTACGTAGAGGTAGAGTATGCCAAGGATGCAAACGGCAAGGAGGATAAGACCAAGTTCGAGAGCCTCAACCTTCAGTACACTCCCTCGGTTGTTAAGGATAAGCAGTCGGCAATAGATTACGTGTTCGGCGATATGGCAGAGAACGCACTCGATGCGATCCTCCTCTATTCCGTGTCGGCATCCGAGCTTCAGACCCTCTATACCTCGCAGGCAAAGGAGGTCATCCTCAAGGAGAATATCGTTGACGGTGAGCTCACCATCAAGAATATATCGGGCATCAAGTCTCTCGGTCACACCACCGACGTTGAGACCGTTGAGATCAACGGCACTACCTACAAGGTCGCGCACGAGCACAACGAGGACGGAACCCCCAAGAACGAGGGCGAGTACGACGTTCTCGAGATATCCATCAACGGCGTTGACCCCAAGGCTATATGGAACTTCGCCTTTGCGGTTGCACCCCAGCACTACTATGCAGAGGGCTATACCGTAGATATCGAGCATGATAACTTCGGCGTTGATTACGGTAGCTTCGACTTTATGACCAAGGTCATTCAGTCCCAGAGAAACGTAACCGTTCCCGTTGGTGCGGGCGCATATATGGCCACCAACAACAAGAACGAGGATAACGTATCGGGAACCGAGTTCTTCAACTCCAACGTTGTTTACTTCAAGGCAAATCCCTACTTCGAGGAGAGCCTTGAGGCAAGTCTTCCTGAGGATTCCACTATTGATTATCACGTAAATATCGAGAAGGTTCGTTATCAGATAGTACCCGCCAACGACGCACTCAATATGCTTCAGTCGGGCACAGTTCACTACGTTACCCCCCAGCTCACCAAGGACAACGCATCGATCCTTAACTCCATCAAGTCCAAGGGCTACGAGCAGATCACCGTTGACCAGCTCGGTTACGGTTATATCGGTATAAACGCAGGTAAGATTCCCAACCTCTATCTTCGCCGCGCAATTATGGCGGCGATGGATACCAGCCTTGCGCTTCAGTATTACGATGCAGGTACGGCAGAGCAGATCTTCTGGCCTATGTCTACTGTAAGCTGGGCATATCCCAAGGATGAGAACGGCAATAATAAGCAGACCAACGGTCATACCTATCCTTATATAAGATTCGATGAGGCAAAGGCTATTGAGAACATCAAGGATCTTATGAGCAAGGCGTACGATCACGGCACAGGCTACAGCGACGCCGATCTCAAGGTCACCTTTACTATCGCAGGCTCCGACCTCACCGATCACCCGACCTATCAGGTATTCCAGACAGCGGCAAAGCTTCTTAACGATTGCGGCTGGGAGGTCGAGGTTATCGCGGACACCCAGGCTCTTACCAAGCTTTCCACAGGCTCTCTTGCAGTGTGGGCGGCGGCTTGGGGAACTACGGTCGACCCCGATATGTATCAGGTATATCACAAGAATTCCAACGCATCGAGCGTCAGAGCCTGGGGTTATCCCCAGATCCTCGCTAACGAGAGCGCCTACGCCGAGGAGAACAGAATCCTCAACGAGATGAGTGAGATCATCGATCAGGCGCGTGAGACCGACGATCAGGCAGAGCGTACCGCGCTTTATGAAAAGGCGATGGGCTACGTCCTCGACCTCGCGGTTGAGCTTCCCGTTTACCAGAGAAAGCAGCTCTACGCCTACAATGCAAACGTCGTTGATCCGGCATCCTTCCCCGAGGAGGTCAATCCCTATTCCTCGCCCCTTGACAGAATATGGGAGATCAAGCTCAATACGGGCGCAACCGCGACCGCCGATTCGGGTACGGGTATGGTAATAGCACTCGTCACCGTGGCAGTTATAGCAGTCGGTGCGGCATCGACGGTAATAATCAAGAAAAAGAAGAAGGCGGCACAGGGCTACCGCATTCCTATCTCCGAGATCGACGAGGAAGACCTTGAGGACTTCCGCGCTCTCAAAAAAATGAAATGGTAAGGAGGACGTTATGGTAAAGTATATAGTTAAAAGACTTGCTCTTTCGATATTCATACTTCTCGGCGTATCGCTGATCATATACGCCCTTATCAGATGCATGCCCGTCGACTTCGTAACGCAGAAGCTTGCATCGCTTACCACCACGGGCACCGAGGTCTCCCAGGAGCAGATCGACAATATGATGAAGCTCTACGGCCTCGACACCAACATATTCGAGGGTTATCTTGGCTGGCTTGGCAAGCTCGTCAGATTTGATTTCGGCAACAGCTTCAAGTATCAGATCCCTGTTATCGACGTTATCAAGGATTCTATGGGCGTTTCCTTCGCGGTAGCTCTCATAGCGACCATCTTCGAGTTCCTGATTGCGATTCCTCTCGGCGTCACCGCCGCAACGCATCAGTACTCTGTACGCGATTACATCGTTACCGTTCTTGTTATGATAGGTATCTCGCTGCCCTCCTTCTTCTTCGGACAGCTTCTCAAGAACGTATTTGCGATACAGCTGGGACTCTTCCCGTCGTCGGGTCTTATTGACGCGTCAAAGGATCTGTCGGGAATCGCTTTGATACTCGACCAGGCGTGGCACCTGTTCATTCCCATACTCACCGTCGTTATCCTCTCGATAGGCGGACGAATGAGAATGACCCGTACCAATATGCTTGAGGTGCTCAACTCCGATTACATCCGTACCGCAAGAGCAAAGGGACTTAAGGAGAAGGTCGTTATCTACAAGCACGCCTTCAGAAACACCATGATCCCTCTCGTTACCTCGCTTGCGGGACTTCTTCCCGGTCTTTTCTCGGGTGCTATCATCACAGAGCAGGTCTTCGGTCTTCCCGGTATCGGTAACAAGGCCTTTGACGCGATGCTCGTTGCAGATATCCCCTTCATAATGGGATACAATATGTTCCTCGCGCTTCTCAGCGTTATCGGCGTTCTGCTTGCAGACGTTATGTACGCTGTAGTTGACCCGAGAGTTAAGCTTGAGTGAGGAGGTGCGGTATGAAAGATAAGAAAATCAATCTTGAAGCAGAAGAGAACGAGAAAATCGTAGAAGCTGCAGAAGAAGTATCGCACGAGCAGTCGCTGAAGCTCATGTCCCCTATGCAGATGGTCATCCGCCGTTTCTTCCGTTCCAAGCTCAGTATCGTTGGACTTGTTATGGTAGTGTCGCTCTTCCTCTTCTGTTGGGTAGGTCCCTTGATCTACAACGTATCTCCCACCGAGATCGACAAGGACGGTAAGATCGAGTACACCGAGCGTGAGGTTACATACACCGATGAGAACGGCGTAACTCACACCTTCATACAGGTCATCGAGACCGAGCTCACCGACAATATGCTCTCCGAGCCCTCGGCAAAGCATCCGCTCGGCACTGATAAGACGGGTAAGGACGTGCTCGCACGACTGATGAACGGCGGTAAGATCTCGCTCACCATCAGCTTTATGGCGGTCTTTATTATCACATTCTTTGGCATTATCTTCGGCGGTCTCGCCGGCTACTTCGGCGGCGTTGTTGATAACATCATAATGAGAGTCTGTGACATCCTTATGTGTCTGCCCGGATTCCCGATCCTCCTTATCGTCGGTACGATAATCGACGGTCTGCGAGAGGGCGGTGTCGCGATGTTTGACTATCAGTACAAGATCTATTGGCTGATGGGCTTCCTCACTCTCATCTCCTGGTCGGGAACAGCCAGACTCGTGCGCGGTCAGATCCTCTCTCTTCGTGAGCAGGAGTATATGGTCGCGGCAGAGGCGATGGGCTATTCCACCGGCCGTAAGATCTTCAAGCACCTCGTTCCTAACGTAATGCCCCAGCTCATCGTTTCTATGACCCTGAGCCTTGGTAGTATGATTCTTTACGAGGCATCGCTCTCCTACCTTGGTCTTGGTGCTCCCGAGCAGTACGCGGCGTGGGGTACTATGATCAACGCGGCAAAGGATCCCGACATTCTTTCCAACTATTTCAACGTTTGGGGCCCTCCCGGCATATGTATCATCATTGCCGTTCTCGGCTTCAACTTTATCGGCGACGGTCTTCGTGACGCCCTTGACCCCAAGATGAGGAGGTAATATATGAGTAGATTCGCAAGAGATCATAAGAGCACAACAAGTGCTGACAGACATTACCTCTCCGGCAAAGAGATCAAGGAAATAGCAAAGGCAAATGCCCACGTTATGAAGGCTCTCGAGAAGAAAAAGCACAGAAAGGCTGATGAGAGCGAATTCGTCACCGAGATGAAGGATAACAGAAATATCCTTGAGATCGATAATCTGCACACCTACTTCTTCACCGATCAGGGTGTCGTTAAGGCGGTAAACGGCGTTTCCTTCAACATTCCGAAGGGTGCCACCGTCGGCATCGTCGGCGAGTCGGGATGCGGTAAGTCGGTCACGAGTATGTCGGTCATGCGACTCCTCCAGGGACCGCAGGGACAGATCTACTCGGGTAGCATACGCTTCAAGGCGTATGACTACAAGCGCGACGCGCTTGGTAACCCCATTCCCGTCTTCAAGCGCAAGAAAAACGGCAAGATCCTCTTCGAGAACGAGAAGGATGCCGATGGCAACGATATTATCGGAAAGAACGGCAAGCCCGTCAGAGTTCCCGCGGTAAAGCGAAACGAGTACGGCACGCCCGTCTACCGTATGGAGGAGAAGGTCTACGACATCGCCGAGATGCCCATCAGTGAGATCCACCGCATCAGAGGCCGTCAGATCTCCATGATCTTCCAGGAGCCTATGACCTCCTTGAACCCCGTTTTCACTATCGGAAATCAGCTTGACGAGGTAGTGTTCATCCACACTCCCGGCGCAACCAAGGAGATGGCAAAGGCACGCTCGCTCGAGATGCTTTCGCTCGTCGGAATTGCCGCGCCCGAGCGCGTTTACAACGCTTATCCCCACGAGCTGTCGGGCGGTATGCGCCAGAGAGTAATGATCTCTATGGCACTCGCCTGCGACCCGAGACTCATCATTGCCGACGAGCCTACCACGGCTCTTGACGTTACCATTCAGGCGCAGATCCTCGATCTGCTCCGCGATCTTAAGAAGCGTATCGACGGCTCGATAATGCTCATCACCCACGACCTCGGTATCATCGCCGAGATGGCAGACTACGTTGTAGTTATGTACGCGGGTAGAGTCATCGAGCAGGGAACTGTAGAGGAGATCTTCCATAATCCCCTCCATCCCTACACCATCGGTCTTCAGAAGTCGAAGCCCACGATGGACTCAGACAGCGACACGCTCTTCAACATTCCCGGTAACGTTCCTAACCCCGTAAATATGCCGAAGCATTGCTTCTTCAAGGAGAGATGCTCGCAGTGCATTGGCAGCTGCTCCGGCAACTATCCCGGAATGGTGCAGGTAAGCCCCACTCATTACGTTGCGTGCCACCTGTACAGAGAGGAGGAAAAGACCAATGAGTGAATCGGTTAACACACAAGAGATCGAGATGTACGACGACGATGCCATCGCGATCAAGGCGGCAGAGGAGAAGCAGGCTCGCATTGAGGCTGATCTTGAGAAGCCCTACGATCCCGACGCGATTCTCGAGATAAGACACCTCTCAAAGCGATTCCCCATCAAGAAGAGCCTTCTCGGCAAGGTAGAGAAGGAGCTCGTCGCGGTAGACGACGTTTCCTTCACTCTCAAGGCGGGAGAGACGCTCGGTATCGTTGGTGAGTCGGGCTGTGGCAAGACCACCCTCGGCCGTGCGATCCTGAAGCTCCACGAGCCCTCCGGCGGCAGAATCATCTTCAAGGGTGAGGACATCACCGATTACAACGTAAGAGAGATGAGAAAGCATCGCACCAAGATGCAGATCATCTTCCAGGACCCCTACTCGTCGCTTCCTCCGAGAAGCACCGTCGGCGATATACTCTCCGAGCCGGTTCAGGTGCACGGCATCGTGCCCAAGGACGAGGTAAAGGACTACGTTCTCAGCCTTATGGACAAGTGCGGTCTGCGCGACTATTATTTCGAGCGCTATCCTCACGAGTTCTCGGGCGGTCAGCGTCAGAGAATCTGTATTGCAAGAGCTCTTTCGGTTAATCCCGAGCTTGTGATCTGCGACGAGCCCGTATCGGCGCTCGACGTTTCGATCCAGGCGCAGATCATCAATCTGCTCAAGGAGCTTCAGCAGTCGATGAATCTCACCTACATCTTCATTTCGCACGACCTCTCGGTCGTTAAGTTCATTTCCGACAAGATCGGCGTTATGTATCTCGGCTCTATGGTCGAGTTCGGTGAGAAGAAGGACATCTTCAAGAATCCTCTTCACCCTTACACCCAAGCTCTGTTCTCGGCGATACCCAACCCCGATCCCGACGTGAAGATGAACCGTATCGTCCTGAGCGGCGATATTCCTTCTCCCACCAATCCGCCCAAGGGCTGCAGATTCCACACCAGATGCCCCCACGCGACAGAGAAGTGCAAGCACGTAGCACCGGAGTACAGAGAGTACGAGCCCGGTCACTTCGTAGCCTGCCACCTTTTAGAGAAGTGATATGAAGAATACAAAGGATAAAAACGACAAGAGCAAGGAGAAGTACGTAGACGACGGCTCGACGATCGTCGATATGTCGTCTCTTGAAAACTACGGATTCAGAGCCGGCGGCAGCAAATCGACCTTCAAGGAGAAGTTCAAGACCTACATCGACACGGTTAAGCTTATGATAATTCCGATGCTTGTCACAATAGGTATAATTACCGTCGCGTATCTCCTTCTTTACCTTTTACTTTCACTCGCGTAAAAAGGCGCTAAAAAAGGCATATTGTAAACCAAAGTTTACAATATGCCTTTAATTTTTGATATTCAACCGGCAAAAAAAGCCTTGTTTTTAGTATTCTGCGGCGGTGAGCTTGATGATCAGGTCCATATCGTCGGGCTGTACCTTTGCCTCGTGGGCGGCCTTGTTTCTGACCGTCTTGCCGCATTTTTCACAGCGGTGAATTATGATATATCCCTTCTTCGGGTCGGGCATAGCACCAACCGCGCGGAGAATTCCGCGACATTCGTTGGCTCTGTCACCGGGGTTTATATCAACGTGGAGCGATGAGAGGCAGAAGGGACAGTGATTACGCGAGGTATAACCGAGGGGCAGAACCTCACGGCCGCAGGCGGCACAGATAAAGCCCGAATCGTTTTTAGAAAATCTCTTGGTTTCCATATTGCCTCACTTTCCAACGCAGAAGCGCGAGAAGATGTTGTCTACTACCGCCTCGGAGACGGCTCTGCCGTCAACTCGCGACACCGCGCCGAGTGCGATCTCGACGTCGGAGGATACGGCATCCGCGAACACGCCTGACGATATTGCATCGATCGCGGCGGCTATCGCCTCGCTTGCCTCGGCGAGCTCGGCTCTCTGTCTTGCGGAGGACACTATCGCGTCAGAGCCGACCGATATGCGCCCGTCGATGAAGAGCTCCTTGACGACCGCCTTGATCGCCGCGAGTGCCTCATCGGGCGATGCGGTTGCCGACACCGCGATAGCGCGGTCAAATCCTTCGGGACACTCAGGCGCAAAGCCTGCGCCGAGCTTATCTACTTTATTATATATTGCGATTTTCGCCGCAGAGCTGTTCTGCACCGATTCGACGATCTCACCGTCTATACCCTCGGTGGCGTCCGCTACCGCCAGAATCAGCTCACTCTCTGCGAGCTGTGAGAGCGAGCGCTCGATACCTATCTTCTCGACTGGATCTGCGCTGTCTGCTCGAATGCCTGCCGTGTCAGCAAGACGAAGTGTCACCTTGCCGAGCGTTACGGTATCCTCGAGCACGTCGCGCGTTGTACCCGCAATGTCGGTGACGATAGCGGCATCTCTGCCGCAGAGAATGTTGTAAAGACTGCTTTTGCCCACGTTGGGCTTGCCGATTATGGCGGTTTTTATGCCCTCGGCGATGGAGTGGCCCGTTCTGTAGGTCGCGATCAGAGCTTCAAGCTCGCTCGCAACTTCCTTTAGCATACCGAGCATCTCATCGTCTGTGAAGTCACCGAGATCCTCGTCGGGATAGTCGATCCTCGCATACACCGAGCCGAGAAGCTCGGTCATTTTTTTAGCTATCTCGCGGATCTTTTCCGAGAGTCTGTCGCGCGAGTCCTTGCCTGCGAGGGCGATCTGCTCCTCGCTCTTCGCTTCGAGCAGGAGACCGATAGCCTCGGCATCAGAGAGAGAAAGTCTGCCGTTCAGAAAGGCGCGACGTGTGAACTCGCCGGCCTCGGCGGCTCTTGCGCCTGCCTTCAGGAGAGTAGCGAGCACAAGCTCGCTCACGAGAATACCGCCGTGGCAGGTGATCTCGACGGTTTCCTCGCCGGTATAGGATGCCCCTGCGCCAAAGCAGGTGAGCATTCCGTCGTCAACCGTGCGCTCGCCGTCGATAACGTATCCGTAGATCTGCGTGCGCAGAGGATAGTCGGTGACCTTGCGGCCCGACGCCGCGCGGAAGAATTTATCCGTGAGAGCTATAGCGCCATCGCCTGACAGGCGGATAAGGGCTACCCCACCCTTGCCGGGTGGGGTAGAAATTGCTGCTATTATATCCGAGCGGAGCATATTAGTTATTCTCGGAGTCTGCGCCGGATATGACGTAGTCCTCTGCGGAATAGGTCTGCTCGAATGCCGAGGTCTCACCCTCTTCGGAAGCGTCGGAGGTAACAACGGGATCAACTGCGCCGCTGTTGTCGTCAACGTCTGCATTCATCTCGTCGGTGATGGGAGGAATGCTGTCCTTATCCTCGAAGAGCTCCTTCGGCTTCTTGTCGGTGAGGAAGATAACGATCTTTCTGTTGTTATCAGAGCCGATAGAGTTGGTGGAGATGCCCTCCATCTTCTGGATCTCGGAGTGAATGATTCTTCTCTCGTATGCGCTCATGGGCTCGAGCATAATGCTTCTGTGGCTCTTGAGTGCCTTTGCGCCCATTCTGCGAGCGAGAGCACGGAGAGTAGCCTCGCGCTTTGCACGGTAGCCCTCGATGTCGAGGGTTACGCGGCTCTTGTCGCGCTCACCGTTTGCATTCTTCTTCGCGGATGCGAGATTGGCAAGGTACTGAAGCGCGTCGAGAGTGTCGCCGTGATGACCGATAAGGGCGGATGCGTCCTCACCAACGATGGTGATTCTTCTGGTGCCGTCCTCGCAGGCATAGAGCTCTGCCTCGGCGGAGAGGCCGATGTCGGAGATAACGGTCTTGATGAAGTCAAAGGACATATCCTCGCCTGCAGCTACCTCGCGGCGCTCCATCTTGAGCTCTTCCTCGGGAATAACCTCGCTCTTGGGCTTGGAATCCTTCTGCTCGTTCTGGGGACGGGGCTTCTTGTCGCCCTTCTTCTTATTGTTGTTAGAGTTGTTCTTGTTGTCACGACGGGGGGCGTCAGCCGATGCCTCGCGTCTTTCCTTCTTGGGGCGCTCGCGGCGCTTTTCCTTAACGTCAGGAAGCTCGATGTAGGCTCTTACCTGTGCGGGCTTAACGCCGATGATACCGAAAATACCCTTGCTGCCTGCATGAAGGATCTCGAACTTTACGTCGTCGAGTACGTCTGCACCAAGTGCGGCTCTGGCATTTTCCTGAGCCTCAACGATGTCTTTACCTGTTGCGGTTACTTCTTTTATCATTAGTGTTTTCTTCCTTGTTTAGTCTTTGATTTCGGGAACGTCCATATTGACGTTCTTCTTCGCCTTGGTAGGCTGATTCTTAACCTCGGGGAGCTCATCGTAGTCATCCTCATCTATATAATGAAGAGAACGGTGCTTGGGCTGTGCCTTGAGAGCCTCCTTCTGTGCCTTCTCGGCTTCCTTCTGCGCCTTCTTCATAGCCTTGATCTCCTCCTCGGTGAAGGTCGGCATAGGCATTACCTTACTGAGAATGAAGGACTGAAGGATAGAGAATACCGACTGATAGATCCAGTATACGCCGAGCATACCCGAGAAGCCGAAGGAGATGAAGAGCGACATTGCGGGCATCATGAGATCCATCATCTTGGTCGATGCCTGTGCCTGCGCGTCTGCACCTGCGGATGCGGGGTTGTGATTCCATCTTCTCATCAGGAACATAGAGAGCCAGGAGAAGCCTGCTGCCAGGAAGGGAATCAGAATGAGCCAACCGTCAATAGAGCCGATAAGTCCGAAGCCGGGAGTCTCCGCAAGGTTGATTCCGAACAAATCGAAATTCGGGAGCTTCGTGATGTCGAGACCGATCCTCTCAAAGTCGGTGGTTTCGGGATGGGCATGCATGTATTCGTTGATCTTGGAAACAAGATTGATCTGATCGATCTGCTTGAGAGCAACGTCTGCTTCAAGATTGTAAACTATCGTGTTTGCCTTGACTATAATTTCATCAGCAAACTTTGCAATGTAGGAAAGAGGATTTCTTATAACTGTGTAAAGCCACATAATAAGGGGAAGCTGGATGAGCATAGGGAGACATCCTGCGAAGGGGCTGTAGCCCTCCTTCTGCTGAAACTCCATGATCTCCTGCTGCATCTGCTGCTGAGCTTCTCTCGAGTTTCTACCCTTATATTTAGCCTTGATGGTTTCTAATTGAGGGGCGAGCTTTGCCATCTTGATCTGATTCTTCTGCTGCTTGATAGAGAAGGGAAGAAATACGATCTTGAAGATCAGCGCATAGAATAAGAGCGCCAGAGCATAGCTGCCTGTCCAGGACTCGAACCACGCGAGCATGGTGCCGAGCAGATTATACAACCAATTCAACATTTTCGTTGTTATTCCTTTTCTTTTTCTTTCGCCTCGTTATCTCTCCCGATCCTTTGATCTCGCTTGACTCGCACCTTCTTCTCGGGTACGGGATCGTACCCACCTCTGCAGAATGGATTACAGCGCAATAGGCGCCAGGTCATAAGTGCAAATCCCACGAAAAAGCCACGTTTCTGAAATGCCTCAATGGCATAGGCGGAGCAGGTAGGCGTGAACCTGCAACAGGGCGGTTTTAGGGGAGAAATATATTTTCGATAAAGGCCGATAAGCCAAATCATTACGTGTTTCATTACTGTGCGTACATTCCGAGCTTCTCGAATGCCGATTCAAGATGCGCTCTTATGTCGGTGCTCTTCAGCTCGACTGCCGCGCTCCTTGCTGCTATAACGATGAGAAAGCCCTGCTTCAGCGGTCTGTCATGCTCAAGAGAGGTAAGTCCCGCTCTGAGAATGCGTCGCACGCGGCTTCTGACCACAGCGCCACCAAGCTTTGTGGAGGCGGTGAGTCCAATTCTGTTCTTGATCTTCTTATCGGGACGCGCCAAAGCCAGACGCTTTGCCGCGTAGTCGGGCAATACGTAAACCGCGAGAGCCGACGTCACCGCTCTCTTGCCCTTTGAATACGCTTTTGAATAAAGATGATTTTCGGTTATTGCGTTAAATTTCACAGTAACGCTCCTTTCTAAACAAAAACCCCGATAATGCACAATGCAGGTAATGCGATGCGCTTTATCGGAGGTTTTGTGAGTCACGCAGCGTGACGATTAGTAGGTGAGCTTAGCTCTACCCTTGGCGCGTCTTCTCTTAAGAACTTTTCTACCGTTAGCGGTCGCCATTCTTTTTCTGAAACCGTGTTCTTTGTTTCTCTGTCTCTTCTTAGGCTGATACGTTCTTTTCACAGATAGCACCTCCTTATGATAAAAAATTAACGTCTTCGGCGAATTTCACGCCGGATTTTCGCGTATTCATACGAAAACACCATATATTATATATTAAAGAACTTCAAATGTCAATAGATTTTCAAAATATTTTTTGCCAAAAGTTTATCAAAGTCGGGGAATTGCCTTGACTTTCCTCGCCTTTTCTGCTAGAATATCATAGGAAAGTTATTTTTTGCGGAGGGAATACCACTGTGAATAATGCAATTGCTAAAATTCTTGTCTCCGAGGCCGAGCTCGAGGCGACTGTCTCCCGTCTTGCCGCACAGATAGACGCCGATTATAAGGGAAGCGACAAAAAACTTGTGCTTCTTTGCATTCTCAAGGGCTCTATCGTGTTTATGGGCGATCTTATGAAGAAGCTCACCGTCCCCGTTGAGATCGACTGTATGAAGGTGTCCTCCTACGGTAGCGGCACGACCTCCTCGGGCAGTGTCAAGATTCATCTTGACGTCACCCGTCCCGACCTTTCCGACTGTGATTTCCTCATTATAGAGGACATTATAGACAGCGGATACACCCTTTCTTATCTTACCGATTATCTCAAGCTTCGTGGCGCGAGATCGGTCAAGACCTGCGCGCTTCTTGATAAGCCCGCGAGAAGAAAGGTAGAGTTCACCCCCGACTACGTTGGTCTTGAGATTCCCGACGAGTTCGTCGTGGGCTACGGACTTGACTATGACGAGCGCTTCCGCGCTCTGCCTTACGTCGGAGTTCTGAAGCCCGAGATCTACACCGAGGGCTGATCGGAGCTGCCGTTTTGTATAGCGTTGGATTTTATTCTCTCGGCTGTAAGGTCTCGCAGTATGAGACCGAGGCGGTTGCAGAGGCGTTCGAGGCGGCGGGCTTTGAGCTTCGCTCCTTCGACGAGGCCTGCGACGTCTACGTCGTGAACACCTGCACCGTTACCGCGGAGAGCGACAGAAAGTCGCGGCAGATAATTCGCCGCGCGAGAAAGAATAACCCCGATGGCATCGTTATGGTTATGGGCTGCTACAGTCAGCGCTCGCCCGAGGATGTCGCTGCGATCGACGGCGTGCGCGCCGTTATCGGAAATGAGAATAAGCTCTCGCTTGTGAAGATAGCGATCGAGCTTTTGAATAACGAGCGAGACACCTATCTCTCGCTCACCGACGTGTCGGTTGCCGACTTTGAGCCTATGTCCATTCGCCGCGCAGAGCGCACACGCGCCTACGTTAAGATCGAGGACGGCTGTGAGTGCCGATGCACCTACTGTGCCATCGCCGACGCTCGCGGCAGAGTCAGATCGAAGCCGAAGGACGAGGTCATCAGAGAGGTCGAGGGGCTTTCGGCGTCGGGCGTGCGCGAGATCGTGCTCACCGGCATCGAGACGGGCTCCTACGGCAGAGATTTCGAGGACGGCTACGGCCTCGCAGAGCTTCTGTGCGAGCTTGACGCTCGCGGCAGTGCAGAGCGCATTCGCCTCGGATCGCTTGCCCCCGAGCTGATAGGGAAGAGCTTTATCGAGAAGGTTCGCGACCTGAAGATCCTGGCACCGCACTTTCATCTGTCGGTGCAGAGCGGCTCGGACCGAGTGCTCCGCGCCATGAAGCGCAGATATAACAGAACGCAGGCCCTCGATAATATAAGGATGATACGAGAAAGCATCGCCGGCGCGGCGTTTACCACCGATCTTATGGTTGGATTTCCCGGCGAGACCGAGGAGGATTTTCTCGACACCGTTGCATTTGCAAGGGAGGCACGCTTCATCGACGCTCACGTCTTCGCCTACTCGCGCCGTGCAGGAACACCTGCGGCTGACTATCCCGACCAGGTTGACGAGGCGACCAAGCGCAGAAGATCAGAGACCTTGATCAAGGTCTGCCACGAGGTGCGCGACGAGGTGCTCGCAGAGCTTACCCTGCGCGGTGAGCCTCTCTCGGTTATCCTCGAGACCTACGACGGCGAGGCCTATGCCGCACACGCCGATAACTTTGCCGAGGTACGAGTTGAGTCTGAATGCCCAAATCTCTCGGGAGAGATGGTTAAGGTCGTACCCGTGTCAAATAAAAACGGTATTATAACCGCAAGGTTAGTATAAATTTGTAAACAATTATTTACATAAAATGGAGAAAGAAAATGGAAAACAGTAAAAAGACAATGGACAAAATCGTAGCTCTGTGCAAGACTCGCGGATTCATCTTCCCCGGCTCTGAGATCTACGGCGGACTTGCTAACTCCTGGGACTACGGCCCTCTCGGCGTTGAGTTCAAGAACAACGTAAAGCGTGCTTGGTGGAAGAAGTTCGTTCAGGAGTCCAGATACAACGTCGGACTTGATTCGGCGATCATTATGAACCCCGAGGCTTGGGTAGCATCCGGCCACGTTGGCGGCTTCTCCGATCCCCTTATGGACTGCAAGCAGTGTAAGGCGCGTCACAGAGCGGACAAGCTCATTGAGGATTACGCTTTCCAGAACGGTACCGATGACAATCCTGCAGGCTGGACATTCGAGCAGATGGCAGAGTACATCAAGGAGAAGGACATCGCCTGCCCTCTTTGCGGCGGCAAGACCTTCACCGACATCAAGAAGTTCAACCTTATGTTCAAGACCTTCATCGGTGTTACCGAGGATTCGACCAACACCGTATATCTTCGTCCCGAGACCGCGCAGGGTATCTTTGTTAACTTCCCCGCGGTACAGAGATCCACGAGAAAGAAGCTTCCCTTCGGCGTTTGCCAGATCGGTAAGTCCTTCAGAAACGAGATCACCCCCGGTAACTTCGTATTCCGTACCCGTGAGTTCGAGCAGATGGAGCTTGAGTTCTTCTGCAAGCCCGGCACCGACCTCGAGTGGTTCAAGTATTGGAAGGACTTCTGCCACAAGTGGCTTCTCGACCTCGGTATGAGATCCGAGAACCTTCGTCTTCGTGACCACGATCCCGACGAGCTTTGCTTCTACTCCAAGGCGACCACCGACTTCGAGTTCCTCTTCCCCTTCGGTTGGGGCGAGCTCTGGGGCATCGCAGACAGAACCGACTACGACCTCGGTCAGCATCAGAACCATTCCGGCAAGGATATGACCTACTTCGATCAGGAGACCGGCGAGCATTATATCCCCTACGTTGTCGAGCCCTCTCTCGGTGCAGACAGAGTAGCGCTTGCATTCCTTGTTGACGCTTACGACGAGGAGACTCTCGGCGAGGGCGACGTAAGAGTCGTTCTTCACCTTCATCCCGCACTTGCACCCGTCAAGGCGGCAGTGCTTCCTCTCTCCAAGAAGCTCTCCGATAAGGCTCTCGAGCTCTACGACGAGCTTGCAAAGGAGTTCCCCGTTGACTTCGACGAGACCGGCTCTATCGGTAAGAGATATCGCCGTGAGGACGAGATCTGTACTCCCTTCTGCATCACCTACGACTTCGATACCGAGAACGACGGTTGCGTAACCGTTCGTGACAGAGATTCTATGGAGCAGGTTCGTATTCCTCTCTCCGAGGTTAAGAGCTACATCCGCGAGAGAATCGCGTTCTGATCTTAAATTCAAGAAAATCTGCGGAGCGGCACTGTCGCTCCGCAACTACTAGATAAAGAGGAGAAAAAATGAAAAAGATAGCCTCCTTCACGGTTAATCACGATACTCTTACAGAGGGTATCTACGTGTCGCGCATCGACGGCGACGTCACCACCTACGATCTACGCACGAGAGTGCCCAACGCAGGCGATTATATGGATAATTTGACGATGCACTCGGTGGAGCATATGCTTGCGACTCATCTTCGCAACGGCGCGATCGCCGACAAGATCATATACTTCGGCCCTATGGGCTGTCAGACGGGCTTCTATCTTCTCGTGCGCGATGCCGAGAACTCCGAGGTCCTCGAGGTCTTGAAAAAGGCTCTCGCCGATACCCTCACCGCCCCCGAAATGTACGGACAGAGCCGTATCGAGTGCGGCAACTACGCCAACCTCTCGCTTGAGGCGGCTAAGGTCGAGTGCAAGAGATATCTCGATATCCTAAACTCAAAGGTCAATGATTTTGAGTATAAATGAGGTGTGAAATGAAGGCAGATATTGGAATTATCGGCGCTATGAGCATCGAGGTCGAGGCTCTTATCGCAAAGCTTGAAAACAGAGAAAAAGAGACCGTCAGCGGTATAGAATTTAACACGGGTAGCCTCTTTGGCAAGAAAATCGTGGTTGCACAGTGCGGAGTCGGCAAGGTTTTTGCCGCGATCTGCACCGAGGCTATGATCCTTCGCTACTCGCCCGATCTGGTAGTTAACTCCGGCGTCGGCGGCGCGCTCGCGTCCGATCTTCGTCCTACCGATACCGTGGTCGCGAGGCAGCTTCTTCAGCACGATATGGACACCTCGCCTCTCGGCGACCCAAAGGGACTCATCTCGGGTATCAATAAGGTGTACTTTGACACCGATTCTCGCGCGGCAGAGATCGTTCTCGCGGCGGCAGAGCGCCTCGGCATCAAGGCAAGAGGCGGCATCGTTGCCTCGGGCGACAAATTCGTCGCGCAGAGCGCAGACAAGGATAGAATCGTCGCCGACTTCTCGGCCGACGTCTGCGAGATGGAGGGCGCGGCAGTCGCCCACACCGCCTTTGTCAACGGCACGGCATTTCTCGTCGTCAGAGCCATCTCCGACTCCGCCGACGGCGGCGCGAATATGGACTATATGGAGTTCCTCCCCATCGCGGCAAAGAACTCCGCATCCCTCACCCTCGAGCTTATCCGAGAGTGGTAACCTGACATAATACGAAACCGGCGGAGCACCTACTCCGCCGGTTTTTGCTTATTTTTCTTTGTTTTCTTCTTTTTTATTCTTGAGATGCGCGGTGCGCTCGCGAACGTCCTTCGTCGTGAAGAATATGACAAAGAACAGACCGTAAACCGCGGTGATACCGAGCGAGATCTCGGTCACGATGTTATAGTGCGAGAAGAAATGCTCGCACAGACCGTCACAGCAGAGCAGTACAACGAAGATGCCGTGCATTCTGTCGTGCAGATCCTTTGCTCCTATGATGGTGTATATTCCCGCGACGCAAATCACAAGCTCGCAGATCAGCATTAACGTTTTCATAGATTCTCCTGTTATTTGTCTGATAGATTTTCACGCCAGAACTGCTCGAGCGAGGCCTTGAGCTCGACGGGATCGGCGATAAATTGCACGCCTCGCCATAGCTTTGGCAGGCTTTTTTTGTATATTGGATCGTCGAATCGGTCGTCGATCAGGACGATAACGCCGCGATCCTCCTCGCGCCTTATGACGCGCCCCGCCGCCTGAAGCACGCGGTTCATGCCGGGGTAAATATATGCGAACTCGCGCCCTGCCTCATACTTGTCGCCAAAGTAGGCGGCGATAGCCTCGCGCTCGTATGAGAGCTGCGGCAGACCGATGCCAACGACGACAGCACCAATCAGCGAGTCGCCGACGAGGTCGATTCCCTCGGCGAAGATTCCGCCCATAACGCAGAATGCCACGAGGTAGCCGTCCTCGGTGTTCTCGAGCGCGGCGAGGAACTCGGCTTTTTTCTCTCGGGACATATTCTTGTCCTGATAGAGTACTTTTATTTTGGGATATTTTGCCGCGAAGATGCGACACAGAGCCTCGGAGTATGCAAACGAGGGCGAGAAAACGATATAATGTCCGCGCCTTGCCGAGAGAGTCGCCGCGATAGCGCGGCAAACCGCCGCGAGAGTGTCCTCGCGCTCGGAGTAGCGGGTGCTTATCTTGTCCATTATCGCCACCGCGAGCTGCTCGGGCGCAAAGGGCGAGTCGACCTCCATGACGTCGGAGGATCTGTCGCCGCCAAGCACCGCACGATAGTAGTCAAGCGGCGATAGCGTTGCCGAGAAGAAGAGCGCCGAGTGTCCCTTCGCGATGCATTCGGAGATGCGCTCGCCGGTGTCGATACAGTATAGCTTCATTCGCAGTATGCCCTGTTCGTAGAAGAGGAAGAGCTGATAGCAGGAGTTGAAGGCGAGCATCGTATCGTAGACCTTTTTGATCGGATAGTAGTGCTCGTAGAGCATCTTCAGGCGCGCCGCGCGCTCCTCGTCCTTTGCCCTCTTGGTGTCGAGGATCTCCTCCTCGTACGCCGCGAGCAGGTTCTCAAAAATGCCGAAAAGCTCGCCGGGAAGCTCAGACAGATGCGTCGCACCAAAGACCGCGCCGTCCTTGTCGGTGCGGAGCTCGTCCTTGAGATAGGGATAGAGTAGATCAAAGAAGCGGTGCGATGCCTCGAGGCTCGCCCTTCTTACTGCAGATAGCTCGCCGAGAAGAGGCGAGGCGCAGGGGGCGCAGATCTCCTCTGCGGTGATCTCGGCAGAGAACATCTCTCGCGCACGGTCGGGCAGATTATGTGCCTCGTCGATAAGAAAGGCGTAGTCGCCGCCCTCGTCGAAAAATCGGCGCAGATACGCGCGTGGGTCAAAGAGATAGTTGAAGTCGCAGACGACCACGTCGCAAAGCTCGGCATAGGTGAGCTCAAGCTCATAGGGGCAGATCGAGTGCTTCTTTGCAATCGGGTGTATTTCGTTTATCGTCACGACGGGAAGACCGAGATCGTAGACCTCAAGCACCGCGTCGGACATATTCTCGTAGTGCATCATCTCACAGCCGCCCTGCAGCTCGCGACAGCGTAGATCAAGCTTGCAGCTGCGCTCCTTTGCCGTCAGTATCATAGCGCGGATCTGTGCGCCGCTCCTTGAGAGAAGCTCGATGCATTCCTTCGCCGCCGTGGCGGTGGTGGTTTTGGGAGTGAGATAGAAGACCTTGCTCACCCGTCCCTCGCCGAGCGCGCGGATAGCAGGGAAGATCGCCGACACCGTCTTGCCCGTGCCGGTAGGCGCGAGCGCAAAGAGAGAGCCGCCGCGGCAGAGCGCCTTGTAGGCGCGCTTGATGAACTCGCTCTGTCCATCGCGAATGCTCTTGTAGGGGAACTTTACCGAGCGCATCGTGGGGAGTCTATACTTGACTCTGTCACGCTCGGGACGATAATAATTTAACACGGTACCCAGGCATTTTGAGAAAAATCTCTCGGCAGTAGCGGTTTTGACGCTCTCGCGGGTCTCGATTTTCTCGCCCGAGGAAGGATTAATGTAAACTAAAGTTAACACAAACGAGTCTCGCTCAAGCTCGAGCGCGCGAATGTATCCAAGGACAAATCCCTCGGCTCTCATCTTTGCCGAGAGCTCCTTTGAGGGCGCGCTGATCCTATCGGACTCGCAGGCGAGAGTAACGTCGCCGCACTCAGAGAAGAAGCCGCGACCGAAAATGCAAAGCGCCTCCTCGCCGCACTCTACAGTGTGCTCGACCGTCATCTCCTCGTCGGTGATGCCGATGGCGCGCGCCTGCAATCTGCCAAGCTCGATGGCGCTCGGCTCGTCTTCCTCATATGGCGACGTAGGGGAGACGGCGCGCTTGGCAATAGCGACGAATTCCTTTACGCCGATTCTTATTTTGTCGGTGATCTCGTCGTACCTCACGGCCGTCTCCCCCTTTCAGAGTGTTTTATTTATTTTATCATATTAGACCGCGCTTGTCAATCCCGCCGCGCCCGTATTGCCCGACTTGTCGAGAAATCCGACGAGAAGCCTGGACTTCGTTTCGAGCCAGCTTGCGCGCACGTCCTTCGCGTAGTTAAATCCGCAGACGTAGCCGCGCGCTCCGATGATGGGAAGCGCCGAGAGCTTCATCAGTCCCTCGAAGATTTCCGCAGGGCCGAGGCTCTCCTTCAGGCTGAGCATTACCGACACGGTCACAAGCATGCAGACGGTCGTCGGCAGGAGATTGAGCAGCATTTTGATCCTCGCGCGAGGCTCGGGGTTGTAGAGCTCGCCGCGGTTTTTCGGCTTGCCCTGTGAGAGCAGGTCGCCGGGCGAGATCTGTGCCGCCTCTATTTTCTCGGCACGGCGCATTACGCGCCGCGCCGACCACTCGAGCTTTTTGCCCGAGCGGTATGCATCGTAGTCCTCCTCGGTGAAGCCCGCTCGCATAAGAAGCGTGCGCCGTCTCGACGACGCCTCCTCGAGCGTGTATTCGGTCAGATAGCTTCGCAGGGCGGGGAGCATCTCGGGTGTCAGCCTTGCACAGAGCTCGCGGTGGCGAGCGAATGCCGTGCGGAACTCCTCGGTCTCCTCACCTCTGCGCTCTCCCGATTCCTCAAGAGAGAAATATATGACGTAGGCAGAGGCGAGAAGCACCGCAAGGACGGTGGTCATCTCCTTCGTGCCGAGACCGCCAAAGGTTATGTCGGTGAAGGTCACGAGCACCGCGATGGCGGTAGAGATCACCGCTACCAGAGTGCCGATTCCCGATATGAGAGCGCCGGGCCCCTCGGTTTTAGTAAATCCGAGATTTTCAAGCTCCTTCATTTTTACCTCCCGCCAGCTTGAAGGCGATAGCACCGAGGAGATTTCCGATAAAGCCTGTGAAGGATATCACGACCATCTCCTGTGCGATATTGGAGAGTAAAAAGAAAAGGATAAACGCGATAAGCCACAGCGTGTACGCCGCAGGCGAGCGTAGCTTTGCGGATATCAGCTTGTAAAGAGGCACCGCCGCCATGCATAAAAGCAGTAGTGTCGCGCCCGAGAGCAGAACCTCGCCGCCCTCGGCACGCCAGGCAGGAAAATAGCAAAGAATTGACACGGTCACGGGGATAACGCACAAAACGAGTCCGGTAACGCGCAGAAAAATGCTTTTAACCGTCTGCTTATTCGACGTGACTTTCACTCTTGGTCACCTCTTTCATTTCACCGATGCGCTTGTTCACGGCATCCTTCTGATACTGCGGAAGCGAGGAGGTCATAAAGATATCGTAGAGCATATCTATCTGCGCCGACATCAGAGCCTTCATGCTTGCTCTGTCCTCGGCGGCGGACTTTCCGTCCTCGGTCTTTTCGGCGATCTCATCGATAGCCTGACCGAAGCGCTCGAGCACCTCCTCGGCGCGACAGAGCCTCTCGCTAAACTCGGTGAGAAGCTCGTCCTGATGCTTTGAGTAGCTTTCGGTCGAGTCCTTGAGCTGACTTACCGCGCCGCCGATCGCACCGATTCCGCTCTTTACCGCAGGCATAAGTCCGCGCTTGTAGGCGAGGGCAACGATAAGAGAACCGAGGAATGCGAGCGCCGAGGCGATCTCGCCCGAGAACTCGCTCGCCGCCGCGTAAAGCTCCTCGAATACGTTGGTATTCTCGGTCTCGGTGGGCGCGGATTCGCCGGTGACCTCATTCGTGATCTCGCTATCCTCCGCAGCCGACGCCGTGCCGAAGCCGAGAAGCATCACGGCGCAGAGCGCAAGTGCGATAAGATGTTTTACGAATTTCATTCTTTTCATAGCTTTTCCTTTCTAAAATATTCCTTTGCCGAAGACGTAGTCCTCGAGCTGCTTGTATTTTTCACCGAGCTCGCGCAGAGCAGTGCGAGCACGGCGGAGCTCGCCGAATCTCTCGCACATCTCCTCTGTGCTATAGCCGACGAAGCTGATTATGTTGCCCTCTTTCTTTACCTCGGGCAGAGCGTACTCTCTGTCGCCGTATCTGAGCGTAGGGCGGTAGATTCCGTCGGCGAATCCTGCGAGCTTCACTTGAGCCTTGCCCGATACGAGAGGATAGACGGCCTCGCCCACGGCAACCTCGCCGTATGTACCTCTCGGGAAGAGCATTTCCGCCGCACCGCCCGATTCCTCATAGGATGCGAGCTCGCATGCGCCGCGGCTGAATATAAACCTGAATTTACTCACTTTGCGCCCTCCCCGAATACCGCCTCGAGCAGGCGGTTGATAACCGAATACAGACTCTCATCACCTACTGTGAGGTGGGTTGCGAGATTGCCGTTTTCCACGTCGGCAAAGAGGTCGGAGAGCGTGTGTCCCTCGGCGATGCCTGTCGGGATGCTCGCCGCGAGCGAGCCCTCGCCGAGAGCCTCTGCATCCTCGAGAAGCGAGTTGTATCGCTTGGCGAGAAGAAGCGGAAGACGGTCGAAGGCCGCCTTCATCTCCTTTGCGGTGTAGCCCCCACCGCCAAAGGCGGCAGGGGAGGTAGGACGGGTGGGAAGAGAAGCCACGCTTAACGCTGTGATCTCCTCATCTGTGATCCTTGTTGCGTTCATTTTGATTCCTTTCATGAAATTAAGAATTTTTTATTCTTCCGCTTATCCTGTAGCGGTAGCAGATAGAGTACACGCCAAAGGGAGAGCGAAAGTCCTCCGAATAGAGTGCCAGGCTCTTTTCGACCCATCCTCGCTCGCACTCGGGCAGAGCGATGGTCACGCTTGTGCCGCTCGCAAAGGGAGGTGCTGTGAAGGACAGAGCCGAGAAGTCGCTCGCTCCGTCGACGGAGGCGATGGGACGGTATCCGTTGCCGTCACGCCCAACCTCGCAGAAGATGCGACCGCCGCCGAGTATTGCGAGCTTTGCGGTCAGCGAGCTCTTGACTGTGTTTTTTCGCAGATGCGGCACGCCGCAGTCGTCGTAGGCACAGATCAGAGCATACCTCGGCGAGTGATTATGAAAGGCGTAGAAATCGGGATGAATGCGTTTTCCCATTACCTTTTCGTACTCAACTGGGTCAAAATCGGGGTCAGCGGCTATTCTTTCGGGAGCGATGCCGCGCATATCGTTGTTGAATACGAAAACGTCGCCGCATCCGGTAGAGAAGGTTAACTTATCCTCAAAGCCGAGTGAGATCTCGGCAGGGTAGAAATCGCCACCCGAGTATTCCTCGGTGGGATAGACCTCGGTCTTACCCTCCTCTCCATTCACGAAATAAACGATCTCGCCACGCGAGTTGCCCTCGCTCCATATCTCATCAGAGACGATAGCATCGGGTGTGTCCGAGAGGAGATATCCGTCGTGAGCCACGCTCGCATAACGGTAAACGCGCGAGTCGTTTCTGTATGAGCCGACACCGGAGAGGAAGAACCATTCGTATTCCTTTCCTCCGCCGAAATCGTCCATGGCGCGCGTGTCTGCGAGGTACATTCTGCCCCCGATCGCCAGGACTACGTAGCCGCACCAATGGGTGAGAGTAGCTTTCGTAAGATCCTCTCCCGCAAGCATAGCGGCAACCGCCGTAGAGCGCGGATAGATAGAGCCGCTGCGATAGAGCGATCGCTCGCCGATAGCCGATAGACCGTCCTTTGTGACGTAGAGCGCCTCGTTGCCCTGATTGATCGCCGCACCGAGAGGATAATTACCTCGGTGAGCCTCGGAAATCTCAAACACCGTGTGCCCGTTGTCGCCCTCTGCCGCCGCGGGAGTGTAAAGACGAATGCACTCGCCGTCATTTGCGCCTCGAGAGAAAACGAGAACGCCGCCCGAGAAGCCGAGCACCGACAGTATCTCGGCGTTAGCACCCTCGTCTATGTAATCGAGCGCACCGAAATACAGGCCGTCGATCGCCGCATCCTCGCGGTGAGAATAGAAGAGAATGCCGGGATACTCGGGGTTACCCCAGAGAAATACGCGCCCGTCGATAACGGCGGAGTGTGTGCAGAGCCTGAGCGCCTGCGTAAAATCTTTGCTCCCCTTAGCCGTTCTCGCGGTGAAGCCTCCGATCTTGGCATCGGGCTGCTCGATGCGCGTATCGGCCGATCCGACGATCGAGAGGGTTGCACCGATCCACTCGGATTTTTTAGCGGCGTGTATCAGTATCTCGGATATATAATTGTCCTCGTCGCGCAGAGTTTTGAATTCGATGGCGCGACCGTTAAGAGTTACCGAGTCGATGCTGGTGGTTTTCGAGTGGAGCTTTATGCCGAGATCAAGGATATCGACTACCTGCTCATAGAGAACGTTGTCGTTGGGCGCTCCTTCAATCAGATTGTAGGAGTCTTCATCCAGCTCGTATTTAATGACGGCATTCGAAGGGATCGAGCTTTGTCCGAATCGCTTAATCGCACCGGGAACGTAGATCTCTTCGAGATCGGTTCCGGCAAACGCATAGGCGTGTATGCCGGTAACTCCGCTACCGCATATGACTGCGGTGAGATGTGAGCATCCGAAAAAGGCGGATGTGCCGATCGTGACGACGCTGTCGCCGATACACACAGTGTTGATACCGTCTTTGCCTATGAACGCACCCATGTCTATACCGACAACGGAGTACTCTCGTTCTCCGATTCTCGTCACCGAGGGTATAAATACGGTGACAGGGTTATCGAGGATACCGCAGACGTGGCAGAGCGCGGACTTCTCGTCGGTTACTCGATAGACGAGAGTAGGTGTGCCGCGCGATAAATTAGCGAGTATCTCAATATTGTATTGCTCGCGGAAGGCGGAGGTCAGGAGATTTCTCTGCTCGTGCTCCTTGCCGTTCAGATAGACCGTCGGAACGTGCGGCGCGCTAGGCGCACCGTCCTCCACCTGCGAGCATACGCCGTCCTTATCAACAGCGATCAGCTCACAACCGTCGCCGAGATAAAGCTTGCCCTTGAAGTTGAAGGCGTGACTTTTTGCATCGCAGTCGATCGTAGCATTTCCGCTTAATTTTACGAGCGAGTCGAGCTCCTTTGTGTTACAGCGATAGAGCTCTCCGTCGTCATTTATGACGAGATAGCGGTCGGCCGACGGCGTGCCCTGCAGATGAAGACCGTTTATTCGCGTTCCCGAGTGTATGCGGCGAAAACCGGGCACGCTCTCAATAAGATCACTGCCGCCCGCGGTGTAGTCGCGGTACATGTTCTCAAGATAAGAGTATCGCTTGTCCACCGATTTCTTTTTACCCGAGAAATCCACGCCGCGCATATTTTCGAGTATGCGATTGTACTCGGCGTCGCTTTTTATAAGATTTTCTCTCATCAGCTCCACCTCGTCACGTCGGTATATTCAGCAGGGCAGGCGCCGGCTCTTCTCTTGGCTATTGCCATAAGCTTGTGATAGAGGTCGAGATAGCTCTCTGCGAGCCTCGGCTCGTCGGCAAGCCAGACGAAATAGGCGGTCAGAACAGGCAGAAGATATAGCGCATCGGCATTCAGGTCGATGACCGTAGTGTCGGCGGTTATTTTCTGCGGCTTGCTCTCGTAGCGCACCGTTACGATTCCGCGATATCCCGTGGGAAGCACTATCTCTCCGCCGTCAATGCGCGCGCCGCTTATAATCCTTCCGTAATTGTCGCGCGGAACGTCGGCAAATGCAGCAAAATCGTCTACAAGCTCGCCGGGGATGATTCTGTTGTCGTGTCCTACGGGGATTCCGTTTACGTCGTCGCCGACAAGCTTGTCGTACACAGACAGATCAATCAGATCAAAGTTTCCGTCGCCCTCAAGCACCAGTCTGCCAACGCCGCTTAACATGGCGCGTCGCTCGGTGAGTGGAGTATCAAAGCTGTATGTGATCTTTGTGCCGCCTGTGATCTCGGTGATCTTGCCTTTGCCTGATATATAGCAGGAATAGGCCTTGCCCGATAAGGTTAGCTCTATTTTCTCTCCTGCTCCGTGATGCAGCTGTGCAAGGTAGTAGGAGGGTGCGTATTGGCAAGCAGGTGCGCGCAGGGTTTTCAGGGTGGGAAGCTCTGCCGAGATCATAGCGAGCGCGCGGTTTGCCGCGCTTATGAATATGGCGTCGGTGTCGGCCCCGGGCTCAAAGCCGAGGGCCTCCACCTCCTTTTTAAGTTCGAAGAGAGTCATAGCTCTGTATCTCCTTTCTTCCCGAATTTATGTGTTGGAGTATCAGAGTGCAGTCGCACCGCCGACGGCACTCTCCGAGTCAACGGCGAGAAGAATGTGCTTGTATGTGCCGAAGCCTACGCCAAAGCGGCATCTGCCGTTCCAGATGTAGTTGCCGGTGTGGTGATCCACCCAGTTGGTTACGGTGAGAGGAACACGGTTAAAGAACATATTACCTGCAAGATTCTTGTTTGCCTCGGAGGACATGATCATAACTCTGTCGTCCTCGGTCTGCCAGTTGGGCATGATTACGATATTCCAGTTGCCGTAGCAGAGGTTGATATCGTTGTTTGCCGAGCCGAGGGTGAACTCGGAGCCGCAGACCTTCTTTGCGATGGACTCGGATACGATTCTGTTGCCGGGGAGGATGATGGTGTCGGCGGTGTAGCCGAGAGGCTCGCCGTTCTCGTCCTTCATATTTCTGAGCTTGATGGAGAGCTCGCTGAGCGCCTCCTCAAAGGCCGCCGCAGATGCGGCGCGTGCGCCCTGTGTGCCGCTCTTGAAGATGTCACCCCAGAAGTAGTTGGACTGTGTGCCGTTCATATCGGGAGTGCCGTAGGTGTGAGCGGAGGAGAAGAGAGGCTTGCCGTCGGGAGCGGTGAGATCGAGAGCCGCTCTCGCGAAAGTACCGCTCGCCTGAGTGCCGTTCATAAGAGCGTACTCGCAGATCTTGTTGATGGTCTTGTAGTAGGCTCTGGTGAAGTTCTCTGCACGGCGCTTTGCATCCTGTGCAACGCCGAACTGTGCGTCCTCCATCATCTCTGCGGTGATGGTAAACTCCTTCATGAACTGAATGTGCTCGATGAACTTGCGGTAGGTCTCGATAACGGTATCGTTCTCCGCGCCTGCGCCCTCAAGGGCGGCGCTGAAGACGCTGAACTCGTTTTCACCGACAATAGTCTCGCCGAACTTGCCGCTCTTCTCAACGTTGAAGAGCCAGGAGCAGATGCCGCCCTTCTTGGTGAGAAGATCACTCTCGTGCTCGATTATCATCTTGATGGGTGTCTCAAGTCTGCCACACGCGGCAGGATTAAGACCCGAGGATTTAGAATAAACTATCATTTTTTTCTTCCTTTCTCTTGTTCGCTGATCTTTTATACGTTAAAGGTGACGAGCACCTTGTCGCCGGATTTCTTTGCGCCCTCAAGGCTGTAGATGATGGCAGCGCCGCCGTCATTGTCGCTTATTGCATATGCACCGTGGCCATCCTTGATGATGAATTCTGCGTCCATTCCGGTGCGAACGTTAGCAGGAGATCCGATGAGCGGTACCTCGAAGATCATCTCGGAGGAAACTCGGTAGCAGAGGGCAAAAGCATCGCCCTTTTTTACGTCCTTTACGAGGATATGTGTGGGGGGCAAGGTGTGATCGCAGGCGTAGATTATATTGCTGGAGTTGTCGTATACAACGCAGCTTCCTGCATCAAGAGCAACGTTGGTCTCGCAGGGAAGCAACTCGGGCTCGGGTACGTTTACACCTTTGTTAAGAATTTTAATAAGCTTAAACATATTGTTCCTTTCTTTTCTTGTTTTTTAGGTGACTCTTTTATAGAGTCGTCTGATTTCGGCATCACTCATACCCGAGAATATCTCTCGCGCGGAGCGAAGCTCGGGCTCGGAGATGCCGTGAGATGCGGGCACGCCTCCGCCGCCTACCGATACCGAGAGGTGAGCGCGGTTGTCGGGGGCAGGCTTCTTCTTTGCGGTGGCACGGTAGGCCTCCTCGACACTTAAGCCGAGGGTGCGAAGCTCGCGGTATCTATCGAGATTGCAGATCGCCGCGGCACTCTCGGGTGTAAGCTCGGGATAGCTTTCGTAGAGCTCGGTGAGCGTGTCAAGGGATTCGGACGCAGGCTCTTCGGCATATACCTCGCCCTCCGCGTCCGCGCTCTCGCATATTGCGTCCTCGGCGAGCTTCTCGTCAAGGGCCTCGGTTATGATCTCGGTGCTTTCCACCATGGGATCAGCCTCCCTTCACGCGAAGATCGCGCTTTGCCGCCTTCTTTACGGCCTTGGGCCCGCCCGCTTTCTTCTGGTTCGTGGCGGCGATCTTCTCGAGGCCTGTGTGTCTGTAATCGGGTTTCTTCTTGTTCATTTTCGTTCCTTTCAATTTGCTTCCTCGCCTATCAGCGCGCGGAAGTATTCTACGTTTTCTCTTGCGTAAGGATAGTGCGCTCTCTCCTGACTCTGCCAGTAGCGCAAAAGCGTTCTCGGCAGGGTGGGATCACCAAGCGAGCCCGAGCGCAGATTCTCGAGATTTCTCTCCCAGAGTGCATCGCGCTGATATTCCTCGCCCGACGAGTCGGATGAGAAGAGAAATGCATCGTCATAGACGCACTCACCGCGTCTCTCGTCAAGAGTGATGAAATCGTGTCGGTTAAACGCCTCGATACGCACTCTGCCGAGCACGTCCTTTGAGTAGAGGCTTCTCGGCTCGTCTGCGAAAGCGAGATAATGCTCGAAAATAAGGCGATAAAGCTCGGCGTACGCCGCCTTTTTCATTCGTCTTTTGGATTCAAGACGACCGCTCGCCTGCGAGATTCTCAACTGCTTTGCATATCCCGACTCGCCCTTTGCCGAGTCAATGCCCTGGAAGGCATCCGAGATACCCATAACTCGCTTGGTGTGATCGTAGAGTCTGTCCGCCTCGGTCACGTCCTGCGAGATGTCGGGTGTGGTGTCCACCTTGCCGTACATGTCGGCGCTCTCGCCGGGCTTCATCTTTATGACCTGACCGAACACCGAGTTGTTGAGCGAGATGGTCGCATCCTCGGGGATTATAGGCGTGATTCCTGCGCGCAGGAGCTTTTGGAGTATTCTCGACTCGATCTTGTTTATCGCCTGCTGCTCGGGACGGATGTATTCGCAGTCCGACTGACCGAAGAGTCTGCCGTCCGCCGAGGTGTTCTTCCTTATAACTATAGGGAAGCTGTGCGGCAGATAGTAGGGGACGGAAATCTCGCCGCCGTGCACTCTCGCGCCGCCGAATATTCTGCCAAGCTGATCGGCCGTGAGCCTCACGCGCTCGGTATCGATACCCTCGTCGTAGAGATCCTTGTCCTCGCATCTGCAGTCGGTGGCAGGTCTTCCGCACTTGCGGCATTTCACGATGCGACGTCTGTAGTAGTCGGGCAGATCCGAGAGGGTGATATCACCCGAGAAGATGAATCTTCCTACCTCGCCGCCCTCGCCGCGATAGAAGCATATTACCACCGATACGGTGTCATCGGCGCAGTCGCTCTCCCACGCCGAGAATTCGCACTCGAGAAGCGAGGCGTCCTCGTCTGCAACGCGGTATTTTCTCATCACGTCACCGCGAGTGGCGCGAGTGCGGATGAAGCAGTATTCCATATCCTCTACGTGACACACGCAGGGCTCGGGAATGAAATCACGCGGCGAGATGACGTGTACCTTCACGCCGCCGACCTCCGAGCCTACGGTCTGCGAGTTATCCCACTCCACGAGCCACACACCGCCGCCGAATATGTAGGTGTTACGCTCGTCGATGTCGTTCATCTCCTCAAAGGGAAGCTTGTCGCGCACCGAGGTGCAGAGCATCTCGATCGTGTGGGCGTTTTTGTCGCGGACTGTGCTGTATGCCGCAGGATCTACCTTCGGCATCGGGATCTCCGAGGACACCTGGCTCTCGATTATCTCGTAGGTCACGTTTCTCACCGTGAGAGCCTCCTCGGATGAGCCGTCTATGGCCTTTGAGCCGCGATACTGCTCAAGATGCTGCTCAAACTCTTCTGCGGTTTCCGAAAAGGCGCTCTTCGCTCTTTCGTACAGCTCCTTGAAGAATTCAAGTCTTAATTCTTTTGATGTTGTTTCGGTTTTCAATTTGGTTCTCCGTATCTTCGTCTTAGATAGATTTTTTCTTCTTCGCTTGCCTGCATATAGTCCTCCCACATATCGGCAGACCAGATCCGCTTCGGCTCGCATCGTGTCTCGCTCGGTCTTGCATAGAATATCGCGAATCCGCGCAGAGCGTCGGGCGCGTGAGTTATGGCGTGCGGCTCGTTTGCACAATCGGTTGGACGGGTTTTGTCAACCGTCAGAGCAGGGAGGCACTTAATGATCTCGCGGCAATTCTCGAAGAAGCGTATCTGCATTCGCCCGCCGGGCGAGAGAAGCTCCTTTACCGCCAGCCATCCGCACTCGCGGTCGTTCGAGGTCTTCGTGAGTGCAACTCCGCCCTCGGCAAAGAGGATCGCCTTGCTTTTTCCCGTCTCCTGGCCGCGCGACCACAGGTCGGGCGGCGCGAGAGTTGCATAGACGTTCTCACCGGGCGGCGTCCTCTCGGTGATGGCGCGCGCCGCCGCGCTTATCGTGAGATTTGACTCGCAATATTCGCGGTAGACGTAGGCGATACCGTCGGGACTCACGGCGATCCACAGACAAGCGAGGCGGTCGAGTCCGTAATCAATAGTGCGGTATCTGCGCCACTCCCTCGGTACCTCAAATGCAGAGATAACGTGCCGCGCCGCATCGAATTCGGTGAAATACTGCCCGTCAAAGATGTCCCAATCGCCGTAGAGCAGAGCCTTCTTCTCCCGCTCCGGCAGAGCCAAAAGTCGATCGCGGTAGGAGGGGTCCTGTGCGCACAGAAATCCGTTGTCGTCAAGAAGCGAGGGGATAAATATCCTCTCAAGTCCGTCGCGGCCGAGAAAGGCTCGTCCGTGGGCCGATGGCGACACAAAGCGCTCCTTTACCCACACGTGCCCGACGCCGCCGGGATTGGTCGAGGATTTTATCTGCTTTGGGTATGAATTCGCTCCCCTCACTCGCGATATGAGGTAGAGGTATTGCGACTCGGTGAAGTGAGTCAGCTCGTCAAAGCGCACGACGTCGTACTCGGCCGATTGGTACTGATAGACGTCGTTTTCGGCCGCGCAATAGCCGAAATCGAGGATCGAGCCATTCTTGAACCTGCCCACGTGGGAGGAGGCGTTGAGAGTGAATATCTCCCTGGGATATACCGCGAGAGCGGTGCGGATGAGTGATTTATCAAGCTCGGCGAAGGTTCGTCTGAGTATCAGCTGCTTTGAGCGAGGGTACTTCAGCGCAAACAGAAGAGCGTCCACGACCTGACCGTAGGACTTTCCTCCGCCTGCTGCCCCACCGAAGAGAACCTCGGACTCCTTTGCATCGATAAACAGCTTTTGTTTTTTCGTCACCGAGAGCGGCAGCCTCACTAGACCACCTCCAGCGATACGGCAAGCTCGCCGTCCGCAGAATCGCTTTCTGTCTCAAGAGAGAGAAGAAATTTAGCAAACGAGGAGTCAAACCGCTTGGTCAGTGCCATATCTATGAGATAATCTCTCCTGATTTCGATGCACTCGCGCCATGCCCTGTCGAACTTCTCCTTTTTTCTGTAGGAGGAAAGCTCCTCAAGGGTGACGCCGATGCCTCTCGCGAATTTTCCAAAGCTCGGCACGCCTGACGGCTCGCTATATTCGGCGAAGTATAGATACATTCTCCTCGCCAGATCTCCCGTGTACTTCATTTCTCTCTCCTTTCGTTTTTTGTTCTGCGGACGGATGTGTTTTTGCTCTGTTGTTTGCAACCGACAGAGCAGGGTGGCAAAATCAACTCTATGAGTGACTTTTGCCGCCGTTTTTGCCTTGGCAAGAATATTATATCCTACCCCGTGTGATTTGTAAGTATAGTTGCCTTCCAAAAAATCACCTATTAAGTGACCGCAAATATGTGAAAAACCGACAAGAAAAACGCACGAAAACGTACTCTTGTCGGTTTTATAGGGTTAGATTTGTTAAATTGTGGTAAAAACGCGGATTTACATCACAAGCTCGTAGAGCTCGAGCAGCTCTTCCTCGATCTCGGCCTTTCGGTTTTCGATCTCGGCGGCTCTGACGTAGTCGCTAGCCGCCTCGCCGAAGAGCTCGGCGTCGAGGCGCTCGGTCTCCTCCTCAAGCTCGGCGATGCGAACCTTTGCGCGCTCGATCTTCTTTTCCTCGGAGCGGCGCTTGGCGTTCTCGCGCTTTTTCTGCTCGTAGTCCTGCTTTGCATCGGTGACGGTCTTTGCCGCCACGGTCTGTGCCATATCGGCATCGCGCAGACGGCGCAGGCGCATATATTCGGTGAAGGCATCGTCGTAGTCCTCGAGGCGATAGTCGAGCATTCCGTTGTCCCTCGCGGGATCGAGCTCGATTATTCTCGTCGCGATTCTGTTAATAAAATATCTGTCGTGCGACACGGCGATTATCGTGCCGTCGAATGCGAGAAGCGCGTTCTCAAGTGCCTCGCAGGAGCCAATGTCGAGATGGTTGGTCGGCTCGTCCATTATGAGCAGGTTGACCTTCTTGAGAATCAGCTTCGCGAGAGTCAGTCGCGCTCGCTCGCCGCCAGAGATCGTCGAGATCTGCTTTGTTATATCGTCAGGTCCGAAGAGAAAGAGCGCCAGCGTGCTTCGCAGATCGCCGTCGTTTCTGTCGGGATACTCGTCGTGCATCTCCTCGAACACCGTCTTGCGCGAGTCGAGTCCGCGGTTTTCCTGATCGTAATATCCTATTTTAATATTATAGCCGAGCGTCAGTCTGCCTCCCGTGGGGGTGAGCAGAGAGTTTATCAGCTTCATGAGCGTGGATTTTCCACAGCCGTTGGGACCGAGGAACATCGCGCGCTCGCCTCTTCTTATTAAGAAGGAAAGATTCTTGATGAGCTCGTCTCCGCCGTAGGAGAACGAGAGCTCCTCGACCTTGAGAACGTCGCCTGCCGATTCCTCCTCGGCAGAGAAGGTGAGTCTTATATCGCGCGGTGCTTTGGGCATCAGCTCGATCTTTTCCATTCTCGCGAGCTGCTTTTCCTTCGAGCGAATGGTGACGTAGTTGTGCTCCTGGTTGCATCTGCGCTGGAACTCGATGTTCGCGCGGATCTTTGCGATCTCCTTCTGCTGCTCCTTGTACCGCTTTTCGCCCGGGGCGCGCTCGCGCTCCTGCTCCTCCTTGCAGGCGGTGTAGCTGCCGTTATAGAGACGAGCCTTGCCGTACTGCAGTTCAAGAGTTTTTGAAGTAGTGCGATCGAGGAAATATCTGTCGTGTGAGATGATAAGAACCGTCTTTTTATAAGATGCGAGGAAGCCCTCGAGCCACTCAAGCGCGTCAATGTCAAGGTGGTTTGTCGGCTCGTCGAGCATCAGAACGTCGGGCTCGGTCGCGAGAAGTCTCGCAAGAGCGAGTCTCGTGTACTGTCCGCCCGAGAGAGTCTTTATCTTCCTCTCGATCAGCTCCTCGGAGAATCCGAGGCGCAGAAGCATTCCGCGACATCTTGAGCGAAACTCGAGTCCGCCCTCGGAAGAGAAGCGACGATTGAGCTCGTTTAAGCGCGCGGTCAGAGTGAGTATATCATCCTCGCTCGTCGCCGCCGCGAGCTCGCGCTCGCACAGCGAGATCGACTTCTCAAGACCAAGAAGTCCCTCGAACGCGGTGTACATATATTCAAGACAGGTAGTCTCACCCGGCAGATGCGAGAGGTCGGGATTCTGCTCGAGGCAACCGATGGTGTGACCCTTCTGCAGATATACTCCTCCGGAGTCTGCCTCGTATTCGCCGGTTATCACGCGGAAGAGCGAGGTCTTGCCCGCGCCGTTGACTCCGATGATGCCAACTCTGTCACCATCGTTCAAAGCGAAGGACACGTCCTTCAGTATAACGTCTGTTCCAAAGGACAGATTGAGATCGGAAACCGATAAAGCTATCATTATATTATATAAAGCCGCAAGACCGCCGTAGCGGATTCCGCTTGGGCACACTCCTTTCCGCGAAAACTATCCTTAATATTCTATCATAAACGCGCGAGAAAATCAATAGTGACGTTTATGCATGCATATATGCATATTTATGCGAATAAAAGTCTGCATATTTATTGCATACTTGATGAATATATGCACAACTCTCACGCGCGCGACAAATATTTTATGTATCTGAAAGCAATAGATAATATCTAATTTTATATTAAAAGGAGCGCTTTTATGGTAAAAATGCACAAATGAGGCTATATGAAACAATTATTATGCATAATAATTCAACAAAAGTGAATTTTTTTGCAAAAAACTATTGACTTTTGTTTTTGGCGGGTGTATAATTATGCCATCTTAAAAACACGGGGCAACACCCCAGAAAAGAAAGAAGGAAAAAATCATGAAAAAGATTATCTCACTCGCACTTGCAGCAGCTCTCATGCTCTGCTCCGTATTCGCACTTGGCTCTTGTAAGCAGCCCGAATCCAACGGCCTTTCCGCAGCGTATGACAAAATCGCTGAGAGCCTGAAGTTTGATGACTCCGGTTGTGAAGAGTTTGTAGTTGCTATGTCTCCCGACTTCGCTCCCATGGAGTTCGTTGACCTTGCAAAGTCCGGCGATGATAAGTATGTTGGTTTCGACGTTCTCCTTGCAATGTATCTTGCAAAGGAAATGAACAAGAAGCTCGTTATTAAGCCCATGTCCTTCGACGCATGCCAGGCAGCAGTTCAGTCCGGCCAGGTAGATGCAGCTATCTCCGGTTTCTCTTGGACCGCAGATCGTGCAGAGAACTACGAGATCACCGATTGGTATGAGGCAGGCGATAATGAGACCGAGCAGGTTCTTATCACCACCAAGGAGAATGCAGGTAAGTTCACTACCGCAGAGTCTCTTGCAGGCAAGAAGATAGGCGCGCAGGGTGCATCTCTTCAGGAGCTCCTCGTTAACGAGCAGCTTGTTTCCAAGGGTGCAGAGATCTCGCTTTACGGCGATCTTTCCCTTGCAGTAGAGGCTCTTAAGACTGGCAAGATCGACGCACTTGCAGTTGCACACGGTAACGGCGAGGCTTACATCTCTCAGAACCCCGACTCTCTTGATTGGGCAGGCTTTGACTTCGTAGTTGACGACCTCTACAAGAACAACGTAATCCTTCTTCAGAAGGGTAACACCGCGCTTCTTGCAACTATCAACGCTGCTCTTGCAAAGGCAAAGGCAGCCGGTCTCTACAACACCTGGTACGAGACCTGCGAGATCTACTCCGAGATCAAGACCGCTGACCAGCTTGGTTATGACGACGACGGTAACAAGATTACCGAGTAATAAATAAAACGGTTGAACTGCCACGCGGCGCGTGGCAGTTCGCTTTGTCAATTCAAGAATATTTTTTGGAGGTAAGACCTTGTATCTTATTGAAATCATAAAGAAAATGGGCGAAATTTTCTCGGAGTATTGGTACAATTTCCTCGTTGAGGGTGTTGGAACTACGCTTGTTCTTTCGCTCATAACCGTTTCCTGCGGTGCTGTGCTTGGAGCATTGCTCGCAATTATGAAAATGTCAAAGTTTAAGCCAATAGGCTGGATTATAACTGCTTTTGTTGAGGTCGTTCGCGGAACGCCTCTGCTTTTGCAGCTATACATAGGTTATTTCCTTTTGCCCGAGATTCTTCCGTTTCTTGATCTCAATGAGTTCTGGAGCGTGGCGCTGGCGCTTATTCTCAACAGTGCGGCGTATGTATCCGAGATTATCCGTTCCGGAATCGAGGCGGTAGACAAGGGACAGACCGAGGCGGCACGTAGCCTTGGACTTAACGGCGCTACAACTATGATCCAGATTGTTCTTCCTCAGGCAATAAAGAACATTCTTCCTGCGCTTTGCAACGAGTTTATCACTATTATCAAGGAGACCTCGCTTGCATCGACCTTCTTCGTCGGAGAGCTTATGACCGTTTACGCTATGGTAAAGGGCATCACGTTCTCGCCTATTCCTACCCTTATGATCGTTGGCATAATTTACTTTGTTCTTAACTTCATTCTTTCGAAAGCACTGAAACTCGTGGAAAGGAGACTCAAGGCTCATGCTTGATATTAAAGGCGTATATAAAAACTTCGGTAAGCTCGAGGTGCTGAAGGGTGTATCCACCACTATTGCCGAGGGCGAGGTCGTTTCCATTATCGGCGCGTCCGGCTCGGGTAAGTCCACCTTGCTTCGTTGTATGAATCTCCTTGAGACACCCACCTTCGGTGAGGTGTGGATGGAGGGCAAGCTCCTCACTCCCGTCGATCCCTATCTTCATCCCGAGGTAATCAAGGCATCCAAGACCTTCGCAAAGCTCGTCGAGGGCGGTATGTCCGAGGACGACGCTGTCGCAAAGATCAAGGCGGAGGATCTTCTCAACGAGAAGTTCTCGGTAGCCGAGGGAAAGGCGTACAAGGCGGCTATTAAGAAGATCTACGATGAGAATCACCTCGATATTGACCTTGCCCGTCAGAAGATGGGTATGGTGTTCCAGCAGTTCAATCTCTTTAACAATAAAACGGTTCTCGAGAACCTCACGCTCGCTCCCGTAAAGCTTAAGCTCAAGACCAAGGAGGAGGCGGAGGCAAAGGCTATGGAGCTTCTTCGCAGAATCGGTCTTGAGGATAAGGCAAACGTATATCCCTCGACACTCTCGGGCGGTCAGAAGCAGAGAGTTGCAATCATTCGCTCTCTTGCCATGGATCCCGACGTTATCCTCTTTGACGAGCCCACCTCGGCGCTCGACCCCGAGATGATCGGAGAGGTTCTTGACCTTATGAAGCAGCTTGCCTCCGAGGGTATGACGATGGTTATCGTTACTCACGAGATGGGCTTTGCCCGCGAGGTCTCCAACCGCGTTCTCTTCGTTGACGAGGGAATTATCAAGGAGGAGGGAACTCCTGTAGAGCTCTTTGGCAACCCAAAGGACGCAAGACTTCGCGATTTCCTCTCCAAAGTACTTTAAAAAGCAAAAAAATGGCTGTCTCGCACAGCCATTTTTTAGAATACGGAGCGTATTATGAACACAAAACAGATAGCATTAGATGCAATAGATACAAAAAAAGATTGCTTCACCGCGATCTCCGATAGAATATGGGAGTACGCGGAGCTCTCGCTCAAGGAGTTCAAGTCGGCAGAGGACTACTGCAACACGCTCGAGAGCCTCGGCTTTGAGGTCGAGCGAGGCGTTGCGAATATTCCCACGGCGTTTCTCGGCAAGTACGGCTCGGGTAAGCCTGTTATCGGCATTCTCGGCGAGTACGATGCACTCTCCGGACTCTCGCAGGTTGGCGGAGCTACCGAGAGATGCGAGCTCGTCAAGGGCGGCACGGGACACGGTTGCGGACATAATCTTCTCGGTGCAGGCTCGCTCGCGGCGGCTTACGGAGTCAAGGAATATCTGAAGTCGACGGGTAAAGAGGGTACTGTCATCTTCTTCGGCACTCCCGGCGAGGAGGGCGGAGCAGGTAAGGCCTTTATGGCGAAGGAGGGGATTTGGTACGGTCTCGACGCCGCTATCACCTGGCATCCCTTTGACGTTAACGAGGTGTCGGTCGGCAGCTGTAACTCCTGCATTCAGGTGCTCTATAAATACAAGGGCGTTGCCTCTCACGCGGCAGGCGATCCCGAGCACGGCAGAAGCGCGCTCGATGCCGTTGAGCTTATGAACGTGGGCGTGCAGTATCTGCGCGAGCACACCAAGGACGACGCGAGAATACACTACGCCATCATCGATGGCGGCGGAGCATCTCCAAACGTGGTTCAGCCCACGGCGTCGGTGCTCTATATGGTGCGCTCCAAGATGGTAAAGGACGCGCTCGCCCTGCAGGCAAGAGTTGACAAGATCGCTGACGGCGCGGCGCTTATGACCGAGACGAGCTACGAGCGCGTGTTCATCGACGGATGCTCTACCACGCTACCGAACGCGACGCTTGAGGAACTCGCGTACAAGAATCTGTGCGAGGTTGCTCTCCCTGAATACACCGAGGAGGAGTGGAAATTCGCCAAGGCTATGAAGGCTACCTACGAGAGCTACGGAGATCTCTCCATCGCCGCACAGTACGATAAGAAAGTCAAGACCGAGATCGCGGCTCTCACCGACGGCGGCAAGCGCGCTCTCAACGATTTTGTAGCACCGCTTCACCGCGGAGATCACTTCTCGCCCGGCTCGACAGATGTCGGCGACGTCTCCTGGCAGACACCTACGGTGCAGGTTTATACCGCCTGCTTCACCTCGGGCGCGCCCGGTCACTCCTGGCAGAACGTCTCGCTCGGCAAGACCTCGATAGCGCATAAGGGAATGCTCTACGCCGCAAAGGTGTTGGCATCGACGGCGGTTGAGCTCTATGAGAGCCCCGACGTCTTGGCAAAGGCCAAGGACGAGTTCGATGAGAACGTTGGCGACGGCTACGTTTGCCCGATTCCCAAGGACGAGTACGCAAAGGCCGTTGAGCTTTAATAACGAAACGCCACGCGGCAAAACCGCGTGGCGTATTTTTGTGTTTTTTGATTTTCCTTACTGCGAATTCTTCTCCAGGATCTCGATCAGCTGCTTGAAATTCTCGGGAAGATCGCACTCAAAGGTCATACGCTCCTTCGTCCTCGGGTGAGTGAGCGATAGGCGCTTTGCGTGGAGTGCCTGACCGTTTAGTAGGGGGGCGTGTCGCTTTTCGAAGGGGATTTTCGACTGTCCGTAGACCTCGTCGCCGAGAAGGGGGTGACCCGTGTATGACATATGCACCCTTATCTGATGCGTTCTGCCGGTCTCGAGCATCAGCTTTAGATAGCTGATATTTCCGTATCTTGCCAGTACCTCGTAGTGAGTCACAGCCTCGCGAGCCGACTCAGAGTTCTTCAGCACCGCCATCTTCTTGCGATCGATGGGATGACGCCCGATCGGCAGATCGACAGTACCCGTGTCCTCGCCGAAGCCACCCTTGACGAGAGCGTGATACTCGCGCTCGATGCCGTGATGTTTCAGCTCCTCCGAGAGTGCCGTGTGGGCAAAATCATTCTTCGCCACAACGAGAAGTCCCGATGTGTCCTTGTCGATTCTGTGTACGATACCGGGGCGCATAACGCCGCCGATGCCCGAGAGGGAATCGCGACATCTGAAAAGCAGGGCGTTGACAAGCGTGCCCGAATAGTTGCCGGGCGCGGGGTGAACAACCATGCCCTCGGGCTTGTTTATAACGATAATGTCATCGTCCTCATAGACGACGTCGAGAGGGATATCCTCGGGCTGTGCCTCGCATTCCTCGGGGTCGGGGAGTGTGATCTCGACCACGTCACCCTCGGCGATCGCGCGCTTTTTCTCGGCGAGTTTGCCGTTCACGGTCACGCTGCTCGACTCAATGAGCCTTGCCGCCGCGCTTCTCGAGAGATCGGATACTGCGGCGATATAGGCGTCGAGGCGCATTCCCGCCTCGTCCTTACTTACTCTGTGAGTCATCGTCGGATTCCTTGGAGAGAGCCTTTTTTGCCTTCTCCTCTTTGATTATGTCCATAACGCATGCGAGAATCAGAAGGCCTGCGCCAACGCACACGAAGGAGTCTGCAACGTTGAACACCGCGTTCCAGATACCGCAAAAATCAATAAAGTCGATTACCTCGCCCATGCCGTCGGGATTTGTGTAAAAGCCGATGCCGATACGGTCGATCATATTGCCAAGTCCGCCCGAAACCACCATGGCGATAGATACGCCGTACAGCTTGTTCTCGGCGTGACCAAAATAGAGGTAAAGGGCAAATCCGATGATCGCGATAGTCGAGAAAGCGATGAATATCCATCTCTTGCCCGGCTCGCTCATCAGACTGAATGCCATACCGGGATTAGTGTGATAGGTAATATGCAGGAAATCCTTGATGATCGGTATCGACTGCGTGACTACCATGAATTTATCGATCAGGAATTTTGAGAGCTGATCGACAAAGATTCCGCCGAGAATGATGGCGGTGTAGAGGATGTAGTCGATCGGCTTTTGCTTCTTCAATAAAACCATTTTTTAACTCCAAACAAAAATAAAATGGGAATCGGCAACCGTTGCCGATTCCCATAGAAAATCAGTTTTTACGTATTTAGCTCGCCGAAAATTACTTGGCGTCGTTGACGTCAACGTTGTGGGGAGTGATGATGTAGGTGCTCTGTGCAACCTTCTTGATCTCGCCATCCTTGGAGTAGGTTACACCGTTGAGGAAGTCAAGCATACGAAGCGATGCTGCCTTGTCGAGAAGCTCGAGATTGAGAACTACGGTGCAATCTGCGAGAAGGTAGTCAGCGATGGTGCTTACCTCGCCGAAGGTCTCGGGTCTTACGACCTTGAGCTCAAGGTTATCTGCGGAAGAGAGGCTGTTCTTGATAACAGGTGCAGGCGCGGGAGCCTCCTCGGTCTTCTTCTGTGCAGGTCTCTGTACGGGAGCGGGAGCGGGTGCCTCTGCTCTCTCATCAAAATTCTTAAAGGTTACGTTGTTGTCCTCAGCTCTGGTCTGGAACTTTTCTGCCCATTTTTCAAACATGTCTTTGTCACTCCTTATTTTTTAAATAGTCTGCGTCCGATTCTTACAAGAGTCGAGCCCTCCTCAATGGCGACTCTGTAGCTGTCGCTCATGCCCATGGAGAGTATGCCCTCACCGACGAATCCGTGGCGCGTTTTAATATCATCAAATATTCTTTTGGTAAGCGCGAAATAAGGTCTGATCTCCTCTTCGTCCTCGCACACAGGTCCCATTGTCATAAGACCGCAGACCTCGATGTGTGGGAATTTCGCAAGAGCGAGATAGAATTCCTCGACCGCCTCCGGCATAACGCCGCCCTTGGCGTCCTCGCCGCCCGAGTTGACCTCGATCAAGACGCGCGCCTTCATGTCGCGCATCGCCGCCTGGCGCTCGATCTCTTCTGCAAGTGTTAGTGAATCAAGCGAGTGTATAAGTGACGCGCGCTCGATTATATACTTGACCTTGTTGCGTTGCAGATTGCCGATCTCGTGGAGCGTCGGATGCAAATCCGCACCGCCGAGAAGATCACCGCGTCGCATCAGCTCCTGCGGTCTGTTCTCGCCTATATCGGTCGCTCCCGCGCGCACAAGCGCAAGAAGCTCCTCGTCGCTACCGCTCTTCGTGACGCACACGAGTGTCGGTATGCTTCTGCCCGAGGATTCGGCTATTCTCGCAAGGTCGGACCTGACCTCGGCAAGATTGCGTTCAATATAAGAAAAATCGCTCACTTGAAATCTGCCTCGTAATATCTGCCTACCAATAAAGATAGTATTCTATCAAACATTGTACCACATAATAATAATTATTTCAAGTGTTTTCCAAAAATATTTTTTTATTTACGAAAATAATATAAAATACGATATATTATTTTATAAATCCGTTGATTTTTCCTGTGGGGTATGGTATAATATAATGAAATGTTATGGGCTCATTGGAGGTGAGACGATGCACGACAAAATAATAGGCGCGACGCTGCCGTCGGTGCAGGCGCTCTCATTCCTTGGGGACGCTGTGCATTCGCTCTACGTCAGACGGATGCTCATCGAGGCAGGGCATTGCAAGTCGGGCGACCTCAACGTCGCGGCGCAGAGATACGTTACCGCCGAGGCGCAGGCGGAGATGATGCGAAGGATCAAACCGATGCTCCTCGAGGACGAGGCAGAGGTCTATCGCAGAGCCTCGAATTCCACGCATCTCAATAGACCGAGACACGCCAAGGCGGCGGATTACAGAGCCGCATCGGGCTTTGAAGCGGTGCTCGGAATGCTCGAGTGGATAGGCGACCGCGAGCGACTTGACGAAATATTAAAACTAGCACATACGGAGGACGTAAAAAATGATACAGAAGATTAAAGGCACGATGGATATTCTCCCCGGCGAGACTCCCTTGTTCCGTTACATAGAAGGGATTATGCGCGAGGAGGCCGAGAAATACGGCTACGGCGAGATCCGCACGCCTACCTTTGAGAACACCGAGCTTTTCGTGCGCGGTGTTGGCGATACCACCGACGTGGTTCAGAAGGAGATGTATACCTTCGCTGACCGCGACGAGAATCGCTCCATTTCGCTTCGTCCCGAGGGGACTGCATCGGTTGTAAGAGCCATTATCGAGAACGGAAAGTACTCCGATCCGATGCCTCTCAAATATTACTACATAATTTCCTGCTTCCGTCACGAGAAGCCCCAGGCAGGCAGAAGCCGCGAATTCTTCCAGTTCGGAACAGAGATGTTCGGCTCGGAGAGCCCTGCCGCCGATGCTACCGCGATTGCACTTGCAAATTCTGTGCTTCGCCGCCTCGGTCTCACTAACGTGAAGCTTCACATCAACTCCATCGGATGTAAGGAGTGCCGCCCCAACTATCGCGGCGCGCTCGTTTCTTACTTCTCGGGCAGAAAGGAAAAGCTCTGTCCCACCTGCGTTGAGAGACTTGACAAGAATCCTCTTCGCCTTCTTGATTGCAAGTATCCCCCCTGCGCCGAGGGCGCAAAGGGCGCACCCAGAACCGTCGATCACCTCTGCGAAAGCTGTGCATCCAAGTTTGAGATGCTCAAGTCCGCGCTCGACGAGATGGGCATCGAGTACGTTGTAGATCCCGCGATCGTACGCGGTCTTGACTATTACACCGGTGCGGTGTTCGAGTTCATCGCCGAGGGCATCGGCGCACAGTCCACCGTCTGTGGCGGCGGCAGATACGACGGTCTTGTGGAGTCGCTCGGCGGCCCTGCACTTTCGGGTATCGGCTTCGGTATGGGTATCACGAGAGTTATCCTCGCTATGCGCGAGGCAGGACTCGATAATATCGCAGCTCCCGCGCCCGATCTCTATATCGCGGCTATGGGTGAGCGCGCGCAAATCGCCGCTCTCGGTATTACCGAGAGACAGAGAAAGCTCGGCAAATTCGTTGAGTGCGACGTAGTTGGCAGAAGCCTCAAGGCGCAGATGAAGTACGCCAACAAGATAGGTGCAAAGCGCACCCTCATCATCGGTGACTCGGAGATCGAGTCGGGCAGAGCACAGCTTCGTAATATGGAGGACGGCTCGCAGACCGAGGTCATCCTCTCGGAGTTCACTCTCTAATATAACAGGATCGGTGGCGTGACAAATTACACGCCACCTACTAAAAATGTAAACTATGGTTGACATATAGGAGGAAAAATGGACAGAAGAGATTTCTTGCCCGTCAATATGGACGACGTTCGCGACAGAAATTGGCAGGAGGTCGATTTCGTCTACGTTACGGGTGATGCATACGTTGATCATCCCTCCTTCGGTGCGGCTATTATAACGCGAGTTCTCGAGGCAGAGGGGTTTAGAGTGGCAGTTCTTGCCCAACCCGACTACAAGAGTGCCGAGGCGTTCCGACGCTTTGGCCGCCCGAGGCTCGCTTTTTTGGTTTCCGGCGGTAATATCGACTCTATGGTCGCGCACTATACCGTCTCCAAGAAAAAACGCTCCTACGATTACTACTCGGCAGGCGGCAAAATGGGCGGTCGCCCCGATCGCGCAACCATCGTCTACTGCAACCGCATCCGCGAGGCATACGGCGACGTGCCGATCATTATCGGCGGCCTTGAGGCATCTCTGCGCCGCTTTGCTCACTACGATTACTGGGAGGATAGAGTCAGACGCTCGATCCTCGTTGACTCGCGCGCCGATATTCTCACCTACGGAATGGGCGAGAACATTCTCCGCAGAATCGCGGCCCTGCTTGATAAGGGTGTTCCCGTCAAGAAGATCCGCGACGTGCGCGGCACCGTCTATATGTGCCGTGAGGGCGAGAAGCTACACTACGATGCCATCGAGGTCGGCGATTACGATACCTTGAAAACCGACAAGCAGGCCTACGCTCGCGCCTTCGCCACACAGTACAAGAACAACGATTCGGTACGCGGCAAGGCGATAGTTGAGCGCTACGGCGACAAGCTGCTTGTGCAGAATCCTCCGATGCCTCCGCTTGAGCGCGAGGAGCTCGACTTTGTTTATTCGCTCCCATATGCTCGCGATTTCCACCCCGACTATATCGCCGAGGGCGGCGTTCCCGCAATCACCGAGGTGAAGCATTCGATCACTCACAACCGCGGTTGCTTCGGCGCATGCAATTTCTGTGCCATCGCATTCCATCAGGGACGTGAGGTGCGCTCGCGCAGTCACGACTCGGTCATAGAGGAGGCGGTGAAGATCACCGAGCTTCCCGACTTCAAGGGCTATATCAACGACGTCGGCGGCCCTACCGCCAACTTCCGCTACGCCTCCTGCAAAAAGCAGGCGAAGGATGGCGTTTGCCCTGCGAAAAAGTGCCTATCCCCCACCCCGTGTAAAAATTTGGAGGTCGATCATACCGAATACGCTGAGCTTCTCCTTGATATCGAGAGACTCCCGAAGGTCAAAAAGGTCTTCGTGCGCTCGGGAATCCGCTTTGATTACCTCATATATGATAAGGATGATTCCTTCTTCCGTCAGCTCGTTACACATCACGTTTCGGGTCAGCTGAAGGTTGCGCCCGAGCATTGCTCTAACGCGGCACTCTCCATGATGGGCAAACCGCCGATCGAGGTATTCGAACAGTTCAAGAAAAAGTATTTCGAGCTCTCGCGCGAGGCGGGACTTGAGCAGTATATCGTCCCCTACCTTATGTCGAGTCACCCCGGCGCAACTATGAAGGATGCCGTCGAGATGGCACTTTGGCTCAAGAGATGGGGCTACCAGCCTGAGCAGGTGCAGGACTTCTATCCCACCCCGGGCACGATCTCGACCGTTATGTATTACACCGGCATACACCCCATGACCGGCAAGGCGGTCAAGGTCACCACCGACTACCGTGAAAAGCAACTTCAGCGCGCTCTTCTGCAATACGCTCGTCCCGAGAATGCGGGACTTGTACGCGAGGCGCTTACTCTCGCAGGCAGAGAGGATCTCATTGGCAACGGCCCCGATTGCCTCGTTCGTCCTGCATTTGGTCAGCATAGCGGCGGATATTACAATGATAAGCGCGGCAAGACCGCCGGCAAATCGTCGGGTAGATCCACCAAGCGCTCGCCCTCACAGCGCAGCGCGACCTCATCGGCTCGCCGTCCCGACGTTAGCTATCACCGTCCCGAGACCGCGAAGAAAAAGACCAAATTCGACCGCGTTTTTGGTGAAGATGCCGCAAGAATACGCCGCGAGGCCGATGCCCTCACAAGAGGCGGTAAAAAGGCGAATAGTGGCGCAAAAACACCTCAAAAAAAGAGAAATAACAACGATATTGCGAAAAAGTTCAATAAAAAGTAGTAAATCTTACGAACTCGAAAACGCCGAAAAACGGCGGCAGAATGCGAAAATTCGAGAAAAGGCTTGATAACGAAAAAAGAAGATTTTTTAGTCAAAAAACGAAAAAAGCAAGTTTTTCAAAAGCCTCGGTTTTCAACAGAACCAACATTCAAGTTGTTGAAAAGTGGACTAATTCGAGTCCTAAACCCTTGTCGTATGTCGGTTTGTCGACTCTAGGCGACAATTTTTGCGAATTGCACTCCGCGACGTGTATAAAAAGACGGATATTTTTCAAAAAACGCTTTTATGTAGTTTTTTTACTCGCAAACGCAAGACCTTTGAAAAGGGCGTTGTCGCAATATTTTGTACTCTTCGGAGTAAAATATACGAAAACAATGAGGCTTTGTCCAAAATCCTTATACGCTATCTGCAAAAAACGCCGAATTTTCGTGAAAAATGCACATTATTACTAAAAAAGGAAGAAAAACCATTGGAGCTCAGCAAAAGATATTTAGCCGCCAAGCGCGCTCTCTTTGACAAGGTATTCGCTCGTGATTTGAACCCCGAGCAACGCCGTGCGGTCTTCTGCACCAAAGGACCGCTTCTCGTGCTTGCGGGCGCAGGTACGGGCAAGACCACCGTCCTCGTCAACAGAATTTCCTACATAATTAAATATGGCGATGCTTACAGCTCCGATTTCGTCCCTGCGGACGTAACGCCCGAGGTTGTAGACGCGCTCGAGGCGGCAATTTCGCTTCCCGAGGATGAGATAGCCGAGATTTTGCCTCGCTTCATCTATGCCCCCACGCCCCCGTGGGCTCTGCTCGCCATCACCTTCACCAACAAGGCGGCTCGCGAGATCCGCGACAGACTCGCGCGCACCCTCGACGACGAGGAGGCATCGAGCGCCGTCTGGGCAGGCACGTTCCATTCTGTTTGCCTGCGTATTCTGCGTAAGTACGGCGACAGAGTAGGCCTGCGTGAGGGCTTCTCTATATATGATACAGATGATAAGAAGCGAATGGTCACACTCTGCATGAAGGAGCTTGACATCGACGAGAAGCGCCTGGCTCCCCGTGCCGTTGCCGATGCTATCAGCAGAGCCAAGGACGCGCTTATCCTCCCCGACGATTACGACGTGACCGCAGATCCTAGAACCGCGCACGTCAAGGACGTCTACAGGCTTTACAATAAGCGCATGATGGCAAATAACGCCCTCGACTTTGACGATATTATAATGAAAACGGTAGAGCTTCTTCGCGATGATGCCGAGGTTCGCTCTTACTATCAGAACAAGTTCCGCCACGTTCTCGTGGACGAGTATCAGGACACCAACTACGCGCAGTTCGTCCTGACTACGCTTCTGTCGGACAAGTACAGAAACATTATGGTCGTCGGCGACGACGATCAGAGCATTTACCGCTTCCGCGGCGCGACGGTCGAGAACATTCTCAATTTCGACAAGACCTATCCCGACGCGACGGTGATAAAGCTCGAGCAGAATTACCGCTCCACCGAGATAATACTCGAGGCGGCGAATTCGGTTATCAAAAACAACCCCGACCGCCACTCGAAGAGCCTCTGGTGCGCGAAGGGTAAGGGAAGTCCCATCAGCCTCCGCATTCTCGAGGATCAGACGGCAGAGGGCAAGTATATAGTTGACAAAATCACAGGCGGTATATACAAGGAAAAGCGCAAATATTCCGACTATGCCGTTCTTTACCGCGTCAACGCCCTCGGCAGATCGCTTCAGACCTCGTTTGCCAAGAGCGGCGTGCCTTTTAAGGTTGTCGGCGACCTCGGATTCTACGATCGCAAGGAGATCAAGGACATGATTGCCTATCTCTCGGTCGTCGCGTCCTCGTCGGATAACCTCAGACTCAAGAGAATAATCAACGAGCCTAAGCGCAAGATCGGTACGGCAACAGTCGATGCCATCGAGGCGATCGCCAACGCCGAGGGATGCTCGATGCTCTCGGTCATCGAGAGGGCGGGGGAGTACGTCTCGCTCGCCAAGAGCGCCGATAAGCTTGCGGCATTTTACTCGCTTATTGACGGAGTCAGACGCCGTGAGGCGAGCCCCTCCGAGCTTATTCGCGCCGTGTTCCACGAGAGCGGCTACCGCGATATGCTCGCGGCAGAGGGCTTTGAGGGCGAGACTAAGAGCGAGAACGTAGAGGAGCTTATCTCGGCGGCGGTCGAGTATGAGAACAAGTGTCGCGACGCCGATATTCTTCCCGAGCTCTCGGGCTTCCTTGAGGAGCTTGCTCTCGTCAGCGATATAGATAAGTATGATGAGTCGGCGGATGCCGTCGTGCTCATGACGGTTCACGCCGCCAAGGGACTTGAGTTCCCCGTGGTCTTCCTTGCAGGTATGGAGGATGGAATCTTCCCGTCCGATAAGGACGTCGGCGATTCCGCCGAGATGAGCGAGGAGCGCAGACTCGCATACGTTGCAATAACTCGCGCAAAGGATCAGCTCTGCATAACCGCGGCAAGATCGCGCACCATGTACGGCAAGACTACGTACAACCGTCTCTCCTCATTCATCAGAGAGGAAATCCCTCGCTCGATCATCGAAGAGGATAGACCGAAGAACGCGCCGCCACGCAGCTCCGAGCCTGCTTACAGGCGACCCGTGTCAAATTTCAGACGCGAAAACGTGTCTGCGGAGTGGAACAGACGTCCCGATATAACCAAGACGACAGAGCGTGCAACGCCGAAGAGCTTTGGTGTTACTCGCTTTGAGCCCGGCACTCGCGTCGAGCATATGATGTTCGGTCAGGGAACGGTGCTTGCCGCCAAGGATATGGGTGGCGACGTGCTCTATACCGTCAGATTTGATGACGGTCAGGAGAAGCGCCTGATGGCAACCTTCGCCAAGCTCAAGAGAATAGATTGAGGCGACTCAAATGATCAAATGCTGTATCTTTGACCTTGATGGCACCATACTTAACACCATCACCACAATAACGCATTTTGTAAATAAAACTTTACAAAAGTTCGGATACCCGAATATCACCGAGGATCAGTGCAAGTACTTCGTCGGCAACGGCGCGAGACTTCTCATCACCCGTACTCTCGCACATTTCGGCGTAACGGACGAGAAGACCGTTGATACGGTGCTCGATGCTTACGACCGAGACTACAAGTCTGATCCATATTACCTCTCGGCTAAATACGACGGTATCGATGAGCTTCTCTCGGAACTTCATCGCGCAGGCATACGCCTCGCCGTTGTTTCGAACAAGCAGGACAGAATAGCCAAGGATGCCGTTGCTCATTTCTTCCCCGACACCTTTGATATGGTTGTCGGCGGCAAGGACGGTGTGCCTCTCAAGCCTGCACCCGACGCGCCTCTTTTTGTGCTCTCTGCGCTGGGTTTCGCTCCCGAAGAGTGTGCCTTTGTCGGCGACACCGCCGTGGACGTGCAGACGGGCAAAAATATGAATGCCGCGAGGGTGATCGGCGTTTCCTGGGGCTTCCGCAAGAGAGAAGAGCTCTCGGATGCCGACTACGTCGCTGATGATCCTGCACAGATCCTGCGCGTCTTAACCGAATAACCCTTAAACGGAGATATGCTTATGAAAAAATCGCTCCCGATACTTCTGGTTTTCACCTTGATTTTCTGCATCACCCTTACCTCTTGCGGTACTACACGCTATGAGAAGCAGGGAATATCCTTCGAGCTCCCGTCGCGCTTCGAGCAGCGCGCGATAGAGAACGCGCTCTATGCCTACGGCGACGACGAGTCCTATATAGTCTTCAACAAGCACACGAAGAGTGCACTTGCCGTACAGGGCATCACAACGCTTGACGTTGCCGAGTTTGTCGACCACGCCTTGACCGAAAACGGTATGAACGAGGCGGTAGAGGTAGAGTACGGTGTCGATCGCGCCGAGTTCAGCTATATTGCCGCCGACGCCGATGCAGAGGGCGTGCTTTATTACTGTCGATCTCTCGTTATCAAGGGCACCGATTGTATCTGGATGATCCAGATGTTTTGCTACGCTTCGCTTTCCTCTGACTACATTCCCGAGTTTGAGAAATGGGCGGCGAGTATAGAGGTAGAATAGGACTACCTTTGTTTTTCAATTTTTTCTTATACAACTTGACAAAGCAAAAAATCACGTGTATAATATAAGTGTAAAATCATATTTATACGCTACATTGAGGTAAAGTTATGAAAAAAGAACATGTTAAAATTCTGGTCTTTGCTATTCAATCCGTTATCACGGTAGTAGTGATCGTTTTGGCGTGCATTTTTGGCATTCCCTGCGAGCACAAAAAGACAGAGTGGGTTGTTACTGAGGCTACTTGTACGGAAGCGGGCGAGAGGCAACTCGTATGCCGAGGTAAGTGCGGCGAGATTCTTGAGAGCGAGCGTCTCGATCCCCTTGGACACGATTACACTCGTTTTAAGGTCACAGAGCAGCCTACCTGCACAAAGGAGGGCTCTCAGGAGCGTACTTGTAACAGAGAGGGCTGCGATAAGGTTGATGTTGCCAAGATCAAAAAGTCTAGCCACAAGGCAAAGCCTGCTATAGAAGAGAATCGCGTAGAGCCTACCTGTACAGAGGCTGGCGGATATGATGAAGTAACCTACTGCTCGGCATGTAATGCTGAACTTAGCCGCGAGTCTTTCGTTATTGCGGCTCTTGGTCATGCCCCTGCATCCGCTATAGAAGAGAATCGAGTAGAGCCTACCTGTACTGTGGACGGTAAGTACGACGTAGTGACTTATTGCTCGGTATGCGACGACGAGCTTAGCCGCGAGTCTTTCGTTATTGCGGCTCTTGGCCATACCCCTGCGACCGCTGTAGAAGAAAATCGCGTCGAGGCGACCTGCGTTGTAGACGGCAAGTATGATAGCGTAGTTTATTGCTCGACGTGTAAGGATGAGCTTAGTCGCGAGACACTTGCTATTCGTGCTCTTGGTCACGTTGTTACAGCTATCCTTGACGGCAAGACTGTAACCTATACCTGCTCCGGCTGCGGTGTCGTATCGAATGGCTCTGAGGGACTCGAATATGAGTTGAATTGGGATAACACCTACACCGTTACGGGTCTTGGAACCTGCACCGACAAGTGCGTATTTATTCCCGCATATATTGGCAACCTTAAGGTGGTTGCGATTGCTCCCGGCGTATTCGAGAATTCTTCCGTTGAGTACGTTGGAATTCCCGAGACTGTTAAGACGATCGGCGAAGCTGCTTTCGCCGGATGCACCAATATGATAAGCCTCGACATCCCTGCGAGCGTTGAGGAGATTGGCGATTTTGCATTTGCAGGTTGCGTTGCACTTATAAAGGTCGAAATATCCGATGCTGATATTATCGGCGAGTATGCATTTTACGATTGCAACGCTCTCGAGAGCGTTCTGATTGGTGAGGGTGTTAAGACCATTGGTGCGTGCGCTTTCTATAGTTGTGACAATCTTCAGAGTGTAATTATTTGCGATGGTGTCGAGAATATCGGTGCTTACGCCTTCCGCGCTTGCTTCAAGCTCTCCGAGGTTGTGCTCGGCAATTCTATCGTATCTATCGGAGACGCTGCGTTCCGTTATTGTGTTGCACTTGAGAGCATTACTCTTCCTGATAGCCTTACATACATCGGAACCGCTGCTTTCTATGGTTGTGAGAAACTCGCGGGAGTCAAGATTCCTGCTGCAGTTAACTACATCGGTGATGGAGCTTTCTATAACTGCAAGAGCCTTACTGCAATAGAGATTCCCATGGGCGTTGAGTCCATTGGCGACGGTGCATTCTACGGTTGCGAGAATCTTGCCTCCGTTGTTATTCCTGTGAGCGTAAAGCATATCGGCACTAAGGCCTTCTACGGCTGCGCCGCTCTTTCCAACATTCTTATTCCTTATAGCGTAACAAGCATTGATGCTTCTGCATTTAGTGATTGCGAGGCGCTTACCGTCGTTTACTACAATGGTACCGTTGAGGAGTGGTGTGCCATATCCTTCGTTGATGCGGCGGCTAACCCCTTGTCTAACGGAGCTGATCTTTATATCAACGGTGAGCTTCTCACAGAGTTTGTTGTTTCTCACCTTATAACCGAGATAAATGATTATGCTTTCTATGGATGTAAAAGTCTTGTAGCTGTTACCGTAAGCACTGTTCCCAATTTTGTTGAGACTATTGGCGATTTTGCATTTGCGGCATGTGCTAATCTCGCAGAGGTCACTCTCGGAGAGTGCCTTGTATCCATAGGCGATGGCGCGTTCTCTGATTGCACAGGTTTGAAGAGCCTCCAGTATCGTGGCACCGAGGATAATTGGAACGCGATATCCAAGGGCGACCAGTGGGATTCGAACACGAGCGATCTTGTTGTAAAGTACATCTGATTGAATATTTGAACGATAAAAAGGGACTGCTTCGGCGGTCCCTTTTCTTCATTATATATTATATAAGGCGCGCTCGGTATATAATATAAGCCGCACGCTCTCATCACAGCAGCCGCGTCTCTTTCCAACGGCGGTTTTAATACCCGAGTTTTTTGTGCAAGATGTACAAAAACCGCAGATAAAATTGGTACAAACGACACAAAAGAGCCGAATCGAAAAAAAGTTAAAAAAAATTCAAAAAAAGTATTGACAAATAACACAAAATTTAGTATAATAGACAAGCGCTCGACGCGAGGACGGCGCGAATCGCTCATTGAAAATTGAACAACATGAAATTTCGAGCACTGAACTGAGAGAGCTTATGGCTTTCGAAGTTGTGCAGAGATCTCGTTAATAACACTTTGAATTAATAACTCAAAAAGTAAAAACAAGCTAGACAAAATAGCTCTAAAAGATGTTAAGTGAGGCTCGCCTCATTTAAT